>NZ_JBIAXT010000062.1:0-22826 GCF_042896945.1 Streptomyces sp. NPDC001222
TCTTCGAGCCGAACACGAGGACGATCACCAGAACCAGGAGCACCAGGTGCCACGGCTCAAGTGCGTTGCGGAACATAGTCTTCACCTTCTCACTGGGATGGGTGGGCTCGTGCCCCGGGCCGGGCCGGCCGGGGGGCGGGCTTTTGCCGGGGCTCTACTTGCGCATCATGGCGGGTTCGCGGCGCCGTAGCAGGCAGGCGACGGCCACTGCGAAGACGATTGACAGCAAGAGCAGCATGCCGGTGCTCAGCAGCCATGCGGCGGCCGTGTGTTGCAGGAGCGGATCGGTTTTCACCTTCTTGTCCGGGAGGACGGAGGCAAGCTGGATGGTTCCGGCCATCGCGGCGAACGCCCATCGGGAGGGCGCCAGCCATGCTGGGTATTCGACGATGGGCCTTCCGTGGAGTTTCACCAGGGCGCCGCAGAAGACCACCTGGACGATGGCCAGCAGTACGAGCAGCGGCATGGTCACCTCCTGTTTGTGTACGAGCGCTGAGAGGAGGAGGCCGAGCGTCATTGCCGCGAAAGCCAGGAGGGTCAGCACGAGGGTGATTTCGGCAAGCGGCGGCATCAGTACCCCCAGGCCCCGTGGCGCGTTCAGGTCGACACCGGAGAGTGCCACCATTGCGAGCACGGCGGCCTGGATCACTGTGATGGTGCCGAGGACCAGAATCTTGGACGTCACGTAGGCGGATCTGGACAGGCCGGCGGCTCGCTCCCGCTGGTAGATCACGTTTTCTTTGACCAGCTCGCGCACGGCGTTGGCCGCGCCGGTCAGTACGGCGCCGATGCACAGGACAAGCAGGGCGCTGGTTGCCGTGTCACGGTTGAGCCGGCTGCCGGCGATGAACCGGGTCAGGACGCCCATCACTGCAGGAAGCGCGATCATGACGCTCAGGAAGGTACGGTCGGTGCCAAGAACGGCAGCGTAGCGTCTGGCCAGCGTGCCGAGCTGGGAGCCCCACGTCTGTCGCCGCAGGGGTGGTCCTGCTCGCCGCGCCTGAGCCCGGGAGGCGGGTTGCTGCATGCTGAAGTCCGTGACGTACCGCTGATGGTGAGGTGAGTGCCGGTACTCCTTCGCCCATTCGCGGTCGCCCGCTGTCTCGAACGCCACGAATGCCTCTGGCCAGTCCGCGAAGCCGAGGAAGGGCAGGGCCTCGGACGGTGGTCCGTAGTAGGCGACTTCGCCGCCACGTGCGAGCACCAGCAGGAGGTCGCATTCGTCGAGGCTGAGCACGCTGTGGGTGACAACGATGACGGTTCGTCCATCGTCCGCGAGGCGGCGCAGCATGCGCATCAGCGAGCGGTCCATACCGGGGTCGAGGCCGGAGGTCGGCTCGTCGAGGAACAGCAGGGACGGCTTGGTCAGTAGCTCCAGGGCCACACTGACGCGTTTGCGCTGCCCTCCGGAGAGGCTGTGGATGGGCCGGTCGGCGCGTTCTCCCAGGCCCAGTTCCCGGATGACCTCCTCGACCCGTGCCTGCCGTTGTGCCGGCGCGGTGTCCTGCGGAAAGCGCAGCTGGGCCGCGTAACTGAGGGCGCGCCGCACGGGGAGCTGTGTGTGCAGGATGTCGTCCTGAGGGACGAGCCCGAGGCGCCGGTGGAGTTCGGCGTAGTTGCGGTAGAGGTCACGTCCGTCGTACAGCACCGTGCCGCGATCCGCTGGGCGCAGGCCCGTGAGGGCGTTGAGGAGCGTGGATTTTCCTGCCCCGCTGGGTCCGACTATCGCGAGCAGACACCTCTCGCCGACAGGAAAGGACACCTTGTGGAGGATCCTGTGGCCATGGCCCACGACCACAGTCAGGTCCTGGACATCGAGACAGACCTCGCCGGTGCCGGCATGCTCCCGCGGCTGATGGCCGGCAAGGCAGGCATCGCCCTCGCCGCCGCGGTGGAACGACTCCCGCTCGAACCCGTCGGGATGGTCCGTGCAGTCGAAGGCACAGCCGGGTGCCCGGAGCGATGTCTCACTCACAAGCCCGCCCGATACAGGAGGTGGGACACGGCCGAGGGCGCGGGCACGGGTGCGTACGCGCCACCGGCGCCGGCTGCCGTACCCCCGAGATGTGCGGGGGCGTTTGGGCCGGACGGACGCCCAGCCACTGCCCCTGGGAGCAACCACCGTCTGACACCGGGAACGGCTGATGAGTCTTCGCGCTCGGCCGCGATGCGTCTGCCGGCCTTTCCTGACGTGACCGTTCCTGCCGCCGGGTGGCGCGATGTCCACGCATGGCGGCCGGGCGTGGAGGGCGAGGCGGGTGGAGTTGGCCGGCTGCTGCGGGGGCGTGCCGGGTTTCGATCTCCTTGCGGGTCATGTGTCCTTCTTCCTGACGGGTCGGGGGAGGTTCAGGTTCCGGGGCGCCCGGCGGCCGTCCAGGCGGCGTACTCCTGGCGGACGTAGAGGCGACGTCCGGAGGCGAGCGTGATCGCGTCGGGGTGGAGCGGGCCGGCCACCAGGTCGGGATGGCGGCGGTCGTGCAGGACGAGTTGCTCGGCGGTTTCCGCGGCGGCTGCGACCGGGCCGGGGCCGGGGTCATGCAGGGCCATCCGGTCCATGAGGGCCGCCCGGCGTAGCAGCCAGGCCCGTTCGGCGGCCGTCGCGTCGACCGGGGGGCCGGTGACGGGCCTGGCCTGGCGGCCGTCGCGTTCGGCCCCGAGAGCGAGCACTCGGTGCATCTCGCGGCGCAGATCGGGCTCATTCGCGTATGCCTGGTGCGCTGGCGGGGCGCCGGTGTCCTCACGGCTGTTCGGGGTGAGGTCCACGGTCACCACTCCGCCGGTTCGCAGGGGCCGGCGCCGCAGCGTCGACACGGCACCGTGTCGTGGTCGGGGTGGCTGTGATCGAGGGCCGGTGGATGTGCCGCGGACCGCATGGGAGCCTGGGCCGGGCCCGGGCAGCTGTCGACGGGGCGCGGCTTGTGGGTCGCGAGGCCCCACTTGCGTGGCCGTCTGGTGACCCGGCACCGCAGCTCGCGCGGAACGCCCGGGCCGGTCATGTCGAGCACCTCAGGCAGGCGCGGACTTCGCAGCCGTTGCGCGTCCGGTGGATCTCGGTCGACTGAGCGAGGTACTGGACGATGCCGGTGCCGCGACCGTGTTCGTCGGGGGCGATGTCGGGGCGGGGGTGCTCCACGGCCGTGCCGGAGTCGCTGACCACGATGTGCAGGGTGCCGTGGTCGAGGACGAGCAGCAGGGTCATGCGCTCGTGGCCGTACTGGGCGGCGTTGGCGGCGAGTTCGTCGATGATGAGTACGGCGGAGTCCCGCTCGCTTGAGGGCACGCTCCAGGTCGCCAGCAGATCGGCCGCGAAGTGACGAGCGGCGGGGACGTGTGACTCCTGCGCGGGCAGGGTGAGCAGTGCCTGGTGGTCGCAGGGCTGGCCGAGCAGTGAACTCGGGCTGGGGGAGTCGGTCACAAACATGGTCTTCTGGCTCTTCTGTGGATGTGCGGAGACCGGAATGGGGGAGACCCGCCAACCCCTTCGGGGGCGGTCGGTGGGCCGGATCCTGTAGGGGCGCGCTCATTCAGTTCCACGGTCGAGGCACACGGAACGGTTCGAGTGGTTCGCCCCTTTTGCTGGATTTTTGCGGGTCACGTGAATGTCGATGGCCCGGCTGCACGCTCCGTCGGCGCACTCGTGCACCAAGTCGCTTGAGACCGTGCCGGTTCGCCGGAATCGGGGGTGAGTTCGACCAGCTCCCGGAAACCGTCGGCGCGCCGTGAGCAGGATCCGGGCCCCTGCGTGGTGGCCGGTCTGCCGTGGCCCGGACGCCGTGTGACGGTGGCGGGCCAGACCCTCGCGACCGGGACGCAGAACTGCCACCCCGGTGCCGACACAGTCCTTTGCTGACAGATTGTGCAGGCCGAGCAGCCGCAGCAGCCGACCGGTCCTGGGAACGTGTGGCACCACAGCTGCCAGCTCGACGACCGCATGCGGCCGCCCCTCGATCGGCTGGTCGTACACCCGGACGGCTTTCACCTCGATCAGTCCGGCCGCGCAGGTGACCTCTTCCGGTCTCTGGCAGCCGCTTGGGCCACCAGCCGCCACCACGCCCGTGGCGCTGATCAGCGTGCGGCCGGCGAGGTACCGGCGTCGGCCTGCGGGGCCGCCGTGCACGCGGCGCTCTCGTGCCGCCGTGCGCTCACACCCGACAGCCGCACGCGTGGCGGGGGCGGTGGGTGGACGCCCGAAGTGTGCCGCGGTCGGCCCTGTCGCGGTCGGTGCGCCTTTCCTGCGAGCCGCGCCGGGACGCGAGGAGGCGGTCGGTGCGCCAGGAGCCCGCCCCGTCGACGGGGCCGCATGGGCTCCCGTCGCTTCACGCGCGGATTGTGACGAGCTTCTGACCGTTGCCGGCGATGATCTCGAAGTGCTCGATGGTTCCCGGGGACATGGGAACCGCCCCTGGGATCGTGGTGCCGGGAGGGTACTCGCCTGCCCGCCAGGTGGCGCCGTCCGCCCTCGCTCCGCCGGGCCCGACCGCCTGCAGTCGGCAGGTGATTCCGGCGGGTGCCCCTTTGGCGGAGACCTGCAGGACACTGCCCCAGGCCGAGGGCGAGACCTTCACCGAGGCGGAGACGCCGGTGGTGGGATCGCTTCCGGAGAAGGTGCGCCAGGCGGTCGGCGCGGTCGGTCCAGGGGGCCTCGCCTGACTGCCCAGGGATCCGACAGTCGCCAGCCATGTGCCGCCGGCCGCTGCCGCGATGAACGTCAGTGAGGCGGCAGCGCCGGCCAGTTGCAGACGCCAGGTCCTGCGGCGCCGGGCCGCGGCCTGCTGAAGCAACCTCTCCAGCGCACCCCCCTGCGGCGCCTGTGACCCTGCGGGCACACCGGGCCGCTCGGGCGGGGAGCCCTGCGCGTCTTCGGCTGCCCGTGCCACCAGCCGGTCGGCCAGGTCGCCCTCGGCCGCCGGCACCGTCTGGCCTGAGGCTTCGGCTTCGGTCACTGTCGCCAGCAGCGCGGCACACCCCGCCAGCTGGGTGTGTTCGGCCCGGCAATCGGCGCATTGCGCGAGGTGGACGCGCACGCGTGCCATTTCCTCCGAGGGCAGCGTGCCCAGGACGTACCCTCCCAGCGCCAGCCGGAGGGCGTCGTGCTCCGCACTCATGGTCGCCGCCTCCTGCCCGCCATGGTCATGGCTCGATCCCCCGCTCCTGAAGCGCCAGCCGCAAGGCGTGCAGGGCGTAGTACGTACGTGACTTCACGGTGCCCAGCGGGATGCCCAGCACCTGTGCGGCCTCCGCCATGGTCCGACCCCGGTAGTAGGTCTCCAGCAGGACGGCGCGGTGGTCCGGGGACAGTGACCGGACGGCCTCGGCAACCGCCCAGCTCTGCAGCGCCTGCTCGATCTCGTCCTCGCCCGATTGCTGCTCGGCGGCTCGCTCCAGCGCATCGCCGCCGGCCTCGGCCGGCCTGGCCTGCCGGGCTCGGTGGGCGTCGATGACCAGATGCCGCGCGACCGTACACAGCCATGCCCGGGCCGGGCCGCGTGCGGGGTCGAACGCGGCGGGATGCTGCCACGCCCGCAGCAGCGTCTCCTGCACCACATCCTCCGCCCATTGCCGATCTCCCGAGGTCAGTCGCAGCACGTAGTGGAACAGGGGCCCTGCGTGCTCCGCGTACAGAGTGCGCAGCAGTTCCTCGTCTGCGGTCGAGAGGGTCCCTCTACCAGAGACACGGTGCGCGGAGCGATCCGGATCGGTCCTTGGACCACGTTTTCGGGGACTCCAGGGCATGGACCGATCATTACGCACATGTCCCACTTTGTCCCGTAATGCACGGCGCGGAGCAGATGGCGCTCTGCGGCCGCCGCAGGCCGATATGCCCGTGCCGCGCCGTACGGCGCCACCGGGTCAGGTGTGCGCGGCCCCGGGGGAGGCCGGCTTATCCGCGGCGACACCACGAGATCTCATAAAAAGTGCATATCTACCGAACCGTGGGACCACCGCCGTCCGTGGATGCGGACAAGGGCCCACTTACGCGTCATCCCTCATCGACTCCCATATGACAAAGGATGGGTCAGAGGTGACCGAGAAACGCCACGCCACGTGCTCCCGGCTCCGACCGCGATCAGCCCGCCCCCGTGGATCGAACTCGGCGGCACCACGCAGCCCCGGCCGATGCCCGGCGCACACCTCGTCGACGGCTCTACGCGGCTCTCGACACGCACAGCGGTCGAGGGCTGCGCAGCCTCGGGGGCAGAACTCCACCTGGCCCAGCGTGCGCACCATCCCTACGGGCACCGCCGACCGGCCCCGAGTCCCTCGCGGCTCCCCGCAGGGGGAACTGCCTCATGCCGCCTGCACCTTCGCGGCGCGCAAGGGCGGGTGTGCAGCGCGGGGGCGGATGTGCAGCGCGAGGCACGTCGAGGTCCGCGTCGGTACGGGGCAGCGCCCGTGCTCGTTCGGGGCCGTGAGGAGCGCGCACCCGTGAACACGACATCCACCCACATCCCTGCGGTTGCCTGCGCCCTCCGCCGGCGCAGCCCCCTCTCCGCCTGATCAGTGAGGAACGGACACCATGCACCTGAAATTCCGCACACCTGGCCGGCGATCACGCGCTGCGGCCGGACTGGCCGTCGCCACCGTCGCCACTGCCGGCGCACTGGGGCTCCTCAGCTCATGCGGCCAGTCGTCGCACTCCTCGTCCACCGGAGCCGGCACCATCACACCCGGGCCGGGTCAGCACCAGACGGCCGGGACGCCCGGGGCCACGGGGCCGGCGAACCCGGCGGGCACCGCTCCCGGCACCTCGCCGATGCCCAGCATGACCATGCCCATGAGTCCATCGAGCACGGGCGCGCCGGCCGCGCCGGTGACCGGGAACGCCGTGGCGATCAAGAACTTCGCATTCTCCCCGGCCAGTCTGAAGGTCAAAGTGGGCACGACGGTGACGTGGACCAATCAGGACACCGACGCCCACACCGTCACCAGCGCAGGATCGGGCGGGCCGTTGCATTCCGCCGCCCTGGCCACCCACGCCACCTACAACTACACGTTCACCAAACCCGGCACCTACGCCTACCTCTGCACCATCCATCCGTTCATGACCGGCACCGTGGAGGTGACCTGATGGCCGACTATCACGACACTCACGACGGCGCACTGGCCGACGACGTCCGTCGGCCCCCAAGCGAACACGGCATGACTCGACGCCAACTCATGCGGCATGCAGGGTGGTTCGGCGGTGCGGTGGTGCTGACCGTGGCCAGTGGGGAGGTGATCAGTCATATCGCGGACTCCCGGGGCACCAACGCCGGGGCCGCCGAGGCGGGAAGCGGCGCGCTGCGGTTCGTGCAGGTGTCCGACAGCCATATCGGTTTCCAGGGCCCGGCGAACACGGACGTGGCCGGCTCATTCACCGAAGCGATCAACCAGGTCAACTCGCTCGGATTCAGGCCTGACTTCGTCATGCACAGCGGCGACCTGACACACCTGTCCACGACCAGTCAGTTCGACCAGGTCAAGCAGATGATGGCCCGAATGAAGACAGACCGCGTCTTCACCGTACCGGGCGAGCACGACTCCATCGGCGATGCGGGCCGCGCCTATCGCCGGACCTTCGGCATGGGCACACTCGGCGACGGATGGTACAGCTTCGACACCCACGGCGTGCATTTCATCGCCCTGGTCAACACCCTGAGCCTCGAGAAGCTCGGCCACCTCGGCAACGACCAGATCGACTTCGTTCGCAAGGACCTCGCCGGGCTGTCGTCGGACACCCCCATCGTGGTCTTCAGCCACATCCCGCTGTTCGCCATGTACCCGCAGTGGGGTTGGAGCACCGACGACGCCCTCAAGGTGATCGCTCTCCTGCGCCGCTTCTCGTCCGTCACCTGTCTCAACGGGCACGTCCACCAGCTGTTCACCAAGACAGAGGGCAACATCACCTTCCACTCCGCCACCACCACCGCCTACCCCCTGCCCAAACCGGGCCGCGCCCCCGCCCCCACCCCGCAGGTCGTCCCCGCCCGACAGCTCAAAGACGCACTCGGCATCCGCAGCGTCGGCTACCGCCAAGGCGACCGCGAACTGGCCATCAAAGACCAGAGGCTGGCATGAACGTCCAAAGACTGCTCGTCCCCACCCTGCGGTCGGCGACCGCCGCAACCCTCGCGGCCGGCGGATACATCCACGCCCAGCTCTACATGGATGAGTACCGCTTCGTCCACATCATCGGCCCCTTGTTCCTGCTCCAGGCCAGCGCTGCCTTCGCCCTCGCTGCCCTGCTCATGATCAGGACACCCCCCTTGCTGCTGAGGGCCGTCGCGGCAGGGGTCGCGCTCGGCGCCCTCGGCGGCTTCACCGCTTCGCGCACCGTAGGCGTGTTCGGATTCACGGAGCACGGTCTGCAGCCCGCGCCGCAAGCCGTCCTCAGCCTCGTCGCCGAAACCGGCACGCTGCTGCTTCTCGCCATCTGGCAAGTGATCGTGACCGGACGACAGCGAGCTGCCCGACCGCCCGTCAGGACACCCACCTGGAACCGGGCGACCACCCGCACACCACCCAACTGAACCGCCAACACGAAGCCAGCCGGGATGCCTGCGGGCGTCGCACCGGTGGTCTTCACCGACCGCACCGCGTGCACGCCGGCGGACACCGCCGCATCCGCTCCGGCGACACCGTCATCGATCGAAAGTGGCGCGGCCAGGGCGCTGGGGAGCGGGCCTCAGAGGCTCGACCGGGCTGCTGGGACGGCGGCTGCACCCTCTTGCGCCTGTCGTTCGGCGAGTACGCGCACGACAAGGACCACCTCTACGCTGACAGCGCTCCGTCGTGGTCAGTGCAGACGGCAGGTTTGTTCGGGCCCACGTCCGCGGTCCGTTGGGCGGCGACAGGGACACGGAGGACGACCAGGGACTATGGGTGGTCCTTGCCGATACGGACGGAAGGGTGCTAGGAGGGGCGAACACCATGACCGTGGCCTCCGCGTCCGAGCACACGCCACACCCAGTGGCGCCTGAGTGGCTGTCGACGGAGGACGGTCAGGGTCGGTGCGGCGGTGGTGCGGTCGACGCGCGGACCACCAGGTCGACGGGCAGGAGCACCCTCTTGGGGACCCCGGTCCCGCGGTCCTCTCCTTCCAGCTGGTCGAGCAGGAGCCGGGCCGCCTCCGCGCCGAGCTCGTGATGAGGGACGTGCACGGTCGTGAGTGGAGGCTGGAACTCGTCGACGAAGCGCATATCGTTGAACCCGATGATCGACACGTCCTGCGGGCAGCGCAGGCCCCGTCGGCGCAGGGTGTGCAAGGTTCCCAGGGCGATGAGGTCGTTGCCGGCGACGATGGCCGTGATCGCCGGGGAGCGCTCCAGCAGCTCGTCGGCGGCGGTCGCCCCGGCCGCTTCCGAGTAGGAGGGCGCGTCGATGACCGGGCACGAGCCGGGGTCGATTCCGTGGGCGGCCAGAGCGGAGTGGAACGCCTGGGCGCGAACGACGCCGGGGGAGAGGGTCCGGGGACCGGAGACATGGGCGATGGCCGTGTGCCCGAGGCCGACGAGGTGGTCCACGGCCAGGCCGATGCCGGTGGCGTCGTCCCCGCAGACGCAGGGGAACAGCGGCTGGTCCGTGGTGCGGTTGATGAGCACCACGGCGATTCCCGCCTCGTGTGCCTCGCGCAGCAGCGGGTGGTCCCGGCGGGCGGTGGCCACGATGAACCCGTCCACCTGGCGGCCTGTCAGCGCCTGGAACTGCGTGCGCTCATGCGCCTCGTCGTTGTCGGTGTTGGCCAGGAGCGCGGTGTAGCCGCGTGGCAGCAGTACGTCCTCCATGCCGCGGACGAGGTGCGGGAACAGAGGGTTGGTGAGGTCCGGGATGAGCACGCCGACCGTCCGGGAGCGACTCGTGCGCAGGCTCCGCGCGGCGGCGTTCGGCGTGTAGCCCAGCTGCTTGGCGGCCGCGAGGACTCTGCGGACCGTCTCCGGATTGAGCTGGCCGCTCGAGTGCGGGCTGAGGGCACGCGAGGCGGTGGCCTTGTGCACCCCGGCCGCGCGCGCGACATCGGCCATCGTTGGTCGTCTGCTCATGCTTCACCGTAGTGCGCGGCAATGAGTGACCGCAACCGATTGCACCGTGGATCCGATGGGTGGATCTCGTTTGTACTTGACGCACCGGAGAGTTGCTGCCGGACCCGTTGACAAAGCCAGACCTGGGCCGCATGGTCTTCGCAACCGATTGCAGAGAGTCTCGAACGAGGCCACCACAAAACGACCCTGCTCGCCTGCAATCGAGTGCATGTCTGCCGTTAGCCCGACCTCCCAGATGGAGCAGGCCATGCCCTACCTCAGCAAGGAACGCCCTACCGTGGGCTGGATCGGCGCCGGCCGGATGGGCCGCAAGCTCGCCGAGCGCCTGCTGGCCGCCGGATTCGACGTCGCCGTGTGCAACCGCACCCGTGCCAAGGCCGAACAGCTCGCCGAGAGGGGCGCCACGGTTGTCGACCGGCCGTGCGAGCTCGCCGATCGCGACATCGTCTTCACGATGGTGTCCGCCTCCGCCGACCTGGAGGCCGTGACCCTGGGCGAGAACGGGGTGCTCACCGATCCGTCAGCCACCCCGGGCCTCATCGTGGACAACTCCACCGTCTCGATGGAGGTGTCGGCGCTCGTGCGCGGCGAGGCGGCCAAGCGCGGCACGGACTTCCTGGCCGCGCCCGTCAGCGGGAATCCCAAGGTCGTCGCCGCCGGACAGGCGACGCTCGCGGTCTCCGGACCGCGCACGGCCTTCGACGCCGCGCAGCCGCTCCTCGGCCGCCTCGGCCGTGGCTGCACCTACGTGGGCGAGGGAGAGACCGCGCGCCTGGTGAAGATCGCCCACAACGTCTTCCTCGGGGTCGTGATCCAGGCGCTCTCGGAGATCACCGTTCTGGCCCAGCAGGGCGGTGCGTCCCGCGCGGCCTTCCTCGAGTTCCTCAATGACTCCGTCATGGGCTCGGCCTTCACCAGATACAAGTCGCCGGCCCTGGTCAACCTGGACTTCGCACCGACCTTCACGATGCCGCTGCTGCGCAAGGACTTCGACCTCGGCCTCGCCGCCGCCCGTGAGCTGGAAGTGCCGATGCCGGTGGCCTCGGCGGCAGCCCAGCTCGTGGCGGCCGCGGTCGGTGCCGGACACCGCGAGGAGGACTTCGCGACGCTGATCCTGGAGCAGGCCCGGCGCTCCGGCATCGAGCTGACCCCGGAGAACGTCCCCGTCGACGACGGCCTGAGCCCGGCCGCCGCCCAGGAGGGCTGAGCCCGATGGCCGACACCAACGCCGTGCTGGCCCCGGGCCTCCCCTCCGCCGCAGCGCGGCCGATACCCGCCTACGGCCACAGCGCAGTCGACCACGAGCAGCGTGTCGACCACGACCGTCTGCGCACCTACCGGCTCTCCCGTGCCCGGGCGGCGCTGGAGTCGAGCGAGTGCGGTGCCTTCCTGCTCTTCGACTTCTACAACATCCGCTACACCACGCAAACCTGGATCGGCGGGGCGCTCGGCGACAAGATGACGCGCTACGCGCTGCTGACCCGCGACGCCGGTCCCGTACTGTGGGACTTCGGCTCGGCGGCGCGCCACCACCAGCTCTACGCACCCTGGCTGGCGCCGGCGGACTGCCGGGCCGGCATGCTCGGACTGCGCGGCGGGATCGCGCCGGCGGTCGGCCTCATGGAGGCGGCGGTCCGTGAGATCCGGGGCCTGCTGGAGGACGCGGGAGTCGCCGATCTGCCGGTCGGCGTCGACATCGTGGAGCCGCCGTTCCTCTTCGAGATGCAGCGTCAGGGGCTGCGGGTGGTCGACGCGCAGCAGTTGATGCTCGACGCGCGCGTGATCAAGAACCAGGACGAGATCGCATTGCTGTCCATGGCAGCGGCCATGGTGGACGGCGTCTACCAGGACATCGCCGAGGCGCTTAAACCGGGCGTTCGGGAGAACGAGATCGTCGCACTCGCCAACAAGCGCCTGTACGAGATGGGTTCGGACCAGGTCGAGGCGATCAACGCGGTCTCCGGCGAGCGGTGCAACCCGCATCCGCACAACTTCTCCGACCGTCTCATCCGCCCCGGCGACCAGGCCTTCTTCGACGTCATCCAGTCCTACAACGGGTATCGCACCTGCTACTACCGCACCTTCGGCGTCGGCAGTGCCACCGCCTCCCAGCGTGACGCCTACACCCGCGCCCGGGAGTGGATGGACGCGGCCATCGCCGCGGTGAAGCCGGGTGTCGGCACCGACGCCATCGCCCGGCTGTGGCCACGCGCGGAGGACTTCGGCTTCGCAGACGAGCGGGCGGCCTTCGGCCTCCAGTTCGGCCACGGCCTGGGGCTGGGCCTGCACGAGCGGCCGGTCATCAGCCGGCTCAACAGCCTGGAACATCCGGTCGAGCTCCAGGAGGGCATGGTCTTCGCCCTGGAGACCTACTGCCCGGCCGACGACGGCTTCTCCGCCGCACGTATCGAGGAGGAAGTCGTCGTCACCGCCGCCGGCCCGCAGATCCTGACGAAGTTCCCAGCCCAGGAGCTCTTCGTCGCCAACGCGTACTGAGCCCCCGGGGCCCCAGCCCGTCTCCACGCACGCCCGCGCGCACTGCACTCAAGGACGAGTCAGGAGAACGCACCATGAGACACCCCACCAACCCTCGCCTCACCCGCGCCGGCGGACGCCGGCTGTCCTTCCTCGCGGCCTGCTGCGCCGCACTCCTCGCCGCCGGTTGCGCATCGCCCGCCGGTGCCGGCTCTGGTCCGGCCGCAGGCGGGCACCGCGGCGGCCCCCTCGTGATCGGCGCCTCCGTCTCGCTGACCGGCGACTTCGCCGACTCGGGACAGGCGGTCGAACGCGGCTACCAGCTGTGGGCCGACCAGGTGAACGCCCACGGCGGCCTGCTCGGACGCAAGGTCCAGGTCAAGGTCGTCGATGATCTTTCCAGCCCCACCCAGGTCATCACCAACTACCAGAATCTCATCAATCGCGACCACGTGGACCTGGTCTTCGGCCCCTTCTCCAGCCTGCTCACCGTCCCGGCCTCGCAGGTGGCCCGCCGCTACGGCTACGCCTTCCTGGAGCCGGCCGGCGGCGGACCGAAGGTCTTCGCCCAGCACTTGCACAACCTGTTCTTCGTGCAGCCCGCGCCCAGCGTCGAATCCGGCAAGGTCTTCGCCGACTGGATCCTGTCTCTGCCGGCCTCGCAGCGCCCGAAGACCGCCGCCTACGCCGAGCTCGACGACCCGTTCGCGGGCCCCATCGCGGAGAACATCCGCACGGCCTTCGAGGCCGCCGGCATCCGGACCGTCTACAAGCAGATCTATCCGGCGGAGACGCAGGACATGTCGCCGGTCGTGTCGGGCATCGCCGCGGCCCACCCCGACGTACTCGTCGCAGGTACGCAGAACAACGACGCCTACGCCCAGGTCAAGAGCCTGGTGCAGCTACGGTTCAACCCGAAGTTCGTCTTCATGTCGAACGGCGCCAACTCGCCCAGGGAGTTCCCCGACAAGGTCGGCGCCGCCAACACCACGGGCATCACCTCGGCCGGCGACTGGTTCCCCACCTCCACCGCCCCCGGCAGCAGCGACTTCGCCGCCGCGTACGTGAAGAAGTACGGCGGCACCGTCGACACGATCGACAACACCTCGGCCGAGGCCTACGCCTGCGGCCAACTCCTGGAGAAGGTCGCTCGGAAGACCGGCAAGCTCGACAACGCCACGCTCATCAGCGCGCTGCACTCCGGCACATGGCCCACCCTGCTGGGCACCCTCGCCTGGAACTCCGACGGCGCGCCCACCGGTTCCTTCGCGCTGGTCCAGTGGCAGACGGGCAAGCTGGTCCCGGTCTACCCGACCGGCGTCGCACAGGCGAAGGCGGTCCACCCCAAACCGGCCTGGGGCGGGTGATCGCGTGCACGCGCTCGTCCAAGGCCTGATCCTGGGCCTGCTGACCTCCGGCGTCTACGCGCTGATGGCTTCCGGGCAGACCCTGATCTTCGGCGTGATGAAGGTCGTCAACCTGGCGCAGGGAGCCATGGTGATCCTCGGCGCCTACCTCGCGTACCAGTTGTTCACCTCCCTCGGCATCGATCCCTTCCTCGCCATCCCGATCACCACGATCGTCATGTTCGTGCTCGGGACCGCCATCCAGTGGCTCTTCCTCCGGCCACTGCGGCGCGAGGACCGCTCCGAGCTCAGCCTGCTGGTCACCTTCGCCGCGGCGCTGCTGCTCGAAGGCGTCATGAGCCTCACCTGGCACACCACCTACCGCAGCATCAATACCGGCTACAGCAACGACAGCTGGACGGTCCTCGGATTCCACATCACGCTGGTCAGGCTCTGGGCCTTCCTGTTGTCGCTCGCGGCCCTGGGTCTGCTGTGGCTGCTGCTGGAGCGCACCCGATTCGGCCGCGCCGTGCGGGCGACCGTGCAGAACCCGGAATCCGCTCTCCTGCTCGGCGTCGAGGCGGAGCGGGTGTCCGCGTTCGGATTCGGGCTCGGGTCGGCCACCGCCGCGGCGGCGGGTTCGGTGTACGGGCTGCTCTACTCCTTCAACTCGGGCAGCCACTACGACCTGATCTCCCGGCTGCTGTCCATCGTCATCCTCGGCGGTCTGGGCAGTGTCGGTGGCGCAGTCGCCGGAGCCGTGATCGTGGCCACATCCTCCGCCGTGGTGGCCGCGACGATCTCCCCGGCCTGGTCGGAGATGACCTTCTTCGTGCTGCTGCTCGCCATCCTGCTGATCCGGCCCCAAGGCCTGTTCGGCACGACCGCAAGAGGTGCCCTGTGAGAGTGCTGCGACACACCCGGGCCCCCGCCTTCTTCGCGGTCCTGGCCCTGCTGCCCGCCGTCAACCTCGCCCACTGGGCGATCAACCTGCTGATCTTCACCCTCATGTTCGCGGTGATGTCCAGTGCCTGGAACCTGATCGGCGGCTTCGGCGGCTACCCGTCGCTCGGCCACGCCGCCTTCTTCGGCATCGGGGCCTACACAGAGGCGATCTGGTTCGGGCACCACCCCGTCACCACCGGCTACGAGCCGCTCCTGCTGCTGCCGGTGGTCGGGCTGATCGGCGCGGCGGTCGGCCTCCCCATAGGGGCGGTGGCCATGCGGACCCGCGCCGACGTCTTCGCGATCGTCACCATCACGCTGCTGTTCGTGACCCAGGGCCTCGCTTTCAACCTGCCCGGCGTCACCGGCGGCGCGCAGGGCCTGGCCATCCCGCCGGCGCCGTTCTCCACAGCGACCTACGACCGCCCCTTCTACTACGTCCTGCTCCTGCTGCTGGCGCTGGCCATGGGGGTCACCTTCGCGGTGATGCACAGCAAGATCGGCCTCGGGCTGGCCACGGTGCGCGGGGACGAGGACAAGGCACGCGGGATCGGCGTCCGGGTCACCGGCATCAAGCTCCTCGCGTTCTGCGTCAGCGTAGGTCTGACGACCGTGGTCGGAGCGGTCTGGGCCTACTACGAGGGCTTCATCTACCCGCAGTTCGCCGTCGACCCCCTGATCACGATCGCGGTGGTGCTGATGACCTTCCTCGGCGGCCGGGCAACCCTCTGGGGTCCCGTGCTCGGCGCGTTCATCCTCGAGTCCGCTCAGCAGTACCTCGCCTACCGACTCGGCGGCAGCCAGGTCTACCTGATCGCCTACGCCCTGGTCTTTCTGCTCATCATGCTTCTGCTCCCGCGCGGCATCCTGCCCACCCTCCAGGACCGGCTGCGTCGGCGCAGAGGACGCCGCAAGGCCGACGATACGACCCGGACAAGCCTGGCCCGGCCGAACTCGACCCTCGCCACCGGGACGATCGGGGCGGGAGGGGAGCGGCCATGACCGCCATGCTCGAAGTCGACGGTCTCACCAAGGTGTTCGGCGGCCTGCGGGCCGTGGACGACTGCTCCTTCGACGTCGCCGAGAACAGCGTGACCGCCCTCATCGGTCCCAACGGTTCCGGAAAGACCACGCTCTTCAACATGATCACCGGCTATCTGCGCCCCGACGCCGGCCAGGTTCGCTTCCGAGGGCGCGACGTGACCGGCCTCGACAGCGGCCGCCTGTACCGGGCAGGACTGTCGCGCACCTTCCAGCAGGCGCGTGTCTTCCCACAGCTGACCGTCGTCGAGAACCTCGTCGCGGCCGGCGGCCACAACTGGCGGCAACTGCTGACGACGGCAAGGGTGGCGCGGACCGATCGCGAGCGGGCCGACCGGTTGCTGGACGAGTTCCGGCTGGAACCTGTGGCCGATCTCGCGGCCGCCGAGCTCTCCTACGGCCAGCGCAAGCTGCTGGAGTTCGCCGCGGTCCTCATGAGCGACCCGGCCCTGGTTCTGCTCGACGAACCGACCGCCGGGGTCAACCCGGTGATGATCGAGACCATGGAGCGGCACATCCGCGAACGCCACGCGGCCGGCACCACCTTCCTCGTCGTCGAGCACGACATGCCCTTCGTGATGCGGCTGTGCGACCCCGTGATCGTGCTCGACCAGGGACACCGGCTCGTCACCGGTTCACCTGCCGAGGTCCAGGCCCACCCCGACGTCCTCGACGCCTACCTCGGGAGCTGACATGGAGCCGCTGCTCACCCTCACCTCGGTGGTGGCCGGCTACGGCGCGGGCGACATCCTCAAAGGAGTCGACCTGACCGTCGAGACGGGCACCGTCACCTGCCTCGTCGGACCCAACGGAGCCGGCAAGTCCACGGTCCTGAAGACAGTCAGCGGCCTGGTCCGGCCGCGCGAGGGCACGGTCGTCCTCCAGGGCCGCGACATCACCCGGCTCTCCCCACGGGCCCGGCTCGACCTAGGAGTCGTGCACGTCCCGCAGGACCGCAGCCTCTTCCCCGCCATGACCGTGTGGGACAACCTGCTCATGGGCGGCTACAGCCTCAAGGACCGCGCCCTGCTCCGCCAACGGGTCGACATGGCCGTCGCGGCCTTCCCGCTGTGCGCCAAACGTGCCCGCGAGCATGCCGGATCGCTCTCCGGAGGAGAGCAGAAACAAGTGGAACTGGCCCGGGCCCTGGTGCTGGACCCCAAGCTGATCCTGCTCGACGAACCCTCGATCGGCCTGGACCCCAAGGCCCGACGGCTGGTCTTCGCCAGTATCCGCGAACTCGCCGCCGCGGGCCGCACCGTCCTGCTCGTCGAACAGAACGCCCGTTCCGGGCTCGCGGCCTCAGACGTCGGGGCCGTCCTCGAATCCGGCGTGGTTCGCCTCACCGCCGGCGGCACGCACCTGCTCGAGGACCCTGCCGTCGCCCGGCTCTACCTGGGCACCGCCCGATGACAGCCCCTCACCCCGCCCTGGAGGCACCGATGACCACGGCACCGCCCGTGCCTGACACCGCGACCAGACTGGAGCTCTACCGGCTCCAGGTGGAACTGCGCGCCTTCGAGAAACGCGCCCACGACCTCTTCCTGCAGAACCTGGTCAAGGGCACCAGCCACCTCTCCCTCGGCCAGGAAGCCATCGCCGCCGCCTTCGGGGTCGCGATGCGGCCCGGGGACTACACGTTCGCCACCTACCGCGGCCACGCCCACACCCTCGCCCGCGGCGTGCCGATGGGGCCCGTCCTGGCCGAACTGCTGGGCCGGGAGAACGGCCTCATGGCGGGCAAGGGCGGCTCCATGCACCTGACCAGCGTCGAGCACGGCATGATGGGCTCCTACGCCATCATCGGCGCCCACCTCCCGATCGCCTGCGGCGCCGCCTGGAGCGCGCAGTACCGGGGTACCGACCAGGTGGCCGTCGCCTTCTTCGGCGACGGCACGACCAACATCGGTGCCTTTCACGAGGCGCTGAACTTCGCGGTGATCTGGAAGCTTCCGGTGGTCTTCGTGTGCGAGAACAACCTGTACATGGAGTACACCCGCACCAGCACCATCACCGCCGTGCCGCGCCCCGCCGCCGACCGTGCCCCGGCCTACGGTCTACAGCCCGTCACCGTCGACGGCAACGACGCCGACGCCGTCCACGAGGTCGCGGTCATGGCCCTCCAGCGGGCCCGCAGCGGTGAAGGACCCACCATGATCGAGGCGCTCACCTACCGGCACGGCGGCCACTCCCGGGCCGACCCGGCCAAGTACCGCCCCGCGGCGGAGGTCGAGGAGTGGCTGAACCGCGACCCCGTCCCGGCCTACCGGCGGCGGCTGCTCGACCTCGGCGTAGCGGAGTCCGTCCTGAGCGACATCGAGGCCGGGTCCGCCCGCCTGGTGGACGAGGCCACCGAGCAGGCCAAGGCGGGACCCCAGCCGAGTGAGGACCTGGTGCTGAAGGACGTATGGGCTGACGGAGGTGCGACATGGCGCAACTGACCTATCGCGACGCGGTCGCCCGCGGCATCGCGCAGGAGATGCGGCGGGACGAGTCGATCGTCCTCCTCGGCGAGGACATCGCCGCCGCCGGAGGCGTGTTCAAGACGACGGCCGGCCTGCTCGACGAGTTCGGCCCGGCCCGCGTGCGCGATACCCCCATCTCGGAGCAGGCCATTCTCGGAGCCGCCATGGGTGCGGCCATGACAGGCCTGAGGCCCATCGCCGAGATCATGTTCTCCGACTTCTTCGCGGTGTGCTGGGACATCGTGGTGAACCAGATCGCCAAGTCCCGGTACATGACGGGTGGTCAGATGTCTTTCCCCCTGGTCATCAAGTCCGGCAACGGGGGCGGCCTGCGCTTCGGCGCCCAGCACTCCCAGGACATCGCCAACTGGGCCATGGCCGTCCCGGGACTGAAGGTGGTCGCCCCCTCCAGCCCCGCCGATGTCGTGGGCCTGATGGCCGCGGCCGTACGCGACCCCGACCCTGTCGTCTTCCTGGAGGCGAAGGGGCTGTACCCGACCAAGGCCGAGGTGCCCGAGGGTGACCTGGTCGACCAGCTCGGCACGGCGAAGGTGCTGCGGCACGGCGGGGACGTCACGCTCGTCTCGCTCGGCCTGATGGTGCCCCGCACGGTCGCCGCCGCCGAGCGGCTCCGGCAGCAGCACGGCATCGACGCCACCGTCATCGACCTGCGCAGCCTGGTGCCCCTCGACGTCAGGACGGTGCTGGGCTCCCTCGAGCACACCGGACGCCTGTTCACCGTCGAGGAGAACCCCCGCCTGTGCGGCTGGGGCGCTGAGCTGGTCTCGATCGTCGCGGAGGAGGGCTTCACCTCCCTGGACGGGCCGCTGGTGCGGATCACCACCCCGCATGTGCCGCTGCCGGCCGCCGACGCCCTGGAGGACGCGACCCTGCCCAGCATCGCCCGCATCGTCGAGACCGTCGCCAAGAGCGTCGACTGACCGGCTCGGGAGGCCGATCGTGATCACTGATATGGAGACACCCACTCGGTTGCTCATCGGCGGTCGGTGGAGGCCGGCTCGTGACGGCGGAACCCTGGAGGTGGTCGACCCCGCGCACGCCGAACCCTTCGCGGAGGTCGCGAACGCCACCGTGGAGGACGCGGTGGCGGCCGTGGACGCCGCCCATGCCGCGCTGGACGGCTGGCGGGCCACCGCACCGCGCCACCGCGGCGAGATTTTGCGGCGGGCTTTCGAGCTCATGACCGCGCGCGCCGAGTCGCTCGCGGAGCTCATCGTCCGGGAGAACGGAAAGGCCTTGGCGGACGCGCGGGCCGAAGTGGCATACGCGGCGGAGTTCTTCCGCTGGTACGCGGAGGAGGCGGTACGTGCGGCCGGGTCCGTCCTGACGGCGCCGGCCGGTACCAAAAAGATCATGGTGCTGCGCCGGCCCGTCGGCGTCGCGCTGCTGATCACGCCATGGAACTTCCCCGCCGCCATGGCCACCCGCAAGATCGGCCCAGCCCTCGCCGCGGGCTGCACCGTCGTCCTCAAGCCGGCCTCCGACACCCCGTCGACCGCCCTCGCGCTGGGGGCGCTGCTCGCGGAGGCAGGCGTGCCGGACGGTGTGGTCAACATCGTTCCCTCACGCCGCTCCGCCCGTATCGCCGAGGTCCTGCTCTCCGATCCCCGGGTCCGCAAGGTGTCGTTCACCGGGTCCACCGAGGTGGGGCGCGAACTGCTGCGCCAAGCGGCCGGATCGGTGGTGAACGCCTCCATGGAACTCGGCGGGAACGCCCCCTTCGTCGTCCTCGCCGACGCCGATCTCGACGAGGCGGTCGCCGGGGCGATGGTTGCCAAGATGCGCAACGGTGGAGAGGCGTGCACGGCTGCCAACCGCTTCTACGTACACGCCTCGATCGCCCAGGAGTTCGGCCGCCGCCTCGCCTCGGCCATGGCGGCGCTCACGGTCGGCCCCGGACTGAACGTGGGTGTCGACGTCGGACCGCTGGTGAACGAGGCGGCCCGGAAGAAGGTCGGCGAGCTCGTCTCAGGGACCGTCGACGCCGGGGCCCGGCTGCTCACCGGCGGCACGGCCCCTGACCGCGCCGGTTACTTCTACCTCCCGACCGTGCTGGGCGATGTCCCCCCGGACGCGCCCATCCTGACGGAGGAGATCTTCGGCCCGGTCGCGCCCGTCGTCTCCTTCGACCACGTCGACGAGGCGATCAGGATGGCCAACGACACCGAGTACGGTCTGGTGTCCTACGTCTACACCGGGGACCTGGCCGAGGGCCTTCGGGTGTCCGAGGCACTGGAGTCCGGCATGGTCGGCCTCAACCGCCCGGTCGTATCGGACCCGGCAGCCCCGTTCGGCGGCGTCAAACAGTCCGGCGTCGGACGCGAAGGCGGCCACGAGGGGTTGCTTGAGTTCACCGAGAGCAAGTACATCGCCGTGCACTGGTGAGCACAGGCACGGCCCGGTTCAGCAGGGACTACGTCTGACACCACGAGCATGGGGGAACCACGGTCGTGAGCGGACAACGCACAACGGAACGGCCCCTGACCGTCTTGACCGGTCAGGGGCCGCTCACCTGGCTCTGGGGGAGCAGACACCGTGCTGGGCAGCGCCGGCGCCCCGGCACGGGCGGGCCCATCCCTGTTGCCGGTCCGGGCTCACTTCAGGTGAGGATGCAGGCATGAGAATGCCTTTCGGTCATCCGAGCCTGCGCCACCATCTGTCGTACCAGCAGCGCCCGATGACGAGCGATCACGGGGTGGTCGCCCGTTTCCTCGGCACCAGTTCCGTTCTCCTGTCGGACGGGGAGACCTCCGTGCTCAGTGACGGGTTCGTCACCCGGCCGGGGATGCTGCGCGTCGCCCTGGGCAGGATCGCGCCCGACCGCTCTCTTGTGCACGCCACGATCGACCGACTGCGGGTGAAGAGTCTGGCCGCGGTGGTCTGCGCTCACTCCCATTACGATCACGCCCTGGATGCGCCGGTGTGGGCGCTGGAGACCGGCGCGGAGCTGGTCGGATCGCCCTCCACCGCGAACATCGGCCGCGGCCTGGGAGTGCCGGAGTCGTCCCTGCGCGTGGTCGCGGACGGGGAGGCCGTCTCCTACGGCCGCTTCGACCTCACCTTCCTGGACTCCGTGCACAGCCCCGGTGACCGCTATCCCGGCACCGTCGACCGGCCCCTTGTGCCACCGGCCCGGGCCGGTGCATGGAAGACCGGCACCGCCTACAGCGTGCTCGTCGCCCATCCGACGGGCCGCATCCTGCTGCACGCCAGTGCCAACTTCCGCCCCGGCGCACTGCGAGGCCGGTCCGCCGACGTCGTCTATCTCGGCATCGGCAATCTGGGCAAGCAGTCGACCGAGTTCCTGCGTACGTACTGGGACGAGGTCGTGGCCGCGACCGGGGCCCGCCGGGTCGTCCTGGTGCACTGGGACGACTTCTTCGTCGGTCTGCACCGGCCCCTGAGGCCCATGCCCTATTTCCTGGACGACATCGACGCCACGATGAGCCGACTGCTGCCCCTGGCCCGCCGCGACGGTGTCGACGTCGTCCTCCCCGTCGCCTGGCAGCCGAGCGCCCCTCTCGCCGACCTACCGTGAAGGCGCGCGTCGGCAGGGCCGCGCGAGGCCGGACAGTCCATCTTCCGGCCCGCGCTCACGAAGTGACCCTGCGGGAGCGACGGGCGCCACGTGCTCAGACGGCGTCCCCCCTCCGTTCACCACCAGGCTCCGCCGATCGATGTCCCGTCGGCGATTGCGGGAATTCCGTACCTGGCGGCGAGGAAGGGCGCGCTCAGTGACGGTGCGAGCAGTCAGTGCGGAGCGGGGCAGGGTCATGACTTGGTGCCCGTGAGGCCGGGCGGGGCCGTGGACTGAGCCCCGCCCGGTTGATCAACCCATCGGTGATGTCAGCGCAGTCCGAAGGCGCGGGTGATCGTCTGGGAGACGGTGTTCCCGGCGTTGTCCCGGGCGGTGGTCCGGAGGGTGGCGAAGTCCGCCGACTTCGGCGCGCTCAGGTCGGTTCGCGGGCAGGTCGCTCGTGTGCCAGGTCCTGCCGTCGTCGTAGGACACCTTCAGGGAGAGCTTCCCGATGGCGGCGGTGGTGCCGGGTAGGTGCGAGGCGGTGACCGTCAGCTCGGCACGCCTGTCGGCTCGGCCCGCCGTGTCGGTGTCCACACCATAGTCGAGCTGGATCAGTGGCAGGGACTGGGTCGACTCGGCCCCGGTGGCCGCGGAGGTGAAGTTCCACTGCAGAGCGGGCCGCCGCGCAGGAATCATGGGTGAGCTCGGACCAGAACGCCGAGGACTGCTTGCGGTTCTGCGCAAGGGCGGCACCCTGGCCGGCCGCGGCCGGAGAAGGCGAGGTCCCAACTGTCCACGGAGACCGCGTCGGGCAGCAGCAGGGTGAGCGCGACGGAGGCGGGCCGTGCAACAGGCGCGAAATCTGACTACCACTGGGTCCGCATCGTGCCGGTGGGGTTGGTCACGTCCGCTGGAGTGGTGTATCGACGGCCACTCGGTGATCTCTTTTTGAGGCTATGCGGTGAGTTCGGTGGGCAGGGTGGTCTCGTCGGTT
>NZ_JBIAXT010000063.1:0-21247 GCF_042896945.1 Streptomyces sp. NPDC001222
TCCGAGTAGTCCTTCATCGCCATCGGCGGGGTTCTCGCTTCCTCCGGATCAAGCAGATCCAGTATCAGCGTGTCCACCACTCAGGGGGAGGCCCCGACCACGGGCTCATCGGTGACCTGCACACGGCCGCGCTGGTGTCCACCGAGGGAACGATCGACTGGTTCTGCAGCCCGCGGTTCGACTCGCCGAGCATCTTCGCAGCGCTGCTTGACGGTGACAGCGGCGGTCACTGGACGATCGTTCCCCGGGCGCCGACGTATGCGACCAAGCAGCTGTACTACCCGGACACCTGTGTGCTGCTCACCAGATTCATGACCGAGCAAGGCGTCGGCTCGGTCGTGGATTTCATGCCTCCTGCCTCGCCGCGCAGTCCGACGAACAAGCACCGGCTGGTCCGCATGCTGCGCTGCACACGCGGCGAGATCTCCTTCGACATCGAGGTCGCCCCGCGGTTCGACTACGCGCGGCAACCGCACGAGGTCACGTCCTCCATGGGCGGCTGGCATTTCGCCAGCCGGGATGCGCACTTCACCGTCCACGTGGTGGACACACTCGACGACGAGCGCCTGGACGACCGGAGAATCCGCGCAGGCAACGCGCTCATGTCCATAAGGCTGCGGGCCGGTATGACCCGCGGCCTCATGCTGGAGACGTTCGCCGACGGTCCGCCCCGCATCGTTCCGCCGGAGGAATGCGAGCGCCTTCTGGAGGGCACCATCGCCTTCTGGCACAACTGGCTGGCGCGTTCGCGCTATACCGGACGGTGGCGGGAGACGATCAACCGCTCTGCTATGACGCTCAAACTGATGACATATGCCCCATCCGGGGCCATGGTCGCGGCCCCGACCACCAGCCTGCCGGAACAGGTGGGAGGCGAGCGCAACTGGGATTATCGCTACGCCTGGGTGCGTGATGCCTCCCTGTCCCTGCACGCGCTGCTCGGACTGGGATTCACCGACGAAGCCATGGCCTTCGCCGAGTGGCTAGGCGACCGCGTTCAGGAAGTCGCCGGACGGGGCGAGCACCCTCTGAAGGTCATGTACCGCGTCGACGGCTCCTCTGACCTGGCGGAGCAGAGCCTCGGGCACTGGCAAGGCTACCGGGCCTCAGCTCCGGTGCGGGTCGGTAACGGTGCCGCTGACCAGTTGCAACTTGACATCTATGGCTCGGCGTTGGAGTGCCTCCATTTCGCCGATCTGCGCGGTCTGCCGACAACCTGCCGCATCTGGGAGGCACTGATCAACACGGTGGACTGGGTGTGCGAGAACTGGGACCGTCCCGAAGCCGGTATCTGGGAAACGCGGGGAGGCGACAAAGACTTCACCTATGGGCGGCTGATGAGCTGGATCGCGCTGGACCGGGCCGTCCGTATGGCCGCCCGGAGCGGCCGCCCCGGCGAGGTGCAGCGCTGGACCAGGCAACGCGACGCCGCCTACTGGCAGATCATGCGGCGAGGTTGGAGTGAGGAGCGGGCCGCTTTCACCCAGTACCTGGGCAGCGAGGTCCTGGACTCCGCGTTGCTGCGGATGCCCGCGGTGGGGTTCATCCCCCCGCAGGACCCGCGGTGGCTCTCGACCCTGGACGCGATCAAGAAAGATCTAGTGTCCGACGGCCTCGTGTATCGGTACGATCCCTCAGCCTCTCCGGACGGGCTGCGCGGGTCCGAAGGCACCTTCTCCGCGTGCACGTTCTGGTACGTCGAGGCCCTCGCCCGCGCCGGCCATCTGCGTGAGGGGCGATTGGTCTTCGAGAAGATGCTCACCTACGCCAATCATCTCGGTCTGTACTCCGAGGAAATCGGGCTGACCGGCGAGCAACTCGGCAACTTCCCACAGGCATTGACCCACCTCGCCCTCATCTCCGCCGCCCTGAGCCTGGATGCCCATCTCGACGCCGCCGTACCAGGGTTCCCTCCCACCTCGCCGATCCCGGTTCCCTATCTCTACGCCCAACCGATGGGGTCGGAAGCCGGGGGTCCGCCGCTCACCCCGGCCACCCCGTATCCGTCGGACCACATCATCCGCAGGTGAGCGCACTAACCTGCATCACGGCATAGACATCACGGGCCTCGCCTCGCCCTGAAGAATCCGGACATTTCGGCGTGCGGCCAAGCGCACAGGGTACGGAGAGCCATGGTCAAGGCGGGCCACGAGTCCGGGGATCTCACGCTGCCGTGTGACGACCGGGCCGGTGGCGGGAGGCGATGGTGGCGGTCAGCGCCTCGACAGCGTCGACGGTCGCGGTGCTCAGGGCGACGGCGCGGCCGATCGCGGCGCTTCCGGAGCCGTCTGGCCTCTCGGCCAGCAGGCCGGAGCGGGCGGTGAAGGAGTCGTAGACCGACCGCAACGCCCCCGGGGCCACGGTCTCGGCTCCGGCGGCGGCGCGGGCCAGGGCGGTGAGGTGTTCGTGCAGCGGATCAGCCAGTTCAGTCAGCCCCGGCACGGCCTCCTGCGAGGTACACGGCAGGTGTTCGCAGGATTCGAACCGCGACACCGATTTAGGAGTTCGATCCAGCGGGCCCATGTGGCCCCGCTCCGTCTGCGGCGGCGTCACTGGCGATGAGGGCTGCGCTTACGGCGCGGGTACGCCGGTCGCGGCGGGCAGCCAGCTGTTCGTAGGCCTGCGGACCGGCGCCGTACGTCTCCTCGACCTGGGCAATGACCTGGTCCATCTTGGTGGGGTCCGGGGCGCCGATCTCGAACGTCATCTGGGAGCCGATAGAGGCGATTTGGTGGCGGATGCCACCCGGTCCGCCGCCGAGGTGTCGGGACTCGAAGGGCCCGATGGTGGCCCAACGCAGACCGAGGGACGCTTTGACGAGCTCGTCCAGAGCGCCTCACCCATGGTGGTCCAGTAGATTGTGTCGCCGACCCGACGATGCCGTCGGGGCGGGCGCCGGTTCGCTCGGCGAGGATCTCCGGCGCCGGTGAGGGGATCGACTTTCAGTATGCGCCCGGTGAAGATGCCGAGGGCCAGCACGCTGCTCGTCATCGGGTCACCGCCATTCGGGACGGTGCGAGCCGCGCGGGATCAGCGGGTTGGTGTAGTAGCCCGGGGTCTGCGACATCCGGATCTGCTCAGTGACGCCGCGGTAGCGACCCAGCGGAGTGTCGGCGGTGAATGCCTCGGGGTCGAGATACTCGGGACCGGGTGCCTTCCCCGGGCTCGGTGGTGGAGGCGGTCGAGTTGCAGATATGGGGCCGTGCCGCGGGTTCCAGCGGCTCGTCGTCGGTACCCGCGACCGGATATCCCTGCGGTTACGTGCGCTTGTTTGTGGGCACCGGGTCAGCGGGCCGGGGAGTGTCATGCTGCCCGACCCAGTCGAGCACGACGTCGGCGACTTCACGCCACCCGCTGTCGAATACCAGCGAGTGCCCGCGCCCCGGGATCCGTCGGTAGTCGGTGTTGGTTCCGGGCTGGTAGAGCTCGGCCGCCTGGCGTGCCACCACTTCGGGGACGGTGTGGTCGCGGTCCCCACCGAGGATCAGCAAAGGCCCGCGCACGCGGTCGCTCAGGTCGACCTCGGTGGGCGAGTACGGGTCCTTCTTGGCGGCCGTCAGATCGAATATCGGCCGTCCCGGTCCCGGAATCGCCCAGCGCCGGTACAACTCGTCAGATTCCTCGCGGCTGACCGCGTTGCCGAACGCGTAGCGGAACTGGCGGCGGGTGAGCATCACGGACCCGTCCCGGTTGGCCTTGCTGCGCAGCACTGGCAGTGCCGAACGGATCTGCGGGATCGGCAGGGCCTTCACCCCCTTGATCGGCGCCGGGTCGATGGCGACGGCGGCCGAGGCGATGCCCGAGGCCAGGAGCTTCTGGGCGATCAAACCGCCGAATGAGTGCCCGATCACCACGGGGCGCTCGCCAAGCCGGTCGATCTGGCGCGCGATGTGATCGGTGACGTCCTGCACTCCATAGCCCGCCACCTGCTGGGGGAAGCGCCGGGTCGCCTCGACCGTGTCGCCGTCACCGGGCCAGTGTGCGGACCGCGCCTCGTAGCCGGCGCTCGTGAACAGGTCGACCCACGGGTGCCACGCCGAGGCGTGGATCCACAGTCCGTGGACGAGCACGACCGGGGGGGCACCGGGTACCGACCGCGGCGGTGGCGGCGTCCTCGATCACCTTCGTGACAGTGGACGGAACCTCGAGCATCGACAGGTGGTCCGCGGCGGCAGTCACGACCGTGCCGTGCGCCCGCTCTGCCATGGCCTGCTGCTCGGCCGGCGGGATGACCTGGTCCTTCGTTCCGATGAAGAACCAGCTGGGCACGGTCTGCCAGGCCGCGGCTCCTGACGGCTCGTTCAGGGCGCCGCCGGTAACCGGGGCCTGGGAGGCCGCAAGCTCGGCGCCGACTTCGGCGGGCAGGTTGCTGGCGAACGCCTTCGGGAAGAGGTCGCGCTTGACGTACAGGTCCGGGTCGCCCTGCGGCTCGGACGGGTCCTGAACGGCGTTGAACACGCTGGTCGGGTCGGTGGCCGCGAGCAGGGAGCCGGGCTTGGCGCTGGTCAGCTGGGCTACGGTCTCCGCTTGCGCCGGGGCGTAGGCGTCGATGTACGCCAGGGCCTTGACACGCGAAATGCCGGCCGCGGCATTGGTGATGACCGCTCCGCCGTACGAGTGGCCGACGAGCACGACAGGGCCGTTGGTGGCCTGGTTGACGAACGCGGCGACGGAGGCGGCGTCGGCAGACAGGCCGCGCAGCGCGTTGGGCGCGTCAAGGACGGTATAGCCGTCCTGCTGGAGCCGGGATGTCACCGGAGCGAAGCTCGAAGCGTCCGCCCAGGCCCCATGGACTAGGACGACCTGCCTGCACATTCGCCCCTCAGATCCGACCTTGCAACAGCCCTGCTGGGCGTGATGCGCGCGTTCAACACCAATTCGTGACCCCGGCCCTCGGCGAGGCAAACCAGAATTTGGCTGCAGTACTTAATAGTGCCGGTCGGCGAGGTGCTCCCACGCCGGGCGCTACCGCGAGCGTCTTTATGGATGAACCAGAGAGACGACGATTCTCGCGGGTGGTGGCGTTTCAGTGAAGTCAGCATGGCCCCTTACAAATTCGTAGTCGTTCGTTCCACCCGTGACCGCCATCCGGAAACCCGAAGTGCCAGCCTTTTGGGTAACCAGCGCCTCCAGCATGATCTGACCTTTTTTTGGCAGGTCCAGCGCGGCGTGACAGATGCTGGTGAGCGTGTTGGGAGCGGTACTGACAGCAGTGATTTTGCAGTAGTACGAGAATTTCCCGTCGCCTACTGCGGTGTTCCTCTCAGCAACTTTCCCACTGCCGCCGAATTCGTCCCCCGGCTTCTTAGATGTAAACGGATACCCGTACTGCGTGGTTCCAGAGACCGTCAGGTATAGCTTCTCTGTACCGACATCCCGGGTGGCAGCCGTTCCTGGCGAGGCGGTGGCCGACACTCCCATCAAAGCAAATGCCGCACTAGCGATCACCCTGGTTCTCATTCTGTTCATTTTCCGATTCCCTAACCTTTCCTTGGGGACTTGCATTCAAGTTTCCCGATCAATTGACTGGGTATTACAGCCGGAGGTTCACGTTCCTGCAGGTCGGAAGGGTGCGAGCCACACTTTGTCCTGATGTAGCATCAGCTAAAGACATCGGTGACCAGGCGTGATGCGCAGGTTCAACACCGAGCCTTGACCCTCACTCTTTACGGGGCAAGTCGAACGTGTTCAACGCGGGACGTTCCTGTAATCCGAAAAGAGTGCAGATCCTCTGAGGTTTGATCAGAGCCGCGTGACCAGCGGCCTTGTGATTGCTGTGCGATCGGAAAGGATTCAGCTCAGGCGAGACCACCGTTGCCGAACAGTACCTGGCCGTTTACCCAGCGCGCTGGTCCTGCGAGGAAGGCCACTATCTCGGCCATGTCCTCGGGGCGTCCCAGACGCTCGAGCGGTGCGGCCTTGGCGAGGTTTCCGATGGTTGTCTCGTTCTTGTCACCGAAAAACATCGAGGTGGCGGTAGGGCCGGGGGCGACAGCATTGACCGTGATGTCCTTGCCGCGCAGCTCGCGGGCAAGCACCAGAGTAATTGCCTCAACAGCCGCCTTGCTCGTGACGTATGCACCGTAGGCGGGCCATTGCGTGCGGGTCATGGTGGTGGAGAAGTTGATGATTGCTCCGCCGGCGCGTAGTTGCCGGGCCGCCAGCCGGTCGACGACGAACGTGCCGCGGATGTTAGTGCGGTGGATCTGGTCGAGCTCAGTCAGGTCCAGGGTCGCGATTGGTCCAGACCGCATGATGCCGGCGGTGTGGACGAGGACGTCGATTCCCCCGAATTCAACTTCGACTTCATTGAAGGCTGCAGCCATCGCGTCTTCGTCGGCGACATCGCCGCCGATTGCGATAGCCCGACCGCCACGCGACGCGATCTCCTCCACCAGGCTGTAGGCCGTGTCCTTGTTTTCTGCGTAGTGAACACCTATAGAAAACTCTTCTTCCGCCAGTCGTCTGACTACGGCGCGACCGATCCCGCCGGACCCACCGGTGACGAGAGCGACACGAGAGTAAGGAATCTGACACATTCCTGTTTCCTCCTTGAAGCGTCTAGACGAGACCCGTACCTCGTGATTCCGATTCTGGCTGCGCATATTTACGGGAGACGTCACGCCACAGGGGCAGCGACTGCATTTCTATGGACCGTTGGACCTGAGATGTCCCATGCCTGGGACGTCTCCTCGAGGGCGTCGATACTTGATCCGCAGACAACCGGACGTAGAGACTCGAATTTTTCGTCGCTCCACTTGTAGATGTCCAGTGCCAGGAGCCGGTCGATGACCTCCGGAGCGAAGCGCTTCCGGACTTCCCGTGCAGGGCTGCCGGCCACAAGGGTGTAGGGCGGCACATCGCGGGTGACTACACTTTGAGCAGCAATTACGGCGCCTTCGCCTAGTGTTACGCCAGGCATGATCATGGCGCGCATGCCGATCCAGACACCATCCTTGATGACAGTGTCTCCCTTTCCCTGATAAGCGTCGACGCGAACGTCGCGGAAAGGATAGAGACTGAACCAGTCTGTGCGATGAAGATGGTTGCCGCCCATGAGGATTACAACTTCTGCTCCGATGCACACATAATCGCCGATATGCAGTTGGTCGATGGGCCAGGGTGGCACCCAGTTCCGGTTCTCTCGGCTGTAGGCATCTCCGTGGAGGTAACGCACCACGGACCCTTCGAAGTCGCCGGACCAGGCGTGACTGTAGTAACTGTGAGTTCCTGTCACGTGGATGTTGGGGTTGGTTACGACCTCATGAAGGTACTGCGGCCTCGACCAATGAGAACCATCAGGCATAGCGATGCTGCTCTCGGCTAGAAGCGGACAGGATCCATGATTTCACACTGAGCGGTAATTCACATAAGGGCAATACTGTCACGCAGGAGAGTTTCCCTGCCTGAAGTGGATTCCTTGATTATTAACTGCTGGTAGACATGAGTACCCGGATCTCTTGCGCACCTCTCCACCTACTCCCCTTTCCACCCTAAGGAAGCAATCAAGTTCTACGGAGGGTGTTGATGTCCCAGGGCTGCCTCACTGCGGCAGGACGACAGTGCATGATCCGCCGGGCCGGCACCGGACCGCCTGCGTCGCTGACTCGCGGTGCGCGAGAGCGTGCTATGGCAGCAGGTCCCGGACAGCGGCGGGGACGAACCCGTGACCCCGTTGCGCGACGGCGCGGCGGAGGACATTCGCGCCTTCGACACCGCTGTGGATGCCACCCGCGCGAAGGGCCTGCCAGCGGCCCAGGAGCTGCTGCGGGCCGACGCGGCGCGCGGCGCCTCCCTCGACTTCGGGCTGCTCCAACGCTGGCAACACGTCCTGAGCGCATCGCAGCCGCCGCCGTTCCGCGGTCTGCCGGCCTTCGGCAAGGGAGGCCGGGAACGCCGCGGCATCGGCCCTGCCACCACTGCGAACCCGCCAAGCGCCCAGTCTGGGGCCTGCCGGCATGTCACGCGGTCGACGGAGTCTCATCAGAGCCCCAGCCCGCTCGCAACGGACAACTCCTGCTTGGCGGACCCTCTTTTCAGCTTCGGCATGGCCTCGCTGACGGCTTCGGGGAGCTCCAGCCAGGCATCGTGGGGCCCTTTGGTCTGCCAAACCTCGGTCACCCAGATCGTGACGTCGTCGTCGTGAGGCAGACCCACGAGGTAGAGGTCGCAACCAGCTTCACGAAGGCCGCCAGCAGCGCTCAAGAGAATGGAGACGACTTCGTCGTGGGAACCGGGCTGGGTCTTCGTCAATGCGATGCAACCGAAAGTCATGCGGGGCTCTCCCTCCAGGGGCAAGGCTGGGAAGCACAGTGCCATCGGCGGCTGGCGGACTCAGCGCACGGCGGGTCGGCGGATCCTCCAATGACCGAGCTGGGCGATCTCGCCGAGATGTAGCGGTCCTCGGGGTCAGCACGAACCGGGCAGTCCCAGACGCAGTCGGTGAGCCTTTTGCCGAACTCGCTGTTGCACAGCCGTACGACCGCATCGAGGCGGCAGGCGAGCTGGTCAGGGTGGCGTCTCCTCGCGACCGGGGTCGAGCATGGCGAAGCCCGCCACGGTATGCGGAACGAGGTGTTCGTCGTGACGGCTCGGGCCGTACAGGTAGGCGAGCAAGCCGCAGGTGTCGCTGTCGAGGACGTGGGCGACCTGGTTGATGTTGACGCCGATCGGGTTGAGCGCAAAACCTGAGCGCGAAAGATATACGCGCGGCGGCGCTGCACGGTTCACGCATTGGTGTTCGACCAAGGGGTCCCCGCGCTCCCTGGTCGGCAGGGGCGTAGCGTCAGCGCATGGATTTCCGTATCACCGCTCGGGAGGAAGCGCTCGTCTTCCGGCTCGCGAAGCTCCTGGACGCCGGCATGCCACCGTTGGAGAGACACCTCGTCCAGGAGCTGGGCCCGGACACTCGGCAGCAACTCGAAGGGCTCAAGGCGAAGGGCTGGATCCTCGTCCACGGGGCTGCAGACGGGATGATGGCCGTCGATCTCACTGGGCCGGGGGGGAAGGCCGTCCGCAGCCGCCGCGTTGTCGGCCGGTAGCGGCCAGCAGGGCAACTCACAGCTCAACTCCTGGCCTTCGCGGGCGTCGTGGTCCTGGGGCGCTTACGTGATCCCGTAAGGCCTGTTACGAGTGGCCCGGCCCGGTGTAGCGTCGATGCCAGAAGTCGTGGTTCCGAAGTCTGTTCGCCCGTGGCACATGTCTCGGGCGTTCTTGCTGTTCAGCGCCTCTCCGGACCAAGGCGATCACCTCCGGATCCCGCGCGGTGCGGGGCCCTGAATTCCCTTGAGGGAGACAGGCATGGCCACCGGTACCGTCAAGTGGTTCAACGCTGAAAAGGGCTTCGGATTCATCGAACAGGACGGCGGCGGCCCCGACGTCTTCGCTCACTACTCGAACATCGACGCCTCCGGCTTCCGCTCCCTGGAAGAGGGCCAGCGAGTCACGTTCGACGTCGGGCAGGGTCAGAAGGGCCCGCAGGCGGAGCACATCCGCCCCGAGTAACAACACGTAGAGAGACCCCGGCCGGATGGTTACCGGCCGGGGTCGTTGCTGCCGGGGTGAAGGGGGGCCCGGTCACGTCGTACGTTCCTTCGCGGAACATGAAGACGGAGGACCAGGCATCGGCTTCCTCACGGAAGTAGCCGCCGTAACACGGCTCGTCGACGTGCGGAGCCAGCAGTTCAAGGACCGCTATGAGCTCCTCCACGGACGAAGAGTCCCCAGGCATTGCGAGAGCCGCGGGGCTGGTGCACCAGACGCCCGAGCTCACCGTCGGCCAGGTGCGTGTTGCTGTCCGAATTCGGAGTCAGCAGGGGATACGGGCACTCATCAGTACCGACAGCTGCCGGCTGGGCGGCGCGCAGGCCCATGCGTCAGCGGAGGGCGTCAAGAACTGACTCAGGGGTGTTGTCCTTCAGGAAGCAGGTGAAGACCATCTCGTAGTGCAAGCTCATGGGGACATCCTGCAGCCCACCCGAGGCTGCGGCCCGGCTCGTGGCTGGGCTCAGCTCACCCACAACGCTTGACTATCGCTCGCCGGCCTCAGCCCAGAACGGCCAGGGCAGCGTCGTAGTTGGGCTCGTTAGTGATCTCCGGCACGAGCTCGGAGTAGATGACCGTGTCGTTGTCGTCCAAAACGACGACGGCCCTGGCGGCCAGACCAGTCAGCGGACCCTCAGTGATCTCCACTCCATAGTCCCGCAGGAACTCGCGGCCGCGCAGCGTTGACAGGGTGATCACGTTGGTCAGGCCGTCGGCCCCGCAGAACCGCGACTGTGCAAACGGCAGGTCTGCGGAGATGCACAGCACCACGGCGTTGTCGAGTCTGCCCGCCACCTCATTGAACTTCCGGACGGACGCCGCGCAGACGCCGGTGTCCAAGCTGGGGAAGATGTTCAGCAATTTACGCTTCCCGGCGTAATGGTCCAGCGAGACATCCGACAGATCCTTGGCGACCAGCTTGAACGGCTCCGCCTTCTGCCCCTTCGACGGGAGGTCACCGGCGACAGCGATCGGGGTGCCCTGAAAGTTGACCTTCGTAGACATGGGCTGTCTCCTGGGAGTGAGGCCTTGCAAGGACTCTGTGATCCTACAGTTACGCTCGGCCACGCCTGCGACCTAACGTCCAGGTCGGTGAAGCTTGATTCGAAAATCAACCACGCCCGCAGGTCCGCTTCAACCGCTTGGGCCTGGACGGTTTGGAGGATCTGGGTGGTCAAGCCGCAAGCGTCGGATCACCGAGGCGGAACGCTCCCAGATCATCGCCCTGGTCAGACGGCCCGCGCCGGGCCGGCTCACGGTGCAGGCCGACGGCGAGTTGGCTGCGGCGGATGGGTCCGGACCACCGGAGTGGACTCTCGACGCACTGGCCGCTGAAGCACAGCGGTTGGGCCTCGAAGTCGGCCGCAGCCTGGTCCGCCGGATCCTGCTGGCCGAGGGGGTGCGCTGGCACCGCACCCGGTCCTGGCCCCGCTCGAAGGATGTGAGTTCGAGGGAAAGGACCAGGATCATCGAGCCCTACACCTACCCGCCCGAGGGCGCGACGGTCGTCTGCGCCGACGAGCTCGGACCGGTCATCCCCCGCACGTTCCCGCCGGCGCCGGGCTGGTAGCCGGACGGCCACCGCATCAAGTCCCAAGTCGACTACAGCCGTGGGCCGGAGAAGACCTGGGTCTAGGGCGGGCTGCGAGTGCGGGACGGGCACCAGGTCACCATGACTGCTTCCTCCGGCATTCGGACGAAACCTCCGCCGTTCCCCAGCTGTTCTCAGCAAACCGCGGCCTGATCGGGCACACGCACGGGGACTGATGTAGTGCGTAGATGCCGAAGGCCCCCGCTCCGCATCTTGCTCGCCCGGTACGGGGCAGAGCTGCCCTGACCGGCCGACTGCGGCACGCACCGGCCGGAGACTGCCCGCCGGGCCGGCCTGGGGACCGGCAGTGGAGCCCGAAAGACGTGTGAGAAGCCGACCGCCGCACGCAGTAAATAGTTGATCAAGGAACGCTAGGGGCCTCCGAGGCGGTGTTAGTGTCCGGGTGCTCTGCGGTCCCGTGCCGCGGCGGCGGGGGCGGAAGGCCGCGTGCGTGGGGAGACGCATGTCGCCCTGGCAATCGCCGTGCGCGCAACCGGGTCGCCGGGCGCTGCCCCCGCGAGAGCGCAGGCATTCGACACTGACATACGGGCACGGCGCGGAAGGAAGACACCTGTGAATCGAACCGCGCACCAGTGCGGCAGACTCGCCCTTCTGCTGGCCGGCGCGATCGTGGCAGCGTTTCCGGCGACAGCGGCCGCCGACGAGACCCCGATCGACCCGGCACTGCCGACGCCTACATTGCCGGCCGGAGCGGACTGCGGCAGCGCCAGCAGCCCGACCTGGCGGACCGTGTCCAGTCCGCCTCCCGCGGGGATGACCATCTCCATCGGCGGACCGCGGCCCACGGTCAACGGGGTGACGTACCAGGGGGTCGCCCACGCGTGGGACGTGGACGGTTCGCAGGCGGCCGACGGGTCCGTCCCGGGCAGCCCTGGCGTACGCGAGGAGCAGCGGTCCGTGGCTCCCAGAGCCCGGACAGTCCCGTACTCCTGTTCACCGAGGACGAATGGCGTGCCTTCGTCCGAGGTGTCAAGGCAGGAGAGTTCGACTAGTACTTCGGCAGCGCTTTGACGTTTTCCCTGTTCATTAGCAGTTGGGCGAGCACAGTGGGCTGATGGCTCGTCAGGGCGGTGCTGCTCGGCAAGTTCGACGACCGTGGCCGCATTCAGTACACCGGCCGCACCACCACTCTCGCCCAGGCGGCGAGCAGCACGGTCGCCGGACTACTCGCCCCGGCCGGCGCGAGCATCCGTGGACGGGCTGGTCGTTCTCCCTCGGGCGGGGCAGCCGGGAGACGCTGGACGTCACGCTGGTGGAACCCGAGCAGGTGGTGGAAGTCGGCGTCGACGTCGCCCGCGATGCCTCCGGCCGGTGGCGCCACCCCGCACGCATGCACCGTGCCCGCCCTGACCTCACCCCCACCGACGTCCCCCGCATGACGGTGCCGCCGCGCTGACGGCCGATCTCGGTTGCGTTCGCGCCGCGCCGCCGTCAGTTGGTGCGTCAGCGACCGGTGCGGCTGTCGTCGACCGTTTGGGTCAGCGCCTTGGCCGCTACCCGGGCGCGTTCGGCGTCCTGGCGGGCAGAGGAGACCGGATGGTGCTGGCCGTGCTGACCAACCGGCCGAGCGGCGGCCCGATCCCCGCCGCGGCTGCGCCGCCGATCCCGCCGGGTCAGGGTGCGTCGTGATCTGCTGCGGTTGCAGCGGTGTGGTGCGTGGACTCGTGGTGGACCAGGAGCGACAGCAACTCTGCGACGGTGGCCGGGGCATCCGCGGGATGGCGCAGGGGCGCGTCTGGGGCGATGCGGTAGACATTTGAGCGGCCCTCCCTGACGTGGGTGAGATACCCGCCCTCTTCCAAGTCAGCGATGATCTTCAACACCGACCGCTCGGTGAGTCGGCAGCGCAAGGCGATGTCGCGGACGCGGGTGGTGCGGTCTTCGGCGATAGCGGCCAGCACCCGAGAGTGATTGGTCAGAAACGTCCAGCCAGTATGCGGCTCCGGCACTCGATCCATGTACCCCACGATAGGCGTCTTGATTCACGCGTTCAAAAGGATGAATCAAATTTCATGTTTTTGTTGACGTGAGAGTCAGGTGGGGTGATGCTGGAGGTGGTCGACGAAACCGGCATGTGCGGGAGCTTGAGATGTCCCATCACGCGGCCCTTCCCCCAGGTGAGGGGCCCTGCACTGAGTGTGGTACCACGTTCGAGCAGACGCCGACGCCGGTGACCTTGCGTGTCGACGCCATCGGCGACCGGCTCGTGGTGACTGTCTCCGGTGAGCTCGACCTGGAGTACGACCAACTGCTGCAGCAGACGCTGAGCAATGCACTCGACGACGCCAACGCAGGCCTGGAACTCGATCTCGCGGGCGTCGATTTCTGCGACTGCTCCGCCCTCAACGTCCTACTGAACGTGCGCCACCGCGCCCGCGCCAGCGCCAAGAGCCTCATCCTGCGCGCCACCAGCCCGGCCGTGGAACGCCTGCTGGCCCTCACCGGCACCCTCCCACTCTTCGCTCCAGGCTCGTCACAGCCGAATGAGCACCCGCCCACTCCCTCAGTGCCACCGCGCCCCGAGACAGCACGCACAGCAGACTCATCGAGCGATGATCTCGCAACCGAGAACGCGCAACTGCATCGGGCGCTGCAGACCCGCGCGACGATCGATCTGGCCCGGGGCATGCTCATGGCATCGTTCCACCTGACCGCGCAGCAGTCCTGGCAGGTCCTGGTGACAACGTCCCAGCACAGCAACACGAAACTGCACCTCGTCGCCGACGCCCTCCTGCAGACCACGAACGGCCAAGCGCTGCCCGAGCCCCTTGCCGACCACCTGGCCACAGCAGTGCAAACGCACGGCAACCCAGCAGACTGAGCTGACCCGGATCTTGTAGCGGCCGGAACTGCCAGACGGTGTCGGCGACGGCTGATTCACGCGTCGCCGACACTGGGTCACCGGTCTGTTTGCAGCCCCGGAAACAAAGCGCGGGTGCGACGAGGATCGGGAGCGATGAGGACTCCGTCGGCTGTGACCAGGTCTGTGGCAGGGGCTTCCTCCGTGGTGATCGACCCGCTCACGAAGACCTTGCGGTCGTCCGCGCCGGTGACGCGGGCGAGGATCCTCAGAGGTGTTTCCGGTGGGACCGGGCGGTGGTAGCGCATCTGAAGGGAGACGGTCAGGCCGGGCGTTCCGGCTTCTGCGCAGGCGCGGCCCATGAGTTCGTCCAGGAGCATGGCGCTCATGCCGCCGTGGCCGTCCTTCGTGGGCGATGCCGAGCGTGCAGTGAGCCATCAGGCCGTCTGCGGTGTGCGTCACCTGCACGGGCGGGGCCTGCGGGCTTCCGGCCCCGGTGACAGGGCCGTACATCCGGGCTCCTGCGGGGAACTCGTCCACCTCGGAAATCGCCGCTCGCGACCGCCGTCGCCCCGTCAGCTGACCGGTCACGTGGCGGACGCCGTCCGCCACACGGTGGAGTGTGTCCGGGGAGGCGGCGGTGCGGACTGTGGCTTCCACCAGGACGCGCAGTTCGTGGCCGAGGCGGCTGATGGCCGCCTTCTGGTGTTCCAGTTCCTCTTCCTCGTCTGTCGCTCGCGTGGAGTCGGTGGGTGTCGGGTCGGTGAGGGACGTGTGCATCAGGCTTCTCGGGGCGGTGGGCTGGTGGGGTGCGGGCCGGGTGCGGTCAGTCATCGGCCCGGACGAAGACCGGCTTCAGACGCTTCTCCGGCAGCGCGGTCGGCAGGTCTTCCCAGTCGATGACGTGGGAGACGACTTTCTCGGGGGCGACCTTGCCGGAGGCGGCGAGTTCGAGGGCGTCGGGGATGTGGGCGCGGACATTGTCGCGGGCGATGCGCAGGGTGACGCCGTTGAGGTACATGTCGAGCAGGGGTAGCTCACCGGGACGGAAATGGTTGCCCGCCGACTCGCAGATCCCTTCCGGAGTGAGGGATTTGACGGCCAGGGCGAGCTGGTCGACACGTCCGGTGGCCTCGACGGCGATGTCGTAGCCCTGGGGGATCGGGTCCAAGGTCTCGGCGGTGGCGGCCCCGAACGCGCGGGCCAAGGTGCGGTGTTCGGGGCCGGGGTCGACGTAGAGCACTTCGGAGGCGCCGAGTGAGCGGGCGATGTCGCACACGTACAGGCCGATGCTGCCGCGGGCGACGACCAGGACGCGGGCTCCGGGGCGGCCCTTGAGGTGCGACCAGGCGCCAGGCCAGGGACCAGTTGTCGCTGGCGGAGGCCATGGCGACCGGGTCGAGGCCGGCCGGTAGCGGGACGAGCATGGCGTCGGCGTAGGGCACGCGGACCAGGTCGGAGAAGAGCCCGCCCCAACTGCCGCCGATCGGTGCGCCGTACATCGCCATGTAGGGGACAGCGGTGCAGTGCGCGGTCAGCCCCGCCCGGCAGCGCTCGCAGGTGCCGCAGTTGATGGACCAGGGTACGACGACCAGGTCACCGGGGACTACGGCGGTGACGGCGTCGCCGGTCTCGACGACCCGGGCGATGCACTCGTAGCCGAGGGCGAAGGGCGGGCCGATGAAGCCGTGACCGGCCAGGATGGAGGAGTCCACGTCGCAGGAGGTGGCGGCCACCGGGGCGACGATCGCCTCCCCGTCGGCCTGGATTTTCGGGTCGGGTGCCTCGCGCCACGCGACGGTGCGCCGGGCGACGTAGGTCAGTTCACGCATCGGTGCGCTGTCCCTTCGCAACTGCCACCAGGTCGGCGTAGCGGATGACGGAGCCGCCCGCGCCCCAAGTACCCTCGGGTTGTTCGTGCACGAGGACCCACACCCGCAGGGCGTCGTCCGGAGCGAGGTCGGCCGCGGCCAGGACGGCCTTCGTCGCCTCCTCGACCAGGCCCGCCTTGCGGCGCGACGCCTGCCTGGTCCTCGCCCGCCCCGCCCTGCGGGTCCGGCGAGGACCGGGGTGCTCCAGCCCGCGAGCGAGAAGCGTTGAGCAGGGGTTACCGGCTACGGCTTGTACACGTACGGGGTCGTGGTGCTCAGAGCGGTGAAGCCGAGCCGCTGCAGGATCGGGCGGCTCTCGTCGGAGGCGTCTACCTGTAGGTAGCGGTAGCCGTGCTCGGCGGCGATCTTGGCACGGTGCGCAACCAGCGCCCGGTAGATCCCCCGGCCACGCCAGGCGGGTACGGTGCCGCCGCCCCACAGACTGGCGAACTCGGTGCCCGGGTGCAGTTCCATCCGCGCCCCGCAGACCGGCATGTCGCCGACCATCGCGACGACCATGCTGACCGTCCTCGGGCTCTCGGCCAGCATGTCGAGCAGGCTCGGCCGCAGCCAGTCCGCAGTCGTCTCGAACGCCCCCTCGTGCGCGGACAGCATGAGCTCCACGTCGGCCGGGGTGGTCACCGGGTGCAGCCGGACACCTTCGGGCAGTCCGCCGCCATCGGGCAGGTCGGCGATCCGGGCGATCATCAGGGCCTCGTCGGGCTCAGCCTCGAACCCGGCCGCCAGCAGCAGTTCGCCGAGATCCTCGGGCTGGTCGTGCGAGTAGAGCTTCCACTCGAACTCACGGCCTAGCTCGGTGAAGTACTGCACCTGCTCGGCGATCGCCGACTGCGCCGTGGCCTGGTCCAGGCCGGACCAGACGACCGCGCTCCAGCCGCCCTCGACGCCGACCTGACGCACCACCTGGCCGACCCGATCGACCCGGGTGCCGGGCGCGTCGGCGAGGGTATCCCGCCGCAGCTGACGGTCGAAGAGGGCAAGTACTTCAGAAGTATCCATCCGCGCATTTCAGCACGGGCGAGAGGGCTCACCAAGCGGATTTCCCCCTACCTGGAGGGGGGAGCCGGATCAGCGGCCGCAAAGACAACGAATATCGCTGAACTGGGCCGATGCCGTGGTTACTTTGCCGACTGCGCTGGGCGGGGCAGTGCTGCTGCCCCTGTCGGCTCGGCGAGCGCGAGTCGTCCGCCCTTCAGCTCGGGCACGTACTTGTAGATCGTGTTGCGGGAGACACCGAGGAACTTGGCGATCGAGGAGACCATGTTCTCCGGGCGGGTGAGCAGGTCGCGGGCGTGGCGTACCTGTTCCTCGGTCATGGCCGGCGGGCGGCCGAGTCGGGCGCCGCGGGCGCGCGCGGCGCCCAAGCCCTCGTTAGTGACCTGCACGATGAGTTCGCGGATGAACTCGGCGAGGGCGGCGAAGACGTGGAAGAGCAGGCATCCGCCGGGCGTGGTGGTGTCGAGCGTCTCGTGGAGTGAGGTGAAGCCGATGCCGCGCCTGCGCAAGCCGGAGACGATGGCGATGATGTCCTGGATGGAGCGGCCGAGCCGGTCGAGCGACGGGACGACGAGGGTGTCCCCGGGCCGGAGTAGTCGAGCGCGGCCCGCAGTTCTTCGGCTTCGGCGTTCTTGCCGGACTTCTTGTCGGCGAAGATACGGAGGCATCCCGCTTCGGCGAGTACGTGGATCTGTCGGTCGAGCAACTGCCCCTTTGTGGACGCGCGTGCGTATCCCACGCCGCGGCTTCCTGCTCCGCGTCGACCTGGCGAAGCCCAAGCGGATTCCACGCTCGCTCAGGAACGAGCCCTGGCCCCGGCAATGGCAGCTCGGCAGACCTGTGGCCAATGCGGGAGGCGGTTCTACATCTGCCTCTCCAAGAAGCTCGGGTGCTGCCTGGAGTGCTTCGACGGCACACCCGTGGACCCCGGTGGCTACATCACTCCCCTGGCCTCCGGCACGCACCGGGCGGCCGCCTGACCCAGCAGCGCCCCGAGCACTGACGGCTGCCTGATCCACCCGTCCCGCCTCGCGCGGGCCGGGTGGTGAAGGGGAGCCGAACAGCCCGGCTGGAAGGGAAACGACCATGCCCCTCGGCACCAGCCCCGACACCCTGCCCCTGGCCATGTGCGACCCGGGCAAGAACCTGGACGATGCCTGCCACGACGTCGAAGCGAAGATCAGCCGCACCGACAGCAAGGCCCCCCTGTTACTCGCCTTCGACGGTGCGGTCCTCGCCGAACTCGCCGGCGTCGTGGACAAGGAGCTGCCTCTGCCCGCCCAGTTCGTCGGCGGCGCCGCTGTCCTCGCGCTCGTGGCTGCCGCCGTACTGCTGCTCCTGGACATGCACGTGCGGCGCGTCCCAGTCCTTTCGCACCCTGTGCAGCGCGGACCAGACGGCCTGGCGGCACACCCACCCCACCCGCTTCGACCAGTTGCGGCAGTAGGCAGTCCGGCAGTTCAGGACCCGCCGCACCCGTTGAGACCTGACGCCCTGCCTGGCCCTCGCCCACCCCGCCCCGCACCCCCGGGCCGGGCGAGGACCGGACAGGCCGCCTGGCCGCGCGCACCACCCCAACCGCTAGATAGTGCTCTGACCGGGGAAGGTTCGCCGGGTTGGCGGTTGGAACGGCTGGATGGGCGGTGACGTCCGTTGCGGCGCACGTGAGTGGTCGCGGCGGCCACCGTGACCACCTTGATGCCGTCCGCGCCGGCCCGGCCACGCCGCCAACGGGGTGGCTTGCTGACGCGCCTCGGAAAAGAGTTGTGGTCCGCTGTCGATCCGGCCACGTCCCGTTCGACGTCATGATGTGCGGCGCCTCGCCGCACGATGACGCGACAGAACCTAACGAGGAAACCCGTGGATCAACTGCTGAGAGTCATGAACTTCAACGTCTCGAGTGACGGAATCGGTGCCGGTGAGCACCAGAGTCTCGAGCGGCCGTTCGGCCAGGACCATCCCGAGAGGCTATTCGCCTGGGCCGGAGCCACGGCGAGCTGGCCCATACGCACGGATCCCGGCGGGAGCCGGGGCCTCGACGACTACTTCACACGGGACTTCGCACGCAACATCGGTGCCGAGATCATGGGCCGCAACAAATTCGGTCCCCAGCGAGGGCCCTGGCAGGACCATGAGTGGCGCGGCTGGTGGGGGGAGGAGCCCCCGTTCCGCACTCCGGTGTTCGTCATGACTCACCACGAGCGTCCGTCGCTCACGCTCTCCGACACCACGTTCCACTTCATCGACGACGACCCGGCCACGGTCCTCGAACAGGCCCGGCAAGCGGCACAGGGCAAGGATGTCCGGCTCGGCGGCGGCGTCACCACCATCCGGCAATTCCTCGACGCCGGCCTCGTCGACACCATGCATGTGGCGGTCTCGCCGGTAAAGCTCGGGTCCGGACTACGACTCTGGGAGTCCCCCGACGAGCTGCTCGACCGGTTCCACCTGGAGGTCGTGCCCAGCCCGAGCGGCGTGACGCACCACCTGTTCTGGCGAAGGTGACGCGAGGGCCCCTCGAGTTCAGGAAGCGACTGCGAGGGGGCATCCGCTGGGGCGGCGGATCACTCACCCATCCCGCCTGAAGGTCACGGAAACGCAAGATCACGGACGAGCGGCCATCAGCAGATCAACCACGTAGGTCTCTTCCAAGGTCTCATCAGGGAAAGAATTGCGCAGGTGTCGGCGCTCCTCGGCGAGGAAGGCACGGTTTGCAGCCTGGTCGAGCACGAGGAGCGCCGAGCGGCTGCTGATGTTGGCAAGGTGCGTGTCGAGGGAGACCGTCCGCTGCCAGCGGATCTGCCGACGTGCGACCCGCAGCCCGGTCAGGCCCGCAAGCCGAATGGCTTCGCTGTCGTCGGGACGCACCGCAGGACGCGGAGGCTCTCCGCAATGGTGCGCGATGCGCTCATGCTGGGCGTGGATCCACGGCACGTCGAAAGCGGTGGTGTTCCACCAGATTACGAGCGCACCGCCCGGGCGCAGGACACGCAGCGCTTCCGGGACGGAACGACTGGTATCGGTCCACTGCCAGGACTGCGCGTACGTGAGGAGATCGTGAGAGGAATCGGCGAGAGGGAGGGCATTGCCGTCACCCCGAACGATCGGCACGCCCGGGAGCACCTGACGAAACTGGGCAGCCATCGCGTCACCGGGCTCGACGGCGATCACGTCAGCGCCCCGCTCACTCAGGAGCCTGGTCGCAATTCCAGTGCCCGCACCGATGTCCGCGACGCGGGCACCCGTCAGCGAACGGCTCAGGAACTCCTCAACGGTGTCGAAGAGCGCGGGCGGATACGAAGGGCGGCTCGCCTCATACTGGGCGGCCGCCGAGTTGAACGAATGAGCACGTGAGCTGGCAGTCATCTCGTCATCATCGCTCCCTCACCCGGCATTGGACATCGACCACTTACGCCGCTGATCGTTTCCGGTCACAGCACCAGCGAGAAGGAGACCCCGTTTTGGCGAAAGCCCCGACCGTCGTAGGAATGCTTCCCGAGCCCCCGGCACCGACCCGGTGGAAGGTCGACCGCCCCAAGGACTTCGGCGTCACCGGGCTGCTGATCGACTACCTGGTCGGCACCCACCTGCACGCCCCCCAGCAGCAGCCGGACCAGCCCCGCCCTGGCCACACCACGCCCGCGCCGACCACGCCCGGAGAGCACCCCACGCACACGGCCATAAACCAGCCGCGCCACCCGTTGCGCCCCGCCGACACCAGCACGACGTCGGCGGGGCGCGGCGCTGTCCACCGACGACTGGAGGAAGTGCTCGTGCTCATCTCCCGCCCACGCTGCCGGATCGGCGGGCCCCGCCCGCAGCGTCCCGGCCCCCGCCACCCGCACCGCCTCGACCGGCTGCCCGGCGCCTGGAGCAGGTGATGCCGTGCTCCCGGAAGAAGCACCCCCGCCGTGAGGTGGACCGGGTGCCGCGCAGCGAGGCGCTGCTGCCAAGTGGAGTTCACGCGGGTTCCTCGACCGCCCGGAACGAGAGGTGAGTGCAAGTGAGGAGGTGAGAGCCCCTCTGCTGGCGTTCACTCGTGCGTCTGGGATTCCCTGTATTGCAGGCAGATTCAACGAGTTCGGCCAGTAACTTGCGAGGCTATGCGGGATTCAGGAAGTCGCCGTCGTCTGACGTTGCTTGCCGGGCAACCGGACGACGGCGATACGCACGGTTCCGGCGAGGTGGCAGGCAGCGGCCTCGCGGACGTGGCCGTACTCCGGCGACGTGCTACCGCACAGACTCATGCTGTTGATGAACACGGTTTCTACCTCGAAACCGTCTCGGAGTACCTGTGGGCCCGGGACGTTGGGTCATGTCCCCTGTAGTGGTGTAACCGTGCCGGGTTGATCTTCAGCCGGATAGATCTTGTCCATGCTGCCTTCGGGCAGGTAGCGGCGGGGG
>NZ_JBIAXT010000064.1:0-19371 GCF_042896945.1 Streptomyces sp. NPDC001222
GGAAGAAGGCGCTGAACCAGTTCTCACTGTTCTTCGAGGACCGGCTCAACACCAGGTAACCCCCGGGGACTTACACAAAGTCACTGACACGTCCCGCCGCCCAGGTCATTCCACAAGGCGGCGAGTTGGCTTCGCCGGGTGCACCCGAGCGCGGCGTAGGCGGCGGTCAGGTGCTTCTTGACGGTGTCGACGGTTACGTGCAGGGCGGTGGCGATCTGCTCGTTGGACGCTCCCTGCGCTGCCATGCGGGCGGTCTGCCGTTGGCGGGGTGTCAGCCGGGCCCATCCCGGTGGACGTGGTGACGCGGTGCGGACGTGCAGGGCGAACAGGTTGGCCAGGTGCGGTGCCAGGGCCGAGACTATGGCGAGGTCGTGTGCCGTGAACGCTCCGCTGTTCTCGGCCAACAGGCCTATACCCGCGCATGCGCCCGCCCGGGATCGTAGCGGAACGAGCACTTTGTCGTAGATGCCGTGGCGGAACAGGAAGCGGTCGAGGTAGTCGTCGTGCTCCGCGGCGCGAGCGCCGACGCAGGCGCTCATCGGTATGGGGGCCGGCCCGGCCGACGGGCGTCTGCGGCACGCGAGGGCGAAGGGGTCCAGCTGGTGGAAGTACTCCACATAGGACGGGAGCATGCGGCGGGCCCGGCCGGCCGCTACCGGGGCGGAGTCCAGGAAGACCCCGGGCAGTGAGGCGCCGACGAAGAACGTGACATGGCGGTATCCCAGGTGGCGTCTGAGGCTGTCCAGTACCGCCTCGCGGAACACCTCCAGCGTCGCGGCGGCACCGCACTCCTCCACCACGCGCAAGACGCGGTCGAGGTCGATGACGTCCAGAGGCACGGTGCCGGGTTGTGTGCTGGTCACGGCTTCCCCCAAAGCGTGGCGCGTGCTGTTGCCGGGCGACGGACTTTCCACTTTCGGGCCATACCTGGTCGCGTGCGTTCCTTGCCACTGTGGGCGTGCGGGTCAACGACCGCAACCAGCGATCGAAACAGGACCGATGGTCCGGTTGTCCAGAAGGCTTCACGCTGGGCAATTCCTTCCCTGCACATGAGCCTGCGCACGGTTCGATCCGACGGACACACGGAGGAACGATGAAGCTGAAACTGGCAGCACTCGCCCTGGGCACAGCCCTGATCTCGGGTGCAGCCGTGGCCCCAGCCGCGCAGGCGGCTGCTCCCCAGGTGGCTTCGCAGCCGTCGTGGTGCGGCTGGAGGCCGGCCAACAACTCCCACGACCCCGGAACCGTCAGCTACAGCTACGTCAACATCCGCAGCGGCCAGAGCACTCAGTGCAACGTCATCGGCGGCGCCAGCAACGGCCAGTGGGTCACAGTGCGCTGCTACATCTACAACACCGCGGGCGAGGAGTGGTACTACATCGATGGGCCGGTCACCGGTTGGGTGATCGCCAACAGCGTGTACGCCGGCTGGAGCCCCGTCCAGTGTTGATCGCCAGGGCAGCCACAGCCCCACAGTGATGGGCGGGCCCCGCGGGCTTCGCCTCCCGAGCGGGGTAGGGGCATCACCGCAACGCCGGCAAAGCTCCCTGACCGGCCCTATGCCGTCAGGGAGTCGCGCCGTATGGCGCGTCCGGGCACCAGCGGGAGAACCGGACCGGACGGGCCAGGCGCCCAGCCAAGGACCGCGCCGTACCGCGGTGCCACGGAAGCGGGGGTCCGGGGGCCGCGAGGGCCCACGGCAGCCACTGCGCGGAAGTCCCTTCGCCCGCACGCCCACCGCGGCGAGCGTCTAGGGCGCCGAGGCATTGCCGAAGCGTGGGACGTCGGCGGCGGTCAGATCGGGGCGCGGTCGGTGCCACCGGGCGGGATGCCGCACGGTCCGCGGAGGAGTGCCGGTCGGTTTTGGCAGCACCGAAAGCTCCGCCCGGCCTGCTCGCTCGGTGCAATGATCCTCCTCGTGTCTTCGCTGCGCGCCGTGGAGTGGGAGGACAAAAAGACGTGGATGTGTATGAAGCCGTGGACAGTCGCCGGGCTGTGCGGGCGTTCAGCGACGAGCCGGTGCCTAAAGAGGTACTCGAACGCGTGCTGGCTGCAGCGACGCGGGCTCCTTCGAGTGGGAACCTGCAGCCGTGGCACGTGTATGTCGTGACCGGTGAGCCCCTGGCCGAACTGAAGAAGCGCGCGACGGCCAGGGCATTGGCGGGAGACCCGGGGGATGAGCGGGAGTATCCGATGTACCCGGCCGATCTGGCCTCGCCGTATCTGGACCGCTTTTCCGCCGCGGCCGCCCAGCGGTACAAGGCGCTGGGAATCGAGCGCGACGACCCCGGCAGGCCCGCGAAGATCGCCGCCATGAACTCGGAGGCGTTCGGAGCGCCGGTCGTACTGTTCTGCTACCTCGACCGGACGATGGGACCCGGGCAGTGGGGGGACGCGGGGATGTACTTGCAGACGGTCATGCTGTTGCTGAGGGCGGAAGGGTTGCACAGCTGCCCCCAGGTGATGTGGACGATGTATCGCAAGACCGTCAACCGGACGGTCGCAGCCGCTGACGGACTCGTGCTGTTCTGCGGTGTCTCGGTGGGATTCGAGAAGGAAGGCGTGCCACGGTTGCGCACCGGGCGGGCGGACATGATGGAAACAGTGAGCTTCATCGGAGGATGACCCGCTGACCGGTGATCCTCACAACAGACAGGTCGTCAGCCACGGACTGCCCCGCGACCGATCGTGGAGCGGGCCGGCCTGAGGGTTCGGCGGGCTGGTGGTTCAGCAACCGCGGGATGGCCCGCTACTCGTACCGGTACTTCAGCGAATCCGCCTCCGCCTGCTCGATGTCGGCGATCGTCAGCTCCGGCATCCGCAGCTGGGCCAGCGTCACCTCGGCCGAGGTCGGCTGGGCGTGTGCCGGCAGCCACTGCTCCGGCTTCCAGGCCCCGCTGCGCAGGAGCGACTTGGGGCAGTGCGGGTAGACCTCCTCGATCCCCACCACCAGCGCACTGGCCGGCGGCTTGCCCACGGCGGTCAGCTGCGACAGCAGCTCCGGGCGGGTGGAGACGCAGGCCCGGCCGTTCACCCTGAGCGTCGTGGTGCGCCCCGGGATGACGAACAGCAGCCCGGCCCGTCCGGTGGCGACGACGTTCTGCAGGGTGTCCAGTCGCTTGTTGCCGGTCGCGTCCGGTATCGCCACCGTCCGTGCGTCCAGGACGGCGACGAACCCGGCGGGGCCGCCGCGCGGGGAAACGTCACAGTTGCCCTCGGCGTCCGCGCTGGCGACCAGGACCAGCGATGAGCAGCCGATCAACCGCCGGGTCTGCTCGGTGAGTTCGGTCATCTGCTTGCGCACGGCCGCGTCGCCGGGGAGTTCGTAGGCCCGGCGCAGCGCCTTCTGGTCGCGCACGGCGTCGAGGCGAAGCGAGTCGAAGGCACTTTTGGCAAGGGGTGGCGTCATGCCACCGACCCTATGGGACCCACCTGCGATTGATCCTGGTCGGTGAGCGCGGGGACACGCGGACGGCCGCGCGAGTTGTCTGGTGTGTGAAGGCGGCATCCATGCCCCCTCACCACGCAGAGCACTTCGACACGATTTCGTCGTGGACCATGGGGAGACCGAACGGTGAGCCGGTACTTCGCCCTGGGCTCTGCTGGATGCACATCCGTGGCTGTCAGGTCCGCGTCATAACTGGCTGACGCCTTCAGCAACGGGCTGGTCAGGGCTTGCATCGTTCGCCGTTCTCTCGGGTGGTCTTCCACTTCTGATAGCGGTCCTTGCAGCAGGCTCCGCAGGGGCGGAACCCGGCCGCGACCGCCGTGGCCTCGTCGGCGAAGAAGACCCGGTGCTTCACGTAGCCGCCGCGAGCGATGGCGCGCAGCGCGTCGGGACAGTCGAGTCGTCCGTAGATCTTCGAGTCGCGGTGGCCGCCCCACAGCCCCTTGGCCGCAGACCGATAGGGACGGCCGTCTGCCCCCAGAAGGGTGTACGTCTTCGTTGCGTCGCTCATGCGGCGTCATGGAAGACGAGAGCGAGGGTGTGACGTTCGCCGGACCGGATGGCGGATACGCCGTGCCGAACCGGCGCGGCGGACCATCCGCGGGCGGACTCGACGGGCCGGTCGCGGGTGGTGAAGAGGTATCCGCGACCGTGCGGCAGCAGCGTGGCCGTGCCCCGAGACTGGGCGCGCGGGCGCTGTTCCAGCAGCAGGAATTCGCCACCCGTGTGATCCACGCCGGGCTCGTTGAGGTTGATCACGACCTGCAACGGGAACACGAGGTCGCCGTACAGGTCGCGATGCAGAGCGTTCCAATCCTTCTCGCCGTAGTGGAGCAGGATCGCCGAAGACTTCGTCTGGCCGGCGTCGTGGCACATCTGAAGCCACTCATCAAGCGAGTCCGGCCACGGTGCGGGCCGGCCGAGCTTGGTCCACCAGTCGCGGGCGATGGGAAGCAGCCGCGGGTACAGCGCCTGCTTGATCCGCTCGATCGGTTCCGGGTACGGCGCGTTGAAGTATCGGTACCGGCCCTCACCGAAGCGGTGCCGACCCATGTCGACGGTGCTGCGGAACAGGCCGTCCTGCTCGTACAGCTCCCTGATCTCCACGGTCTCGTCCGGGGTCAGCAGTTGCGGCAGCAGTGCGCCGCCGTACTCGTTGACCTCTGCGGTGATCGCCTCCCAGTCGCCGGACTCGACGCGGCTGTACCACCGGTCCGTCTTCTTCCCGGCCGCCTTCGAGGTGCTCATGCTGCGGCCTCCAGGTTCAGCAGCGCGGTCTTGGCTTCGAGTCCGCCGATGTAACCGCCGAGCGTGCCGTCGGTGCGGAGCACGCGATGGCACGGGACGACGATCGGCAGCGGGTTGGTCGCACAGGCGGTGCCCACCGCCCGGACGGCCTTGGGGTTGCCTACGAGCTCGGCCATGTCTCGGTAGCTGCGGGTCTGGCCGTACCCGATCTCGGGCAGATGCGTCTGCACGAGGCGCCGGAATCCGCGAGACAGGGACAGGTCCAGCGTCAGGTCGAAGACTTGGCGGTGCTTGGCGAAGTATTCGTCGATCTCGCGAGCCACTTCGTCCAGCCGCTTGGGGGCGCGCAGGATGCGAGGGCTGAGCTTCTGGCCGAGAGCTTCCAGAACTCGATCGTGGTCCTCGCCGGCGTACGCCACGCGGACCAGCCCCTTCGGGGTGGCGGCGAGCAGCAGCTTGCCGACAGGCGAGTCGATGGTGGTGTAAGCGACATCGATGAGATCGGCTCGTTCTGCCGCCTGCTCCAGACGGCGGTGGAGCCGACTGAGGGTGCCGGCGTCCACGGGCGTCGACAGCAGGGCGGTCATGTCGTCATCGTTGCGAATGTCGTTCATGATGATGCTCCTTTCGTGATCGCGCCCGGATATTTCTTCCTGAGATTCTTGAGCCCGTCTGAGGCGGCTCTTCGGGCCGCCTCAACGGTGCCGCCGAGGATCTCTGCGATCTCGGCGTATGCCAGCCCCGCCACATAGCGGTAGGCGACAGCCTGGCGTTGTTTGCTCGGGAGCCCTTTCACTGCAGTCCACAGGTCAGAGTCCCCGGAGTCGTCCGGGATGCCCCGCCCTGTCGGTGCTTCCGGTACCTCGTCGACTGGTAGGGGGCTCCTCTTCGCGGCACGCAGCACGTCGATCGCCTTGCGATGCGCGATCGTCACGAGCCATGCCTCCACGTTCGCCGTCTCAGGCAGGTCGGGATAGGCGCGCATGGCGGAGAGGAAGGTCTCCGACCATGCGTCGTCCGCGTCGTGCGGGCCGAGGACGACCCGGCAGACGCGCAGCACGGTTGCGCCGTGCTGCGCGACCACGTTCTCGAACGGTTGTTTCATGTCCATCCCACTGAAGATGCACTTTCGGCCGCAAACGTAAGTTTTCCGGTCAGAACAACCGTCCGGCGCTGACCGCGGACGGCTCCTCGAGCTCCAGCAACGCCTGCTTGCGCTTCAGCCCGCCGGCGTATCCCGTGAGGGAACCATTGGAGCCGACGACGCGGTGGCACGGCACGAAGATGCACAGCGGGTTCGCCCCCACGGCCTGTCCGACCTGTTGCGCGAGGCTGCGGTCTCCGACCTGCTCGGCGATACGACCGTAGGTGGTCGTGTCACCGCACTGGATGCTCTTCACGATGTCCCAGACGGCGTGCTGGAACGAGTCGCCCTCGGCGGCGAGCGGGAGATCGAACTGCCTACGTCGACCCGCCAGGTAGTCGCGCAGTTGCCTGGCCGCTTCGTTCAGCAGCCCGTCCGTCGAGTCGGCCACCTCGGGGCCGAACGCCTCCTGCGAGGGCCGACGGACGTGGTGCCTGAAGTACAGGCCGGCAATCGTCTCGCCCTTGGCAACGAGCGTGATCGGTCCAAGGCGGGTCTCGATCACGATGTGTCGGGTGCTCATCTGCATTTCCCTTCTCCTGGCTGGTAGACGTGCGCCGCCCGCAGAACGTGAGATTTCGGATGGTGTCGTTGCCGATCGCCGTGCCGGCAGGTGGCTGCGGGAAACTTGCGGAGCTTCCCGCGATCATGCGTGCTCGACACGCCGCGCCGTAGGGGAAGCAGACGACTCGCGCACTGATCTCGGCAAACTGTGACTCGTAGGCATCCCAGCCCGCCGTGCCTTTCCAATCGCAGAATGCGACGGACCAACCGCTGCCCCCTGCTCTGCGGGAAGCTGACAGGACGGCGAACGACACGCCCATGGACTCGGCCTCCTGGCCCCTGAAGGCCACCGGCAACCCGTAACCGGCACCGGTTGATCGTGCGCTCGACCTCCTTCCGGCGCCTGTGCATCTCTTTGTCGAAGCCCGCAGGTCGGCCTCCTCGGCTGCGCGGCGCCGGCGGTTGGCCCGCTGAGCCTTCGGCTCCGGGAGGGTGTGCTTGATCTGGCGCCCGCGCAGGTAGCGGTGATTGCGGCGGGAGCTGCATGCCTTATCGCGCCAAGGTGGTCGGGGCGGGTGCGCGGGTGGCCGCCCCAGAGGCGCGTGACCCGGATCCGTTCGAGAACCGGGATCAGCTGCGGGCTGTCGCCCCACTGGCCGGGGGTGATCAGCTTGGCCGGCCGCTCTCCCCGGCAAGATGGATCTTGCAGGTCAGGCCACCCCCGGCCGACCCCTTCGTCGGGGCGGTGCTGCCGAGGCGTCGATCTTCTCTTCGGAGCCCGCGGCGTTCTCCGCGGGGCCCCGGCCGCGTGCTGGTGGGCCCGGCGCGAGGTCGAGTCGACGCTCACCATGCTCCAGTCGACCCGCCCCTGAGCATCCGCATCAGCCTGGACGGCCGGAAAGATCCGGTCCAGGTGCCGTCCGCCGACCATCGGCGATGGCGCTCGTAGACCGTCCAGATCGAGTCGCGATACGCGCCACCCCCCTATGCCGCCCAGAAGGCCGCCGTCCCGATGCTTACCGGCCTGCCTGCCGGCGCGCTCAGCGTTCTATGCGGGCCAGAACTGGAGGACGTGTTCCTCGACCTCGTACGCTGCGATGAGGAGGCGACCGTTCCAGTGGTATGGGGGTTCGAGGCCGGGCTGATTGAACAGGTGGTCCGGCGGCATGGGGTCTTGGAACATGTCGTCGGGGTCTGTGCCGGTGGTGAAGCTGGCCGGGTCGTCGGTGGCGGTGCAGGTGAAGGTTTCGGTGTGGGTCCATTGCCCCGGCAATGGTTCGGGTTCCTGGTCGTAGATGAGGAAGCTGATCTTGATGGGCTCCCACTCGGTGGATCCTGCGGTGATGGTGAGGCAGCTGTTGTTGTCGGTGGCGGTGATGCGGGTGTGGGCGGTCATGGAGGGCAGGGCGATGCCGTCGGGTTCTCCCATTCCGATGACATAGAAGGCGTGGCTGAGGGTGGCCATCGCGGTGTACTCGTCTACCGGCCTGATCTCTGTCATAGGTGTTTCTTTCTTCCGTCATGGGGCAGGCCCCTCGCGCCGCGGGGCGCGAGGGGCCTGCCGGTGCTGGACTTGGCGGTGTTACGCGCCGGCCTGCACGTAGAACTTGTCTCCGGGCAGGATGTGGTAGCGGCCGAAGAACGTTCGGAGGAGGCCGCCCTGCTGGCGATTCTCCTTCAACGGCACCCACTTGATGGACCGGTTGGGCGGGTTGTAAGTGTTGCCGCCCTGCGTGGTCTCGGCAAACGGGTACTCGTCGCAGGAGGGCTTGGTGCCGTCGTCGTGTGGGTCGACGGTCCACCAGATGTCGCCCGGCTTGGGGTGGACGTCGGGGCCGCAGACTTCCCTGCGGTTGTCGTTGGCCTGACCCTTGGTGGCTCGGGTGAGCGGAACCGTGGAGCCGGGGTAGCCGATGTGGAGTCCGGCGCGCTGGACCTTACGGATGTTGTCGCCGATCCCGGGCAGGTTTGCCATGTCGGACAGTTTGGTCCAGTCCTTCTCGACCGAGACGCGGGTCGGGTAGACACAGCCTGCGCCGTACTGACGGTCCTCGTCGTCGCAGCGGTAGGTGGATCCGGCGTAGGCGACTTCGCCCGGGGTGTACCCGGGCTTGTTGAAGTCGAGCTCGTAGCGGGTGTGGGTGGAGCGCGGGTGACCTGCGCTGACGGTGAAGGTGTGGTCCGCTGATCCGGTGTGGGCGGAGCCGTTCAGGGTGAACGGGGAGGCGAGGCCGCCCCCGGCGTGGACCTGGCAGCCGGAGCCGCAGGAGGGGTGGAAGGTGGTGATGATGCCGCCGGCGGTGCCGTTGAGAGCGGCCTTGCTGACGGTGATCTTCTCGGACCACTTGACCCTCTTGAGGTTCAGGTGGACCTCATGCCACACGGTGAACGAGGCGGTGCCGACGGTGCGGCCGTTCCTCTTCACGTTGACCTTGATGGGCATGTGATAGCAGTCCATCGTGCGGTTGACCGCAGTGGTCATAGGGTTGGGCAGCTTGCAGTACCCAGCGGGCTCGCCTGCCTGCGGCGTGACCATGCCGGGCTTGGAGGTGGTGGCGCTGAAGTCGGACTTCGCGGCGCCGGTGCTGACGGTGATGCTCAGGTGTCCGTCGCTCGGCTGGTCGGCCATGGCTGACGGTGCGGCGCCCGTTGCGAGCAGCCCCAGCCCCGCGGCCCCCGTAGTGAGCAACTTCCTCAATTTCAAGTTATTCCCCCGGTGTTGGTTCAGCCGACGGAGGACGCATTGACCAACTCACGTGTCCTCCGGTCGAGTTGGCGCCATCGAAGCACAGCCAGCACACAGATTGCATGTCAATTCGGTCGGTTTCAGCCATAGATGAGCTGGCGTCACCAGCAGACCGGGTTCCTGCACCCCGCCTCCCGACAGGCGAACTGAATGCCGCCTCCTACGGCCCACCAGCGGACTTCTGCCCCACCCGCGGCGACCGGGCTGGGCTGTATCAGCGAGCGAGGGCGACATTGATCGGCACGTCCGGGCCGCGGTCGAGGCTCTCGGTGAGCGCGGCTTCCTCTGCGGGGTCGACGGACAGGCGGCAGCGGGCCTTGTCGGCGATCCAGTCGGTGACGTACTGGCAGCGGTAGTCGGCATAAGGGGGGAAGCCACTGACTGGGGTCCTTGTCCGCCGTGGACTGGTTGGAGGCGGCGGACACCGCCATCAGCGCGCGGGTTGTCGAGGCCGTTGGCATACGCTTCGCGCTCCCTGGCCGTCCGAACAGAGGCGCCGGAGTCCCAGGCTGACAGCGAGCGAGGTGTCGACGTCCTTGGTGCGGGTGCTGTCGAGGTAGCGGTCGTCGTAGGGGGACTACCACCGGCTGCCGGTGAGGGTGCAGTTCGGGCCGACGACGGGCCGGGGGACGGCTTCCGCCTCGCCGGGATGTTGCCGGGCCACGGGCATGTCCATGGATCGGTGACTCTGCTGATCCAAGCTGAACCCCGTGTCGGGCTTCAGGCTGAACACCTGGTCAGGGCCCGAACGTGGGCAGGGCGGCTGCCCGCTGTGCGGACTGCTGCACCCGCTACTCCGGGCGGCACTGAGGCCGCCTGACGCGAACCCGACGCAGAAGGGGTGATGTCCCCGTCACGATGCGCGGCGAGGGCATCCGACCGGGATCAGCGGTGCCGCCAAGCGGGCAACGGCGGTCATTTCATGTGCCGCGGGGGGTGCGGGGCGGACAGCGACGCGGCGGTCGTCGCGCCCGCCCCGAGCACGCATGTCGCCGGCTACGCGGCGGGGGCGAGTTCGGCGCGGCCGAACAGCAGCGCGTAGCCGGAGGGGAGCTGTTGAAGGATGCGGGTCAGCAGGTCGGGGCCGGCGTAGGCCGCGACGGCGGAGAAGACGGATCCGGTGTCCCAGCGGGTGGTGCCCAGGGAGGCGCCGGTGCGGACGGCGAGGTCCTTGACGAAGGCCGAGCCACCCAGCGGGTGGGTGTCGGGGATCTGGGCGGTGAGGACGCGTGCGGCTTCGAGGGGGAGGCGGGCGGCCAGGTCGACGCGTTCGTCGCCGGTCAGCTGGCGTCCCAGTGCCGCGAGGACGAGGCGGACGGCTTCCTCGGCCTTCTCACGGGTGGGGTAGGCGCCTTCGTAGCGGACCTTCTCCAGCATGCGCTCGTACGCCTTCCCGTAGGGCACCTGGAGCGGTGCGCTCTGGTCGGACATCACTGCGGTGGTTGCCTTTCTGTCACCAGGGTCGTGGTGGCCGGTGCGGGGCCACCCGGGGCGGGTGGTCAGGCGGGCTGGGGGCGGCCGAAGAGGAGGTCGTAGCCCGCGGGGAGCTGGAGCAGGATCGCCGTGAGGAGGTCGTCGCCGGCGGCGTCGGCGACCGTGGACAGGACGGCGCTGACGTCCCAGGCCGCGGTCTGTTCGGTGGCCCCTTCGATCCAGGCCGCGGTCGCGCCCACGAACCGCTCCGGGGGCAGCGGCTCGGCGCTCTGCAGCGGGTTGAGAAGGATCTGGGCGAAGTCGTCCGGCAGACGCGCCGCCAGCTGGGCGCGTACCTCGCCGACCAGGTGTGCGCCCAGCAGGGCGAGCACCACGCGGGCCGCGCGTTCGGCCTCCTGGAGGGTGTCGTACTCGCCGCGTCCCTTCACATGGTCGAGGAACGCCTCGCGTCGCACAGTCATGTCGGCCGTCACCCCTTCCTCGGTCCACGGGGCGCGGAGGACGGGCGAGGGGGGAGATCAGATACCCGTCCTCCGCCGCTGTTCAGCCCTCGTCTGTCCGGCTCAGCCTGAGATCTCCTTGCGGCCCGATCCGACGCCGATGGAGATCTTGCGGGGCTTGGCGCGCTCGGCGATCGGGATGCGCAGGGTGAGCACGCCTGCGTCGTAGTCGGCCTGGATGTGCTCGGTGTCCAGCGTGTCGGCCAGCACGATCTGGCGGGAGAAGACGCCCAGCGGCCGTTCCGACAGTTCCATCTGTACGTCGTCGGCCTTTGTCACGGGTCGGCGCTCGGCCTTGACGGTCAGCATGTTGCGTTCGACGTCGATGTCGATCGCGTCCGCGCTGACGCCGGGGATGTCGAAGGCCACCACGTACTGGTCGTCCTCGCGGTAGGCGTCCATCGGCATCGGGGATGGCCGGGACCAGGTGCTCGGACCCATGAGCTGCTGGGCCAGCCGGTCCAGCTCACGGAAGGGGTCGGTGCGCATCAACATCGGAAAACACCTCCAGGAAGGTTCGGGCAGTTGCTGCCAATGCGCCGCACTGAAACCGTTGTAACATGTCATCCAATGGATGACAAACATGGTGTCGTCCAAAGGATGACTACTGAAGGAGGCGCCCATGCCCCCGGCCGACCAGCCGGCCCGACCCAGCGCCGACACACAGAGCCCGGCGTCGTTCCTCGCCGCCTCAGCAGCCCTTCACGCCATAGACGACGCCCTGCATGCCGCCCGGCAGGAGGCCCCCGGCACTGCCGAGGCTCACGACGTCGGCCCGGAGCAGGCCCTGGCCTCCCTTCTGCTGCTGCGGCAGGTCCGCGAGCAGCTCGCCGGATGGGAAACCGGCCTGATCGAAACGGCCCGCCACGCGGGTGCCAGCTGGGCCGATCTCGCCCACCCTCTCGGCGTCGCCAGCCGCCAGGCCGCCGAACGCCGCTACCTGCGCGGCCGGCCCGGCCCCGCCGGAACCACCGGCGAACAACGCGTCCAGGCCACCCGCGAACGCCGCGCGGCCGAACGCACCACCGCCACCTGGGCCCGCCGTAACGCGGCCGACCTACGGGCCCTCGCGGCCCAGATCACCGCGCTCGCTCACCTCACGCCCGAAGCGCTCTCCGCCCAGGCCGCCCTGCACACCGCCCTCGGAGCCACCGACGCGGCCGAGCTCATGGCCCCCCTGGCCGCCATGCGCCCCTATCTCGCTCACCACACCGAACTCGCCAATCGCCTGGACGCCTTGGCCCGCTACACCGACCGGCTCCACGACGACACGACTGACGACGCCTGACTCCCGTCACAAAGAGCCACAAGTTTGCGGCTGCAGTCCGGCTGACTGGCCTCGAATTAGGCCAAAGGCGGCAACAATCCGTCCCGGCCCGAATCCTATCCGTTCATCACATTTTCACGAGAAAGGGAGCCCCCGTAGTGGGTAGCAGTATCGAGACGTTGGAATTCCAGGCTGAGACCCGCCAGTTGCTCCGACTGGTGATTCACTCGATCTACTCGAACAAGGACATCTTCCTACGAGAGCTGATCTCGAACGCCTCCGACGCACTGGACAAGCTCCGGCTGGAGTCACTGACCGACTCCGGTCTTGAGGTCGATAACACCGACCTGCACATCGTGTTGGAGGTCGACAAGGACGCCCGCACACTGACCGTCCGTGACAACGGGATCGGCATGAGCCGGAACGATCTTGTGGAGCTGATCGGCACGATCGCCAAGTCCGGCACCGCCGGCCTGCTGGAGAAGATCAAGGAATCCAAGGACGCCGCCACCGCTCAGAGCCTGATCGGGCAGTTCGGCGTCGGCTTCTACTCTGCATTCATGGTCGCAGACAAGGTCACCCTGCGTACCCGGCGGGCCGGCACCGACTACGGCACCCAGTGGGAGTCCGACGGCGAGGGCGCCTACACCATCCAGGCCGTCGACGGCCTACCCGTGGGAACCTCGGTCACCCTGCACCTCAAGCCCGCCGACAGCGAGGACGGGCTGGCCGACTACCTGTCTGAGTGGAAGATCCGCCAGATAGTCAAGCAGTACTCCGACTTCATCCGCTGGCCGATCCAGATGGCCACCGAGCATACCGACGCCGACGGCTCCACCCGTTCCGGCGTCGAAACCCTCAACTCAATGAAGGCACTGTGGGCCCGACCGCGCACCGAGGTGACCCAGGCCGAGTACACCGAGTTCTACAAGCAGATCAGCCACGACTGGCTCGACCCCGCTGAGACCATCCACATGCGCGCCGAAGGCACCTTCGAGTACGAGGCGCTGCTGTTCATCCCCTCCCAGGCGCCGTTCGACCTGTTCTCCCGCGATACCAAGCGGGGCGTGCAGCTGTATGTCAAGCGCGTGTTCATCATGGACGACTGCGAAGCGCTGATGCCGAACTATCTGCGCTTCGTCAAGGGCGTCGTCGACGCACACGACCTGTCGCTGAACATCTCCCGTGAGAACCTGCAGCACGACCGCCAGATCCGCGGCGTACGCCGGCGCTTGGTCAAGAAGGTCCTCGGGGCGATCAAGGACATGCAGGCACGCGACGGCGAGCGCTACACGAAGCTCTGGGCGCAGTTTGGACGGGTACTGAAGGAAGGCCTGATCGAGGACCCCGACAACACCGAGGCGCTGCTGGAACTGGTGTCGGCCGCCTCCACGCACGACCCGGAGAAGACCACCACCCTGCGCGAGTACCTCGAGCGCATGAAGGATGGTCAGGACGCCATCTACTACCTGACCGGCGAGACCCGCGCAATGGTGGAGAACTCTCCCCACATGGAGGCCTTCGCTGCCAAGGGCTATGAGGTCCTGATCCTCACCGACCCCATCGACGAGGTCTGGGTCGACCAAGTTCCGGCCTTCGACGGGCATCGACTGCAGTCCATCGCCAAGGGCCAGGTCGACCTCGACGAGCCGACGGAAGGCGACCAGGATGCCGAGCAGGCCAAGCGTGAGCAGGACTACGCCGCCCTGCTGCCATGGCTGACCACCGCCTTGTCCGAGCACGTCAAGCAGGTCCGCCTGTCGTCGCGACTGACGACCTCGGCGGCATGCATCGTCGGCGACGCTCACGACATGACCCCGACCCTGGAGAAGATGTACCGGGCGACGGGACAGCAACTGCCCACCGTTAAGCGGATCCTGGAACTCAACCCTACCCACCCGCTGATCACCACCCTGCGCACGGCACACGAGGCTGACGCCGACGACCCCGCGCTGGCAGAGATCGCCGAGCTGGTATACGGCAGCGCGCTACTCGCCGAAGGCGGCGACCTGCCCGACCCGGCCCGCTTCACCCGACTGCTCACCGACCACCTGACCCGCACCTTGTAATCCATGGCTGTCGCCCGGCACAGCCAAAGCGCCGGGCGACACACCCCGACCTCGCCACCCTCACACTCAAAGGTGCTCTGCGCTACCACGGCGCTGGCGCCCGGCGCCTGGGGGAGGTCCTGCGGGTGCGTACCCTCTGCCGTCTCGGGGTCGACGTTCGGGTCGGTATCGGCCCGTCGATCACGGTGGCGGCCACCGCTTCCGCCTAGGTCCCGCAGCCCGGTGGCGTCCTCGCCATCGACCCTGACCGAGCCGCGGACTGGCTGGGCGCGTTGCCGGTTGACGCCCTGTCGGCCCGCGCCAGGTTGAGGTGCTGTGCTACGGCATCCGCTCCGTCGGCCTGCTCGCCGCCGTCCCGAGCCACCGACGCCTGCGGTTCCACGGTCACCGGCGCGCTGGTCATGATGTCGCGCACGTGCTGGGTCATGATGAAGCTCCTTTTCCCGGTTCGTATGGTGCCTGCCCCCGCCCTCGATGGCCGGGTACCCACCGCTCCGGACTCTCCGCACAGGAAGAGGAGAACCGCAACGCTCGTCCGTTGGCGGTGGGCGTTGAGTGGTGCCGCACGACAGGGCCCGGCCGGCCCGCCGCCCCGGAAGACCGCGCGCTCATGCCCGCTCCCAGGGGCAGCCAGCCCTCATCGCCCTGTCACGAGCGCCCGGCAGCGGCCACGAGGTTGCCCCGTCGGCGGCCGGGCAACGTCCCGTGCCGGGACTTCGCCATCAGCATCGGCAGGAACGCGCCCTGCGCGCCGAGGCGGGTCGGCTCGGCCTGGCCGTACCCACGCAGATCCCAGCCCGTTCCCAGACCGCGCATCACAGTGTGCTCGTCCAGCAGGGCACGGCCCTGCCTGCAGGAGAGCCGGGCCGGATGCATCCTCCTGTCCCGCCGCCGGACCGTGGAAAGGCCATGCCCGGACCACGAACGACTCACTGACCGCCATCCAAGCCGTCGTCCTCACCCTGGCCGTGCTGCTCGAGCCAGCGCTGAACCTCGCGTTCTGCCCCATCACACCCCGCCGGACCTGCTCGCGGGTCAGGCCCGACTCCGTGATCAGGTCCTCCTCGCTGATTCCCTCGGGATGGTGCCGCAGCACCTGGGCGATCTTCCAGGCCCACAGCTCAGCGGCTACGAACGGCCGAGCGTTTGTACTGCTCGGCCAGCTCAGCCATGTGCTCACGCGAGCGCCCGAGCAGCATGCGCTCGCCGTCGAACCGCGGATCGGTCTGGATTGCTGACGAATCCAGCACCAGCGCATACCAATCCCTGCTGCCGCTCGGGATCACCGCCCCGCACAGATCACAGATTCTCGGCTTCGACGTCCTCGTCCTCGTGGTGTTCCGGCCGACTGCCCGTGCTCACTGACTGCGGATCCCCTCCGGCGCCGGCGGACGTGCTCCAGCCTGCCGCAGCACCGCCGGCCCCACCGTCGACGGGTCGCCGCTGGCCACCCACCGGAAGCGGGCCACCATCGTCAGATCGTCGATGCTCTCCCGCACGAACCCGTCCACGATGCCGAGGCCGCCCGAGCAGTGACGGAACAGGATCTCGCCCGGTTCGGCCTCGTTGGCAAGCTGCTGGTAGTCGCCCGAATCGGGACAACCCGAGAACTCGTACACCCAGTGATTCATGCCTTACCTCCTGTCGGAGGGCAACGATCGGACGGATGATCAGGCACGACGACTTGATCCGTCCGAAGGACTCAGCGCTCCGACATGGACGAACGGCCACCGGCTGACCTTCGAGGTGCCCAAGCCCGAATGAGATCAGCACGATGACGCACCAGACAGCCCGCCCCTGCTGCCCTCAATGAGGACAACCTCGCCACAGCGAGTCCCGATCTGCTGCGCGCGATGGTCAAGACGTTCACCGACGCGCTCACTTCCGCCGAGGACGGCGCCGCATCAGGTGCGGCGAACAGGCTCTCCTGCCTGCGGTCCGCGACGCCGACGAGGACTGCCTGGTGGTTTGCCGACGGGGCGGACCTGGACCGGGACATCAACGCGGCGGTCAACGTCGCCAAGGCGGCCGGACCGGCCGTGTCAGCCTGTGGAGCGCAGGTGAGATGGGCACCCGTGCCCGTACCGCGAAGCGAAGTGGGCACCCACTCGACACCGCAGCCTTCAACGGCCCGGTAGACGGGAATCTCCACCCTCAGGGGGAGAGGATGCCAAGGCTCCCGTGCAGACAGCAACGACGATGTGCTGGAAGCCGTCTCTGCGGCGTTCATGACGGCCGTGCGCCGATTCGAACGCAAACGTGCGCACCTCTGCCTGTGGTACACGATGCCGTCACTACGAACCTCCTCCCGCTGCAAACCGCCGTCGGCGATCTCCGACGGCTGTACATCCACATCAGGCCCTCCGGCGGTTCCACCCGCGGCTCAGGGGCACGAGCGGCTGAACGCCCCGCGTTGCCGAATATGACGAGGGAAGCCGGCAAGGCCCGTCGAGCCGACCCGACACCGAACGGTGGAATAAGGCGGGAAGCGCGGCGGGCAGCAGACCGTTCCGCGCGCGGTTCGTCAGGATGGATCTCGTTTGGTTCAGCGAATGGAGGGCGCTCATGTCAAAGACATCCGCAGGGCTCGACGAGCCAAGGGGCAGGACGCGGGACCCTCACGTCCCCACAGGGGAGTGGGCCAGGGACTATTTGACGACCACCGACCACAAGAAGATCGGCAACCTGTATCTGGTCACCTCGTTCGGCTTTTTCCTGTTCGCCGGTGTCCTGGCGATGATCATGCGCGCTGAACTGGCTCGCCCCGGGCTGCAAATCGTCACCGCACAGGAGTACAACGAGCTCTTCACGATGCATGGCACGATCATGATGCTGCTCTTCGCGACACCCACGTTCGCCGGATTCGCGAACGCCATCATGCCGCTGCAGATCGGCTCCCCCGACATGGCGTTCCCGCGGCTGAACGCGCTGTCCTACTGGCTGTTCCTCTTCGGCGGGCTGATCGTCGTCTCCGGCTTCCTCGTCGGGCAGGGTCCGGCACCGTTCGGCTGGTTCGCGTACGCGCCTCTGAACAACGCCGTTCACTCGCCCGGCCACGGGGGTGACCTGTGGGCCATGGGGCTGGCCGTCTCGGGTGTGAGCACGACGCTCAGCAGCGTCAACTTCATCTCCACGATCCTGTGTCTTCGGGTTCCGGGGATGACCATGTTCCGGATGCCGATCTTCACCTGGAACATCCTGTTCACCTCGATTCTCGCGCTGTTGGCGTTCCCCGTGTTCACCGCGATCCTGCTGGCCCTGGTCGCCGATCGGAACTACGGTGCCCATATCTTCGACTCAGCCACGGGCGGGGCCCTGCTGTGGCAGCACCTGTTCTGGTTCTTCGGCCATCCGGAGGTCTACATCGTGGCACTGCCGTTCTTCGGCGTCGTCACGGAGATCATCCCAGTATTCAGCCGGGCACCTGTCTTCGGGTACGTCGGTATGGTCGGTGCGACAATCGCCATCACCATGCTGTCGGCCACCGTTTGGGCTCACCACATGTTCGCCACGGGTGCCGTGCTATTGCCGTTCTTCTCGCTGATGTCATTCTTGATCGCCGTGCCGACGGGAGTGAAGTTCTTCAACTGGATCGGCACCATGTGGAAAGGCAGCGTCTCCTTCGAGACACCGATGCTGTGGGCGTCAGGCTTCATGGTGACTTTTCTGCTCGGCGGGCTCAGCGGTGTGATCATCGCCTCCCCGGCCCTGGACTTGCACCTGACTGACAGCTACTTCATCGTCGCCCACCTGCACTACGTGCTCTTCGGGACCATCGTGTTCGCCATGTTCGGTGGCTTCTACTTCTGGTGGCCCAAGATGACGGGCAAACTGCTCGATGAACGCCTGGGGAAAATCCATTTCTGGACACTGTTCATCGGCTTCCAGACGACGTTCCTGGTCCAGCACTGGCTCGGTGAGACCGGCATGCCACGTCGCTATGCGGACTATCTACCCGCCGACGGTTTCACTGCTCTGAACACGACGTCCTCGATCGGCGCCTTTCTCCTCGGTCTTTCCACGCTGCCCTTCCTCTACAACGTGTGGAAGACAGCCCGGTACGCCCCCAAGGTCGAAGTGGACGACCCCTGGGGGTGGGGCCGCTCCCTCGAGTGGGCGACCTCGTGCCCACCACCCCGGCACAACTTCACCGCACTGCCACGCGTCCGGTCCGACTCGCCAGCATTCGACCTCCATCACCCTGAAGTACAGAAGCTGCTGGCACCGTCGGCCACCGGAACGGTGGAGCCGACCCCCGACACCCTGGGAGAGCAGACCCAATGAAATCCGAGGCTTACCTCTTCGCCGGCGTGGCACTCTTCTTTCTGCTCACCGACGCCGCATACATCTGGTTCGCACGCGAACCCGCCGGAATCGCCGCACTGACTGTCTCCTTCGCCATGTCGTCCCTAGTCTCTTTCTTCTGTCTCGTCAACTACCGGCGCAAGGGCCTGCGGCCCGAAGACCGCCCAGACTCTGAGATCCGCGATCGCAGCGGCGTGATCGACTTCTTTCCTCCGCAAAGCGGCTACCCGGTGACGGTCGCCCTGGGCGCAGCGGTGATCGCCGTCGGCATCGTCTACGCCGTGTGGATCGTTCTCATCGGGTTCGGCATTCTCTGGCCGGGCGTACTGGGCATGGTCTTCCAGTTCTCTGGACGAGAGGGCGATTGAGACAAGCCGCCACGTTCACGTCCTCGACAAACCCCTCGATAAGAGATGATCTTGTTGAAGTGTCCTGGTTCCGCGTGACCTGTGTGACGATTCGACCGTTCGGCAGGGCGTGAGTACTCGGCCGTCGACCGTGGACGATGACTTGTGGTCGCTGATCGAGCCGCTGCTGCCGCCACAGCCGGAGAAAGCTCGATCTCCAAGCTCAGTGCGCGTCCACGTGCTGGGCCTGATCATCGGTGTGGTGGGGGCCTCCCCCTGAGTGGTGGACACGCTGATACTGGATCTGCTTGATCCGGAGGAAGCGAGAACCCCGCCGATGGCGATGAAGGACTACTCGG
>NZ_JBIAXT010000065.1:0-19030 GCF_042896945.1 Streptomyces sp. NPDC001222
ACGACCGGCTCTTCCACGGTCCCGTGCTCGGTGATGGCCTCGCTCATCAGGCGTCTCCTTGATCATCGGATCCGCCGTTGATTAGACACTCCCGCTTGCGGTTGTAGGGTGGGGCGGCGCCGGGCCCGAAGCCGTTGCCGCTGGAGTTGTCCGATCGCGAACGCCGGGTGCTGCGAGGCTGGTTGCGCAAGCAGACCACCTCGCAGGCGCTGGTGCTGCGGTCGAGGATCGTGCTGGCGTGCGCGGAGGGCCTGTCGAACGCGGTCGCGGATGACCTGGGTGTCTCGAGGGAGACGGTGCGCAAGTGGCGGATGTAAGTCCGCTGGGTCTTTTGACGACGGCGGCGACGACGGCGCCGGTGGTGACCAGGCGCCAGTCGCCCGACCAGGTGTCGGGGGAGTAGGTGTAGCCCGCCCAGGCGCCGATGGCGCCGCCGATCAGGACGGTCACCATGTCCAGGCCCTCGGTGACGGCGCGGGTGGCGCAGTGTGCGGATGCGTGCATGCTGGGTGTGCTCCTTCTTCTGTCGGATTACGCTCTGGCGAGGGAAGGGGTGTGGCTCCGGGACGGCCGGGCCGCATGCCGGCGGCCGTCCCGAGGCGTCTTGGGTGCCGCTGCCCGCGTGGGCGGCTGCGGTGGTGCGGAGGATGTCGGCGAGCAGCACGGTTAGCTCGTGGCCGTGGTCGACAGCGTCCTCCAGACGCTCGATGAGCGAGGGCGGACAAGCCGCGGTTGCGGGCGCCGACCCGCAGCCTCTCCAGGTAGAGAACCTCGGCGAGGACGCGGCCGCGGACGTCCGGGACGCCGGACAGCAGCGGTGGCCGCCACGGCGATGAGGACCAAAGCGAGCGCGTACGGCCACCGATGTCCTGCCTCTCCTGGTCAACGCCTGCTAAGAAGCTTGCGTTTCCGCCCTTCCCTCCGGCGCCGAGTACTACGTGCAGCTGCCGCACCCGGGGGGCGACGTCAAGCAGCCACCGTCCGACTGGGACTAATCGGACGGTCAGCGGGACAGCCGGGCTGTCCGCTCTGGATACGCCGCAGCGACATAGCGCATGGGCCGTCGTTGCCACCGGGGCTGAGGCCCATGTCCCGTAACTGGCGCCGCGTGACGAGTCCCTCGGGGACAGCGCGGCGGTCAAACTCGGAAACCAGCAGGTTCGCGGACTCTCAAGGCACCGACACGGTGAACCCGCTGGTGATAGGGGTGCCCTTCTGTCGGCGACGGGTGAGTTCAAGTGGTCTGCATTGGCCCTCTAGTGTGTGACATCGCGAGAGTCACCGACCGGCCCGGAGCTGCCATGCCACCGCAGATGAAGCTGTCCGCGATAACACTCGACTGCTCAGAACCCCTGGCGCTGGCTGCGTTCTATCAGCAGGCCACCGGCCTCGAACCGCATCCGAAGTCCGACGCCGACTTTGCCGGTCTCAACCACGAGGACGGACTCTTCATCGGTTTCCAGCGGGTCGACGGCTACCGGGCTCCCCGCTGGCCCGACCAAACCGTCCCCCAGCAGTTCCACCTCGACTTCGATGTCGACGACCTGGACGAGGCTGAGGCATGGCTCCTGGGCCTGGGCGCAAGCAAGCCCGAGTACCAGCCCAATGAAGATCGCTGGCGGGTCCTCATCGATCCAGCTGGGCATCCGTTCTGTCTGACGGCCAAAGGCTGATCTCGCTCGGAGTGACCAGCAGCCGGACCCCTAAGCCTGTGTGGGATCGATCGCGAAACGTTCGGGGTGGGCGGCGCGGACGTAGTGGATCGCGGTGTAGGAGGTGATCCCGAACAGGCGCATCAGCCTGACGGGGTCGGCGGTCTCGCGCGCTTCGTCCAGGAACCGGTCCTGCCGGAGCTGGGTGAAGTTGACGCCGATGCGGTCGCGAAGCGATGAGGAGTTGGCGATTCCCACGGACGGGCGGTTGATGTGCAGTGCGGTGAGAGGGCTCTCCTGGTCGCGCAGGTGGAGGGCCATGGACAGCATCGACTCGTCGGTGACGCCCGCACCGCCGATGGTCTTGCCGCGCTTGCGGGCGGACTCGTGTCCTTCGAGAGTGCGGTCTCGGATGTACTCGCGTTCCATCCCGGACACCGTCGTGGAATGCGTCAGCCAATTCGCTTGGAAGGGCGGTGGCGCGGGCGAAATGCGCGTCCAGGATGAGCGCCACGCCCTTGTCGGCCGAACGTCGATCCTCCGGCGCCTTCGGCCGAGGGCGACGACGGTGCAACGCATCGTCGGGATACGGCTCCCCGTCTCTCGGCAGTGGCTCTTGCGGGGTCAGCCGGTGCAACCGTAGGGCGTGCTCGAAGAGTGGTGTCCGTGCTCCGGGCAGTCCTGTCCCGGTCGTCTCGCTCATCGGCGGACGGAGGACTCGATTCTCTTGATCATGGCCCGGAGCATGCCACGGCAGCCCTCGACGCAACAAGCCCTCGACGCGGTGACTCGTTGCATCGAACACAACAGCCAGGCGTCACACGGCGAAGGCGTTCGGGTCGACGGGTTCCTCGGGCAGCGTCGACGGGTTGGCGGGACGGCGGGCAATCAGGCGAAGCGCCATGAGAGTTCCCTTCGGAGCAGTCGTTGATCAGGCGGCCATCTGGTGAGAGCCCGAGGCCGGAGGAGCGATGTAGCTGTTCGGGTCGGTCGGGGTGCCGTCGTGGTACTCCAGGCAGCTGCCGAGGGCCTTGAGCGGTACTGGCGCAAAGCACTTGCTCCGCAGCTTTCGCATTCCTGAGCAAGAAGGTCCGTCAGTCCCCTCGTACGTGGCGCTGGTCCGTACGAATTCGCTGGCCGGAAGACAGGCCGGTACAGGATGCTGCACGCATGATCGAGCGAGAGGCCGCCGCTCGGGCTGTCGAAGAACAGCTGAAGCGCGACTTTCAGCAGTGGCGGACTGTGAGTGTGGACGCGATGCGGATGGCTGTGGTCCGTGTCGAGGAGCACGAACTGGTGTGGATCGTCTCCTGGCAGTCCGAGGAGTTCGTACGCACTCGGAACTCGGGGTACATGCTGGTCGGCAATGGGCCGTACCTGGTCGACCGTGTCGACGGGGGACTACACCAGATCGGCGTGGTCTCCGCGGTAACCGGGGAGTGGCAGGCCGACTACCGGACCTGGATACGTGGGCTGCCGGTGCGTACCGCAGTAGACGATCTACACGATGCGCTATGCGGAGTCGCCGCTACGCGCGGACGCATGCATGGTGTGCGGACACTGCGCCAGAGGCTGCCCATGCTCTCGCCTGCGGAGGCCATCGAGTACGTGAGCGCGTTGCTGGACGGTGATGCACCCGCGCGCCTCGTGGCCGTCGCCACCAAGGAACTTGTGGAGCCTCTCAACCCGGTACTTGCGGTGAAAGACCATTCCGAGTGGAGCGGTGATCCGAACCAGTCAGAGACCCGACGGATGACTGGAAGACCAGTCGGCCCCCGATCGCGCACCCAGCCCCGTTCCGCGGACGTGGCGAGGAAGACGTCGGCGCCACCGTCGTAGGGGTGGTGGACGCGCTGCATCCGGGTTGTCGGTGATGAGGACCCCCGCCACCTTGTCGTCGGCGATGTTTCGGAGCAGCTCGTCGATGCAGCCACGCCGCCAGGGCCGGCGTACAGCGAAGAGGTGGCAATACGTACGGAATTCAGGGTTGGGATCGTCCTCCACCAGCAGGCTTGCCAATACCCCATAACGGGTTGCAATGACGGAACCCCAGCTTCGGTCGTCCAAAGCGCTGTGATCACATACACGTCCGCACCGGCGAACAACTCATCGAGGACAGGTCACTCCCCGACCGGATCGGCCCACGGTGCGCAAGCCCGCGTGGGCGGGCGGCCGGGTGGGGCCGCCCGCCCAGGGCCCCAGGCTAGGGACGGACCAGGCCGTAGAAGACCGAGCTGGACAGCTGGTAGGTCTTGTTGTAGACACCGTTCCGGCCGGAGCCGCCGGGGTCGGAGGTATTGCCAGAGATCACCCGGACGGAGTGGCCGCTGACATGGTCGACAATCCCGATGTGGTAGCGGTAGCCGGCGTGGCCGAAGATGATCAAGTCACCCGGCCGGGCGGTGGACAGCCGGCTGGTGCCCACCCACTTGCCGTGGGCGACCGCCCAGTCGTAGACGCTCGGCACGTAGGTCATGGACGGAATGCGCACCCCCGCGTCACGCCACACCCAGGTGGCGAAGGCCGCGCACCAGTCGGCGCAGACGCTGTACGGCTTGCCCGGGACGCACTTGCCCCTGCTTTCCGTCACACCGATCTGGCTCTTGGCGATCCGCACGATCTTGCTGCGGAGCGCGCCGGTGGTGTGGCACGCGGGCACGACCCGGGTGATGCCCATGGACTTCATGGTGGCCGGTCCGGCGATGCCGTCCGCGTCGAGGTGGTGGGCATGCTGATACCGCTTCACCGCGGCGGTGGTGCCGGAGCCGTACGTCCCGTCCGCGGTGATCCCGGACTTGACCTGGACCTGCTTGACGACATTCGTCAGGCCGCTGAGGGTCTGCGGGCCGATCATCCCGTCCACGCTCAGGCAGCGGTCGCCCTGGAAGGACTCGGTGGCCGCCTTGGTACGGGCGCCGGCGACGCCATCGACTGTGCCGGCGTTGTAGGCCAGGCCGTTGAGGTCGGTCTGCGCCAGCCTCACGGCGGAGGTGCCTGTCGCCACCGCCGGAATCGGCGCGGTGATCAGTACGCCGGTCGCCGCGACCGCGGCGGTCAGGATGCCCAGCGCAGCTGTGCCTTTGCGGCGCCGCGGGCGCACAGCGAATGTCATGGAAACTCCTCATCGATTTGGTTGCTTCGGTGATGTCTCGCGGCCATGGCCGCCATGGGCGGATGCGCGCGATGACTCCCGGGCGTGATGGGCGACAGCCCGGCTGGGGCGCGGCGTCGCGGTGGCGAAATGTCCGGCCCCGCGCTCGCGGCACCGCTTCGGGACCCCTGAGACCGGGGGAGACTTGCGCTCGGCCACGGCCGCGGGAACGGCTCTCCCCAGCCGCTCGCCCACCGGCTCGGCTGGCAGGGGCAGACGGCTCGTAACTACCCAGCGAGGCCCGGTCACCCCCGATGGCCGGGCCCACGCACGTCACGACGCGTCGGAGCGCGCTGACGCAGGCAGACCTAGTACGGGTTGTACATCTCCGACGAAGTCCGGCACTTCACGCCGTCGTTGCAGATCTCCACCTTCATGCCCAGCAGCGGGTCACCGCCCGCGAAGGTGCTGCTCCACGCCGGACCGGTGCCGCCGTGGCAGCCCCGGTGGTTGACATGCCAGGGCCCGTGCCAGGTGTACCGCGCGCCGGTGCTGAGGTGGTACTGGTCCGCCAGGATCCGCACCTTGGCGGGGTGGGCGTCGCAGCGGTTGTCCGCGACCGACATGCTCACCTTGGCGGTGTAGTGGCTCTGGAAGGCGACGGTCGCGCTGCCGCAGGCTCCGGAGAAGCAGATATCCCGACGCTGTGTCGTGGCCTGGGCGTGGACGGACGGCTGGCCGGCCTGCGCCGACGCGGTCCCGGCAAGCCCGGCGCCCAGCGCTACGGCCGCTGTTGCCAGCGCGAGCCGCTTGTGCACGTTCATGATCCGATTCCCTTCTGCTGCGACCGCCGGGCAAGCCCGAAATGGCTGCCCGTGCGGTTCTGACCTCGACTTTTCCGATCGGGGGATTGAATGGGCAGCCGGTTTTGCCACCCTGATCAATGGCCGCATCGCAGTCCACGCGGGCAGCCTGGGCTCTGACCGAAGAAAGTGCCCCGGTTTGCCCTTGTGCTGCGGGCGCGCGTAGCTTCGCGAGGCACCACGCTGCGTCCGCCGGGGGAGGCGGAACGGGGGAGGGGAGCTGTTGATGGCGGGCCGTCGGGAAAGCCCACTGGATCCGAGTGCGGGACCGGTTGCGCGGTTTGCCGCCGAGTTACGGAAGCTGCGTGCGGAGGCCGGGAGTCCGACGTACCGGGTGATGGCGCAGCGCACGGGGCAGGGGGCGAGCACGCTGTCGCAGGCGGCTGCGGGTGAGCGGCTGCCGACCCTGCCGGTCGTCCTCGCCTACGTCAACGCCTGCGGTGGCGACCCGGGGGAGTGGGAGGGGCGCTGGCGTCAGGCGGCCGGGGAAGTGGCGGCCGAACCGCGGGCCGACGATGCGGATGCGGAGCCTCCGTACCGAGGGCTGGCCCGTTTCGAACCCGCTGACGCGGGTGTGTTCTTCGGTCGTGACGAACTCACCGACCGCTTGTTCCAGCAGGCCTGCTCCGGCCGGTTCACCGCGGTGTTCGGCCCGTCGGGCAGCGGCAAGTCCTCCTTGCTGCGTGCCGGCCTCATCCCGCGTCTGCGGGCCCCAGAGCCTGCCGGTCCGCGGCCGGCCGCGCTGCGCGTGCTCGCCCCTGGCCGGCATCCGATGCGCACCCATGCCAAGCCCCTGGTGCCAGCCGACGGGGACGGTGACACGTGGCTGATCGTGGACCAGTTCGAAGAGCTCTACACCCTGTGCGCCGACACAGGCGAACGCGACCGCTTCATCGACCGCCTTCTGGCTGCCACCGACCCAGCCAGCCGGCTGCGCGTCGTGATCGCGGTGCGCGCCGACTTCCTCGGCCACTGCGCCGCACATCCCCGGCTGACCGCCGCGCTGCAGGACTCAACCGTGCTGGCCGGCCCGATGAGCCGGGACGAACTGCGCGAGGCCATCGTCAAACCCGCCCAGACCGCCGGCCTCATCGTCGAACGCCCCCTGACGGCTCGCATCCTCGATGAGGTCGAGGACGAACCTGGCGCGCTGCCGCTGATGTCGCACGCCCTGCTGGAGACGTGGCGCCGCCGCAAGGGCCGCGCCCTTTCGCTCGAGGCCTACGAGGCGGTGGGCGGCCTGCACGGGGCGATCGCCCGCACAGCCGAGGACGCATATGGCCGTCTCACCCCCGCCCAGGCCGACCTCGCCCGCCGGATCCTGCTACGGCTGATCACCCCGGGCGAGGGAACTCCTGACACCCGACGGCCTGCTCCGCGTAGGGAGCTCGACTTCGATCACACCGCCGACTCGGCCATCGTCCTCGACCGTCTCGCGCGCGCCCGTCTGATCACGCTCGACCACGACACCGTCGACCTCGCCCACGAAGCCCTGATCACCGCCTGGCCCCGGCTGCGTGCATGGGTCGACGGCAGCCGGGAACGTATGCGTATCCACCGCGCACTCAGCGATTCCGCCACCGCTTGGCAGGTCCTGGATCGGGACCCAGGCGCCCTGTACCGGGGTGCCCGGCTGGACATCGCGGAGGAGGCGTTCGCCAGCGCTGACCACAGACGAGAGTTGACCACGCTGGAGGAGAAGTTTCTCACCTCCAGCCTCACGGCACGCGATCGCGAACGGCGGGCTGCCGCGCGCACCACCCGGCGCCTGCGCTCGCTCGTCGCGGGGCTGACGGCCCTGCTCCTGATCGCCTGCATCACCGCGGCCATGGCCCTCCAGCAACGGGCGACCGCGCGGCAAGAGCGGACCACCGCGATCTCGCGCCAGATCGCAGCCGAGGCGGACCGGCTGCGCGGCACGCAGGCTCCGTATCAGACGCACAATGCGTCGCTGGCAGCGCAGCTTGACATCGTCTCCTACCGTTTGCGTCACTCTCCTGAGACGTACACGCGCCTGGTGGAAGAAGTGACCTCGCCGTTGTTCACGGAGGTACCGGACCGCAACACGGGCGGATTGGCTGTTTCCAACATCTCAGACACCTCCATAGCAACCTACGATTCCGCCCACCGGATCCTGGCCCTTGCCGGAGAGGACGACTTCGTACGGCTATGGGACACAGCCCGGTTCACTCATCCCCGACGAGTCGGCCCTGCTCTGTCGGGCTCGCAGGCGGCACTGAGCCCGGACGGCAGAACTCTGGCTATCGGCAGCGACAACAAAACCGTCCGGCTGTGGGACACCTCTGACCCGCGGCACCCAGCCGGGCGCGGCCTCATGAGTGTGCCCGGCAACATGAACGGCAACTTCCTCGCCTTCAGTTCCGACGGAGACGTGCTTGCCATGGGAGGCGATCACATCTCACTGTGGGACGTGCACAACACCGCACGCCCGAGACTGCTCCGCCGGTCCCTGCCTGGCGATTTGGCGGTGTTCAGCCCACGCCGATCACTCCTGGCCACAAACGACACGGGGGACGGAACCGTATGGCTGTGGGACACGTCCCGGCCCTCGCGCCCCCGCAAGCTGAGAGTACTCAGTGGCCCTGACGAGGCGGGTGAGGTGCTCGCCTTCAGCCCGGACGCACGCTTCATGGCCACGGTGGGCCAGGGGCAGGGGGAAGTACGACTGTGGGCCATCGGCAACCCGACGCACCCGGTGGCAGCAGAGGACCCGATCACCACCTCTGACGGCACGCCCCCCGGGCCTGTGGCCTACAGTCCGGACGGTCGGCTCCTCGCGGTCGCAGGGAGCAGCGGAATCCAGCTGTGGAACATCAGCGACCCGCACGCACCCCTGAGCCTGGGACAGCCGTTGGGCCGACGCCCGTCCGCGGGGATGGCCGTGGAGTTCTCACCGGACGGGCGGAACCTGCTCGTCACCGACGACCAGACTCTTCGAGTGTGGCACCTGCCGCCGACCGTGCTCGTCGCCTGCGGTTCCCTCAGCCCGGCCGGCTTCAGTCCTGACGGGCGGACCATGGCCACGACCTGTGACGGAGACGCCTCGGTGCAATTGTGGGACACCAGTGACCCGGACAAGCCGGAACTCGCCACCACCGTTCAGGGGTACGTCGCAGCGTTCGCTCCGCGTGGGCACATGCTGGCCGTGGCTGCACCCCAGGGAGTACGGCTGTACGACATCACCGACCCGTCTCGGGCTCGCGGCATCGGTCAAGTACCTGTGGCAGGCGGCCGTGCCGTATGGGCCCTGGACTTCGGCACCGAGGGCCGGACCCTGGCCACGTACGAAGGACTGGGGGACGTGGGCGTCGATCCTCCGGAAGGCACCGACCCGTCGACAGGGGAGGCGGACGGCAAAGTTCGGACCGGCACCTGGGACGTAACCGACCCGTCCAGACCCCGCCGCATCGGCCGAAGCGTCGTACTGGACGTCCGCTCTCCTTCCTTGACTCCCAGCCCGGACGGCCGACTGCTGGCGGCTCCCATGGCCGGAGGCTTTGGCACCCAACTCTGGGACACAAGCAACCTCTCGCACCCCGTGCGCCGCGGTCGCCCTCTCGATGTCACGGCGGTGGCCTTCGCACCCCGCGGCCACCGCATGGCCGTGGGCACCGAAACAGGAACTGTCCAGCTATGGGACACAACTCATCCGGAACACCTCAGAAAGATCGGCTCCAGCCACGCGACCGGTGGTGCTGTTTACGGGGCTGCGTTCAGCCCCGACGGCCGCAGCTTGGCCGTCAGCGCCACCGACGGCACCATCCAGCTGTGGGACGTCTCGGATGCAGCCCACTTGTTCGCGACACCACACTCCTTTGCCGACCCCACGTCGGAGGTGTACGTCCTGATGTTCAGCCCGGACGGACGGACCCTCGCTACCAGCGGTTCAGATGGCGCTGTTCGCCTGTGGCCCCTCGACGCCGACCGTGCCATCCACCGTATCTGCGCAGCCACTGGCCATATCCTGACCAGGAGCGAGTGGCGCCGCTACGTGGGCAACCAGCCCTACCACGCGCCGTGTCCTTGAGGCCGGTATCGGCCGGGAGGCAGCAGGGCCGCGACGGCAGTCCGAGAGCGGTGAGCCCTGCCAGGACCGGCAGGGTGGGACACAAGGCAGGGCCGAACCGGCCGAGGCGGGCCTCGGTGGGGTTCGCGGCGATCCGGTCCTCAGCGCACGCCTTGCACGGGCTCCCCGTAGTGGGAGCGCATGGGCGTGGGCTCGTCGCACAGCACGCAGGGGCGGTCCTGCCAGCGGTCGAAGTGCTGGCTGTCACGCCAGTCGAGGAGGCTGCCGGGGGCGGGGACAAGGCCCGGCTCCCACAGCGGCTTCGTACGGCGGCGGCCGGTCACGGCCGGAAGCCGGGCAACTGCTGGGGCACCTGCGCCACCGGATCCGGCGTCGGCTTCCAGGGCACGACCTGCCCGCGTGCGGGGATGGGCAGGGGGAGCTCCTGGACATCGGCGAGCACCAGATGCCACGCGCCGGGGTGCGCCCATTCCGTACAGGGCGGGAAGCACTCGGGGTCCTTGTGGCAGTCGGTGATCCGGGCGATGCCGACGACCGCGCCGCGCGTCGGCTCACGGCCGCGGATCGTGCGGCCGATCAGCGGGATGCGCAGGGTGCGCTGGGCGATGGTCGTGCTCGTGTGCAGCAGCACCCAGCCCGGCCGCCACCGGGTGGGCCGGTTCTCAACCGTCTTGGCCCCAGCGAGGATGCACGCCGCGTACGGCCGCCTGATGCTGATGCCGCAGATCCAGTCGCCCTCGGGTAAGGGGGCACGGCTCATGCGGCTCGCCCCCATACGGCGGTGCCCGGGCGGCCCGCGCGGCGGCCGTTGACGGACGGCACCGTGGTGTGCACGGCAGTGGCGATGGCCGCGCGGCCGGAGTGCTTGCCGTCGTACAGGGCGGCATCGGCGGCCCGCTGCAACAGGCTCAGGTCGCGGGAGCCGACCGTGGCCGGGGTCGCGGCGCCGACCGAGGCGGCGACGTCGACGGTGCGGCCGTGTCCAGGACGACCGGGGTGTGCACATGCGGACAAGCTGCGCGAGGCGCTGCTCCAGACGTGCAGCGGGCAGCTGAAGGACGACGGCGAACTCATCGCCTCCCAGGCAGCCGACGGATGCGCGCGGGCCAGCCGAGGCGGTGAGCCGGGCCGCGGTCGCCGCGAGGACGGCGTCGCCGGCCGGGTGGCCCATCGTGTCGTTCACGGCGTTGAAGTGGTTTTTCCGGTCTAAGGGGACGCGTAGTTGAGCCTTCCACCTCGGGTTATCCGGTCGGGGGAGGATGTGGTCCTGATAGGACACGGTCATGGATGTTGAAGCGCTGACGCCGATAGACCGTCTGCTCGCGGAGCGAGCCATAGAACGCCTGATCCTGGAGTTCATCCACAGACTTGATCTGGGGCAACCGAGCGCGGTCGCCGACCTCTTCACCGCTGACGGAATCTGGGAGTGGTCCTACGACGGGCGTCGTGTAGAAGGCCGTGATGCTCTGCACCACTACTTCGGGTCCCGCCCCGCGGACCGTCTGTCGCGCCGTATGTGCACCAACATCCTTGTGAACGTGGATACGGCCTTATCCGCCACTGCTACCACGTACTTCGCCACCTATCGGGTCGACGGATATACCGAGGGGACGCTCCTGCCACCTCGGCTCCCGGCGAATGTGGGCCACTACGAGGACACGTTCCGAAAGCTCTTCGCGCCGGATTCCGGTGCGGCGAAGGGTTTCGATGATGGCCCGGGACCAAAGCGCCTCGTCCTCGCGCTGGGTCAGGTCGATGGTCTCGCCGGTTCCGGGGTCCTCGACGAGAACCACCTCGGTGCGGGCCCGCTTCTCGGACTTCAGACAAGTCTTGTAGATCACGCGGCGATAGGCGACCCGGCGTGCTCGAACGTCTCCCCGACGGCCGTGGCCTTCGCGGCGGCCAGAAAGGTTTCCTGGTCACGTCGGTGGCGTTCAGCCGTCTCGACCAGCACCGGCAGTTGCTGCACCCGCTCGCGGACCCGCCGGTGCATCTTCGCGATCGTGCTGCGGCGCTGCTTTTGCAGGCCGTCGGTCTCACCGCGACGCACCGGGCCGGGCACTGCGTGCGGCGCCCAGGACGCGTCATCCAGGGCCCACTCCTGAAGGTCCAGGTAGAAGCTGCGGACCTCGACCAGGATGAGCAGGCAGGACTTGCGCCGCCGGGGTGCGGACCGGCGCTTGGTGACGTATTTCGATCGCTCCTTCCAGACCGTCGCGGCCTCTTCCGACAGGTGCAGGCTGTCGACGTCGGGATGGTGTTCTTCAATGTCGGACCAGAAGGAACCCACGAGGTGGCCGACCAGGGCGACGAAGGAGGGATAGTCCAGGCTGGGTCGGCGCTCATCGAGGTAGGGGATCCGCACGTCTCGCACTTCTCGGCAGCGCAGCCGGAGCAATGCTCAGGACTTGTGGATCAGTCCCGGGAGGGACGCGGAGAGCGTACCTTTCCGAATGATCCTTTGATGGTCACCGAGTAGGCCCGCGTTCGCAGCGCGGGTCGGGAAGGCACGCCCGTGCTCAGCGTAGTGAACGCCGACGGTTCGACAGCGTCCGGCTCCCTGATCGATGAGATCGTCCGCGAGGGGGCGCGCCGGATGCTCGCCGCCACGCTGGAGGCCGAAGTCAACCAGTGCACAGTCGAGTTGACGGCCGAGACGGATGAGGCCGGGCGGCGCCTGGTGGTCCGCAACGGCCACCACCGGCCCCGCAGGGTGACCACTGCCGCAGGTCCGGTCGAGGTCACGGCCCCGCGCGTGAACGACAAGCGGGTGGACGCGTCCACCGGCGAGCGGTTGCGGTTCTCCTCGAAGATCCTGCCGCCGTGGTGCCGCAAGTCGCCCAAGGCCAGTGAGGCGTTGCCGCTGCTCTACCTGCACGGGTTGTCCTCGGGGGATTTCGTGCCCGCGCTGGAGCAGTTCCTCGGCTCGGCGGCCGGGCTGTCGCCGGCGACCGTGACTCGGCTGACGAAGCAGTGGCAGGACGACCACGCCGCCTTCCAGCAGCGCGACTTCGCCGACAGTGATTACGTGTACGTGTGGGCGGACGGGGTGCACCCCAAGGTCCGGCTCGGGCAGGCGCACTCCTGCGTCCTGGTCCTGATGGGTGTGCGCCTGGACGGGACCAAGGAGCTGATCGCCCTGGCGGAGGGCCTGCGTGAGTCGACCGAGTCGTGGGCCGACCTGCTGCGCGACTGTCGCAGGCGCGGCTTGCGCGATCCCGAGCTGGTCGTCGGCGACGGCGCGATGGGCCTGTGGAAGGCGCTGGCGGAGGTGTTCCCGGGCGCCCGGCATCAGCGATGCTGGGTCCACAAGGCCCGGAATGTCACGAACGCTCTGCCGAAGTCCGCGCAGCCGGGCGCGACGAAGGCGATGCAGGAGATCTACAACGCCGAGGACCGCGTCCACGCCGAAAAGGCGATCCAGGCGTTCGCGAAGACTTACGGCGCCAAGTTCCCCAAGGCCGTCGCGAAGATCACCGAGGACCAGGAAGAGCTGCTGGCCTTCTACGACTCTCCGGCTGAGCACTGGATCCACCTGCGGACCACGAACCCGATCGAGTCGACCTTCTCGACCGTGAAGCTGCGGACCAAGGTCCCCCGCGGCGCGGGCAGCCCGGCCGCGGCCCTCGCAATGGTGTTCAAGCTGGTCGAGTCCGCCCAGGCCCGCTGGCGCGCGGTCACCGGAGGCCACCTCGTCGCCCTGGTCCGGGCGGGCACCAAGTTCGAGAACGGCGTCCTGGTCGAGCGCCCACAGGCCACCGTAGCCTGACCCCACGTCACTCGATCCACAATCCGACAGCTACCCCGGGAGGGTCAGCCCCATGGCCAGAGGCCAGATAAATCGGCTCATCGGAGCCCTCTTCGGGCTCATCTTCATCGAGGCCAACGCGGGCGCCTTGCCATTGAGCGTCGGCATCCCCTTGCGCGTGCTCGCGATCGGCGCGTTCCTCGGGCTGCTTGTCGCGCTTCGGCCCGGCCACGTCTCTACCCAGACCGCCCACGCGCCACCACAGGGCTTTGGCCGACGCTACTGGGCCGTGGTGGTCATCGAGGCCGTAGTCGGACTGACGGGGATCGTGCTCATCAATGGCCTGCTGCGTGCCCCGCTGGCGACTGTGCCCTGGATTGCGCTGGTGGTCGGGCTGCACTTCTTCGGGCTAGCAGCCGTTTGGCGGCTGGCCGCGCTCGCGTGGCTCGGCGCAGCGATGTCTGCGTGCGGAGCCGCCGGCCTGACACTGGCTGCTTGCGGTTCGTCCGCGGCGACCATCGCGACCGCCGCGGGGGTCGCTCCCGGGGCCCTGCTGCTTGCCTCCGCCGCAGCCTGATCACCAGCCACGATCCACAACTATTGACAATTGCTCGCGCAGCCGTTAGCGGTCGACGAGTTCCGGGGTCGGCCGCTGCCCTTGGTGGCAGAACTCCTCGAAGCTGAGATTCGGCGGCAGGACGTCGACGCTTCGCAAGAGGTCCCAGGCCGGGAAGCCGCCAGGCGGCACCCGGATTTCCCCGTTCAGGCCCCACGTGCGGAAGTGCTCGAAGTCCTCCCCGGACAGCTGGTCGAAGTTCTTTCCCGTGTGCAGGACCATCTTGGCCAGCACCTTTCATGCCCTGTTCGAGACGCCGCGAGGGCATGCCGGCCGCAGCCGACCGCCTGAGCATCTCTGCGACCAGCTCCGGCTGGACGGTGCGCTGTACTTCCTGAAACAGGCAGCCAGAGCCGAATGCCGTCAGTGGTTAGTCGGCGGTGCTCTTGCCGCAGTTGGCGGCATGGGCTATGCGGTCCGGATGCTTCAAGTGATTCCGAGCGGATCAGCTGCCATCGGCGAACGCTTTGGTCGTTACAGCCGGACCCTGCATCCTGGGCGGCACACCATCACGCCGTTTGTGGACACGATACGCAACCGTCTTGACCTTCGAGAGCAAACAGTTCCATGCCCGCTCCGCATCGTCTCGATGTATGACGGCACCGATCTGCCCATCGAGTTCACAATTCAATACAGCGTTACCGATCCGGTCAAGGCAACTCATGGCACGGCCAGCTATATTCATGCACTCGAGCGTCATGCCGTTTACGAGCTCACCTACGCTCTCGCAAACCTGGCCGCCGCCGACGCACGCTTGTCACTTCAGCGAATCGCCGAGTCGGTCCACCGCGTCCTCGAACCTCGGACCCAACGATGGGGTCTGACTCGGCACGAATTCCTGCTGACACTGGGCGAGGTTAAGACCAGTGACGTCGAAGACGAAGCTCGCGTGGCCACTCAGCGCGGTGGGGCTTCTGCACAGTTCTACGCCCCGCACATGACTATGTATGTTCTTCCGAACGGCCAGATCACCCACCAGATCAGCGGGAGAATCGACGAAATGAGTAACTGAGCCGTTTTCAACCTTGGTTTGAGCAGGTCAGGTGGAGGGTGAGGACGGCTTGAACAAGGCTGGTGATGCGGGTGGTGCTGCACCGCAGCTTGCGTAGGAGGCGCCAGGTTTTGAGCGTGGCCATGGCCTGCTCGCCCAGCGCCCGGATTTTGGCATGGGCGCGGCTGACCGCCTGTTGACCTGCGGAGAGCTTCTCCCAGCGACCGCGGTAGGGCACGCGGACGGTTCCGCCGGATCCTTGGTATCCCTTGTCGGCCCAGCAGCGGATGCCGGCCTCGGCCAGGGAGTCGAGAATGCCGTGTTCGCGGGCCGCGCGAAGGTCGTGAACGGCTCCGGGCAGCGCGGGTGAGGCCCACAGCAGTCTGCCTGCCGGGTCGGCCAGGACTTGCACGTTCATGCCGTGTTTCTTGTGTTTGCCGGAATAGAAGGGCTGGTCGGCAGCGATGCGGTCGATCGGCAGGAGGGTTCCGTCGAGGATGACGAAGGCTTTGCGGGAGGCGGCGCGTACCGCTTCGGCGAGGTCGGGAGCGAGGGCGGCCAGCAGTTCGACGGCCTCGCTCACGTACCGGTAGACGGTGCTGAAGCTGATGCCAAACCCGGTGGCCAGTTGGGCGTAGGTGTGTCCGCACCGCAGGTGGGCCAGGACCAGCAGGGCCTGCCGGTCCGTTCCGAGCCGGCGCCACCGTGTCCCGCGTTCACGGCGCAGGGCCGTCAGCTTCCCGGTCAGGAACCGCAGGGATGAACTGGACAGATCGAGTCCCGATGGGTAGACAAGCATGCGAAGCTCCGGGCGGACAGGTTGATCTTGGTCGACAACTCGTCTACCAGGAGCTTCACTTCGTCACGCACGCGGTGCCCCCTGCCGGGCGACCTGAACCGCCCTGGGCAGAGGGGCGAAGCCTCTGCACAGTGCTCAGGACGCAGGCAGCGGAAGCGTCACCCGTCGTCCCAGACCGAACTCCTCGGCCTCGTCGTTGCTGACGACCGCAACAGCGCCCGCAGGAACCCCAGGCAACGTAGCCACGCGGGACGCCACCGCCAGAAGATCCCCCTCACCGGCTCCGGTAACGAAGAAGACGTAGACGTCCTCGTCCTCCTCTCCCTCGTCGAAGACTTCCACGTCGCCTTGGTCTTCAAGATCGGACAGGAAGTCCTCGATCTCCTCGATCCAGGGAAACGGGTAGGAGCCGTCCGGCAGGCCGGGCGTCGGCAGCAACGGCACGTGGATCTCAACAACCATGGTGGGCACGAAGACATCCTGCCTCCAGAGCCTCCGCCCGGCTCGACCAGGGGCGAGCCGCGTCAGCAGCCCCGCTGAGGTTGAAAAGGGCTCAGTGAACCCTCTTCGGTGTAATTGAGTTTCACCGCGTGTGGTCGCCGGGGGCGTATCGGCTCCAGGTTCCTCCGGCTTCGGTGACCAGGCAGGTCGTGGTCTTGTCGTGGTAGCCGAGTGCCTTCGCGACGACAGGGGCCGGGGCTTGGAGGACGAGCTGTCGGATTGCGGAGGCCCCGCCCCGCTGTGCCAGAACGCCGAACTCACGCAGGTGGTCCCGGTGTCCGACCGGCGCGCGTACGCCGGGGTCGTCGAGCACTCCGTCTACGTCCATCCCGGCGCCCGCGGCCGCGGTGTCGGCCTGGCCCTGCTCACCGCTCTGATCGCCTCCACCGAATGGGCAACTGGACGATTCAGCCCGGCGTCTTCCCGGAGAACACCGCGAGTCTGGCCTTGCACGAGCGGGCCGGGTTCCGGGTCACCGGGTACGCGCGAGTGCATCGGCCGGCACAACGGCCAGTGGCGCGACGTAGTCGTGGTGGAACGCCGCAGCCCGGTCATCGGCTGAGCTGCCGGGCGGACTGCTTCACTTCAACACGCTGAACTTGACAGAGAAGTCGTCGCTGACCGCCTTGCGTAGCGCGTCCAGGGACAGGACCTGGGAGGCGGGCCAGGTGGAGGCCAGCGTGCACTTTTCGGCACCGGCCGGACCGATGAGGACCACCAGGCAGCGCGCGGGCAGGTCGGGGAGGTCAGCGAGGTCATGCAGATTCTCCTTGTGGGTCCAGGGCGCGTGCAGCCCAGATCAGGCGCTGCCCGGCGTGGCCGGTAAGCAGAGCGGCTGCCTCGTGTAGCGGGCAGGAGGCGTCGCCGTCGCGGTCGGGCTCGATCTGCTCCGTCCGGCGGGCCGGGTGCTGACCAGCTGTGGGGGAGGCCGCCGGGGGCGTCGACGTCCTCCTGCAGCTCGCGCAGGATCGCTGCGAGCTCGCGCGCGTCGACGTCGTCGGCGGTCAGGTCGTCCTCGATCTGCTGGAGGGCGAGCTGGGCGATGCCGACCGAGGCGCGCACCCGGTCCAGGCGGGTGCGGGTGCGGCCGGTCACCGGGTTGATGGCGTTGGTGGCGGCGACCAGGGCGGCGAGGGTCTCCCAGCCGTGGTGCCACGCACCGTCCAGGTGGAAGGCGCCGTTGATGCCGAAGTCGGCGAGCTTGTAGAAGCCGCCCTTGCCGGTCTTGGTGGCGATCCTCTCCAACAGGCCCTTGCCCGGGACGCGTCGGTCCGCGGCGTAGTGGGTGCCGAAGGAAATGGCGAGCGCGGCCGCGGCGACGGCGGGGTGGACCCGGATGCCGAGCGCGCGGGCGCCAGCCCACAAGTGCCTGCGTGGCCGTGTAGGTCAGGCAGTGGTGCAAGTACGCCTTGCGGCCGTCGGCCGTGCCGTGGGTGGTCTTCTCCTTCGTGTCCGGGTCCTCGTAGGTGACCGGGTGGTTGTCGGAGGCACCCTTCACGCGGGCGCAGAAGTCGTTCTGAACCCAGAAGTCATCGATCGCGCTTCCGGCACGGGTCAGTCCGAGCAGGGCGGCGAAGACGGCGGGACAATGCGTCATGCTGGATTTCGCCTGATCTCGAATGGTGAGGGAGCGGGCGGCCGCCCTTTGCCGGCGCTGCGGCCGCCCGGGCTGTGCGGGCCCCGTCCCGGCCTGTGCGGTCGGGACGGGGTTCGGCTCACGCGGCCAGCCGGTGCGTGACCGGGGCCGGGGCCGGGGTCGTCGTGCAAGTCGCGGGATCCACGGAGTGCCGTCGAAGCACTCCAGGCAGCACCCGAGCTACTTCGAGAGGCAGATGTGGAACCGCCTCCCGCACCGGCCACAGGTCTGCCGAGCCGCCATCGCCTGATACAGGGCCCATTTTTGAGCGAGCATCGGAGTCCGCTTGGGCTTGGCCAGGTCGACGCGGAGCAGGAAGCCGCGGGTGGGGTGAGTGCACGACCACAGCGGCCAGGTGGCACACAGCTTGCAGCGCAGAATCGCGACCGGGCCGTCGTTGCCGCCGGGGCTGAGGCCGATGTCCCGTAACTGGCGTCGCGTGACGAGTATTTTGGGAACAGTGCCACGGTCAAACTCGGAAAGCATCGAGCTCGCGAATTCTTGGAGCTGTCTGGCTCTGAACTTGCCGCCGAATTCGTCATACGCGCAGGCGTGACACGCGGGTTCGCAGTGTCTGTGTCCCTATCCGTCAGCCTGAGCGTGCGTGGGCATGGCCTGGGAGACTCCCGGCCATGACACACAACAATCTTGGTGTGCGGGCGCTGTGGGAGCGCGTCAACGCCCGTCTGGACTCGGACGCGGATCTGTCTCCCATCCGGCGGGCCAGCGCGGACGCGGGTCGGTGAGGCGCGGTCGAGGCCCTATTGGAAGCGTCGATGCCTGAGGACCTGTTCGTGTGGGACCACGAACAGTGGGGACTCGGCGAGCCGCTGTGGGCCTCCATCAGCGCGATGCTCCAGGACGTAGCCGTCCCGCTTGAGCGCGGAGCCGGCGGCAATTCCGGACCGCATCAACGGGTGTGACGACGGGAGGTCCGTCACTCAGGGAGGTGTGGAAGCCCGGGCCTCCGCGTTGGTCGATCAGGCAACGTCCGATGGTGTCCCGCCGAGTGGTGTAGCAGCGATCTCCGCATAGCCCCTGGTCATGGGGCGGCCATCGCGCAACTCTCCGAGTAGCGAAGCTCG
>NZ_JBIAXT010000066.1:0-16620 GCF_042896945.1 Streptomyces sp. NPDC001222
CGCTCGGCTGGGAAACCCCAGCCGAGCGCCTGCATAAACTGCTCGCGGCCTGATCAACACGACCACGTGTTGCGACGACCCCTAGAAAGCACCGACGCCGGCCAGGGGCCTCCTTGACGCGATGAGGCTCTGTCAGCCGTCGGACTCCGACGACGGGATGTAGGCGCCCGGCACGTCGTTCGGCGCGTAGATCCTGTTCTCGCCGGGGTACGGCTCCGTCCAGTTGTGCGTCTGGTACCACGTGAAGTGGTTCATCTGCTCGGGGTTCGCGTAGTCGGGCACGGCGTTCGGTCCGGTCAGCCGCTGGTGCGACTCCCAGGCCTTCCACTGCGAAACGACCTTCTGCTGGGCCGCCGGCACCTTCACGGATGTCGGCGCGGGCGCCGCCTTGGCGCTCTGCGGCGCCGGGGTGTCCGCACCACAGGAGGGCTGGGGGTTCACGCCGAGGGTCAGCGAGGTCCGGTTGGGCACCGCCGTGAACGGCGTGTTGTTCGCGCGCCCGGTGAACGCCCCGTACATGGGGGTGGCAGCGCTGTCCTTCTGGTTCATCGGGTGGATCCCGAGGATCTGCTCGATGGTGCGGATCATCGTGATCTGCGAGTAGTAGTGGTTGTCCACGGTGCCGTGCTTGGCCCAGGGGCTGATGATCTGGATCGGGGCACGGTGGCCGTCGACGTGGTCGAGGCCGGCCTGGGAGTCGTCCTCGACGACGAAGATCGCCGAGTCCTTCCAGTACTTGCTGTGCGTGATCCGGTCCACCATCCTGCCGACCGCGAGGTCGTTGTCCGCGACCTCGGCGGCCGCGTTCGCCGGGCCACCGGTGTGGTCGTTGGAGAACCAGAACATGTTCAGATTCGCCGGACCGTTCTTCTCGAAGTCCTGCTTCCAGATCTGGTACTTGTAGACGTCCGGGACGTTGAGGTCGAACAGCGGGAAGCCGGGCACCGACACCTTGTTGAGCGAGGGGATCGCCGAGCCCGTCTGTATGGGGTAGGCGGTCTTCTGCCCGGTCGCGTCCATGTTCTTGGCGTCGCAGTACAGGTTCTGCCAGGTCGCGTCGGACGGCTTGCTCTCGAACGACTGGAACTCGCCGTAGTCCTTGACGGACTTCCCGGCCGCCTGCGCACCGGTCCAGATGAACCCGGACTTCTGGTGGCCCAGAGCGTCGTCCTCGGTGTCGTAGCTGCGCGTGTACTCACCGGCCGAGGACTCGGTGTACTCCGGGTTGTCGGCCTGCATCAGCCAGTTGTGGCCCTCGGCGGAGTTCGTGCCGACGTCGTAGAAGTTGTCGTACAGCCCGAACTGCCTGGCCAGCGCGTGCTGGTTCGGCGTCACGTTCTCGCCGAACTGCGTCAGGGACGCGTCGCCGTTGCCCTGCGGCATGTCACCGAAGACCTGGTCGTAGGTCCGGTTCTCCTTGACGAGCAGGAAGACGTGCTTGATCGTCGAGGGGTCGCCGAGCCGCGCCGGGACCGGTACGGGCTTCGCGTGGCTCTCGCCCCGGGCCTGCGTGACCGAGCCGCGGGTCCAGCCGTTCTGCTTGAAGACCTTGGCCGTCTGGGCCTTGATGACCCGGTCGTCCGGCAGCGTGAACTGCGTCAGACTCGACGTCGTGTCGTGGGTGCCGTGGCCGGCGCTGTGGGGGCGGCGGGCGTCCACGCCACGGGTGTTGGAGACGACCACGTTCTTGCCCACGGTGGCGATCTCCGAGGGGAAGTAGTCCGTGGGGAGCAGGCCGACGTAACTGGCCGGCTGCTGCGGGGAGGTGTAGCGGTAGACGGCGACCGCGTTGGCGCGGCCGAGCGTCACCAGCAGATGACCGTCGTCGGTGAGCGACACCGCGTTGGGCTCGTAGCCGACCGACGCCTCCGGCCACGGCTGGGTGGCGATGGTCTGCACGACCTTGTTCTTGCGGCTGTCGATGACCGACACGTTGTTGTCGGCGGTGTTGGTGACGAACACCGCCCCCTTCTTCGCGTACACCGCGGTCGGGTGCAGACCGACCTCGATGCTTCCCACGGCGGCGGACGGTTCCGCCAGGTCGATGACGCTGACCGTGCCGGTGGTGGTGGCTCCGGTCTTCGGGTTGGCCGGCACCTGGGTGCCGTAGGAGTTGATCGTGGTGTCGCCGGTCTTGGCCGGACGCCCACCCTCGTTGCTGACGTAGAGCCTGTCGCCGACCACGGCCAGGCCACGGGGAGCGTTGCCCACGGCCCAGCTCTGCTTGACGGTCCCGGTCGCCGCGTCGATGGCGACCACCCGGTTCTGGCCGTTGACCGCGGAGTACACGGTGGAGCCGTCGGCCGAGAACACCGCCGCGCCCACCAGCGCGTGCTTGGAGCCGTCGGCCGGGATCGAGACTGCCTGCGGGTTGGCGAGGGTGCCGTCCGCGTTCACGGTGAACTTGGTGTAGCCGTCGCTCTGGCCGAGCCACAGCTGCGAACCGTCGGGCGAGTACGTCGGGCCCTCCTGGCCGACGGAGCCGCTGTTGATGCGCAGGTCGTCCTTGGCGTTGGTGCCGACCCGCTGCTTCACCTGTCCGGTCTTGAGGTCCATGATGACCAGCGCCGCGTCGCCGTCGGTGATCGAGGCCGCGAGATGGCTGCCGTCCGGACTGACCGAGGACGACATGATCTTGCCGTCGTCGATGACGGTGCGGCTGCCGTACGGGGCGATGTACTGGTCGGCGGAGACGACCTGTCCGTCGGCAGTGACCTGGCCGACCTGCTGGGTGCCGAACTGGTGCGTCTGGGCGACGGCGGTACCCGTCACTGCGAGGGCGACGGCGATGCCCGCCGTCACCAGCACGGTCCGGCGCCCGACGCGTCTGCCGAACAGGCTGACCTGCTCCTTCTCGGTCATCCGGCGCTGGCGAGTCACCTGCATGGAAATCATCCCTTCAGGGTGGAGTCGAGCAGCTCGACGTTGCCGTCGAACTGCCAGAGCGGGTTCGGCGCGTCTCCGATGGGGGTCCGCACCAGGAAGTAGCCGTTGACTTCCTTCGGTCCGTCGCCGTCGGCCACGTACCGCCCGTCCGAACCGATGTCGAGCTGGTAGACGGCGGTCCCCGCGGCCGCGACGCCGGGGAGATGCCAGGTGACGACGCAACGCCAGTCGTTGCCCGCCCCCTCGGGGGCGACCTGGCTGTCGCCCTTGTCGCACGCCGCCGTGACCCGCAGCTGCGCCTCGGTGACGGCGGGACGGTGGAGCTGCTGGGTCTGCATGCGGTACAGGTGGGCGAACGCAGTGGCGAGCGACCGCTGGACCTTGTCCTGCTCGATCCCGGAGCCCGTCGACGGGGTCGCCACACCGACCACCGCGACCGTGGCGGCGAACAGTCCGACGAGCGGCAGGAGTCCGACGGCGACCGCCCGGCGCCCGGAGCCGTCGTAGGCCAGGTTGGTGAAGTCGCGCCGGAGGAAGAGCAGATATGCCAGCGCCGTCGCGAGCACCGCCCACACCAGGCTGACCGTGATGCCGATCAGGAGCGGGCCGAGCTGTGCCGGGCTGGTGAACAGACCGTTCCAGGAGATGAAGGCGTAGCCGGGCAGGGCGAGACGCACCGCGACCGGCAGCGGCAGCATCTGGGCGATCTGCATCGTGAGCGCGACCAGCGGGGGCAGCAGCAGTCCCATGGGAGACCGCCCCAGCGCGACCGACCCGAGCAGTCCGACAGCGGCGAGCGCCAGGGTCGGGGCGAGGGCGCAGACCCAGGCGAGCAGGACCCTCCCCGCGGCGTCCCCCGGCGTCAGCAGGTGACCGTCGAGGCCGACCAGCGGCTGGTCGCCGACCGACACGAGCCCGCCGGTCGCACTGGAACAGGCGAGTCCAGCCACGAGCAGCAGGATGACGGTGAGGCTGGCCAGCGCCTTCGCCACAAAGATCCGCCGGGGCGAACGGACCGCCACGAGCAGATGGCGCCATGTGCCGAGCCGGTCCTCGGAGGCGAACACGTCACCGGCGACGATCGAGGTCAGCAGCGGCAGCGCCCAGGTGCCCGCGAAACCGAGCATCACCAGCGGTCCGGCCCAGCCGGTGGCGTGCATCCAGCGACCGAAGAGGGTGTCCGAGGGGAGCGTGCTCTGCCGGCTCACCCCGGCGACGAAGAGCGCCGGCGCGATCCAGCAGGCGAGCACCAGCACACGGATCCGCCACTGCGAGACCAGCTTGACCAGCTCGAAGCGGTAGCCGCGCGAAACCGACACCCGGCGGGCACCGGCAACGCCGCCCTCGGCGATGGTCGCGGTCATCGGCCGGCCTCCTGCTTCTCGGTGAGGGCGAGGAACGCGGCCTCCAGCGGGGACACGACGGGTGCGAGCTCGCGGACCGCGATGCCCGACTGCACGAGCCGCGCCACCAGTTCGTCGAGGGCGGGCACCAGTGCGCGCACGACGAGCACCTCGGTGTCGTGCCGGTACCCGGCGTCCTCGACGACGCGGATCCCGGCGGTGTCGGCAGCCAGCCGGCGCGCGGCCTGCACGTCGGAGGTGCGCACCCGGTAGTCGAGTTCACGGTTCTCGGCGGCCAGCTTGGTGAGCGGGCCGGAGAACGCGACCCGTCCGGTGGCGAGGATGGTGACCTCCGAGCACAGCGCCTCGAGGTCGTCCATGCGGTGACTCGAGAGCACGACGCTGGTGCCGTCCGCCGCGAGCCGGGTGAGGACACCGTGGACATGCCTCTTGCCAGCCGGGTCGAGGCCGTTGGACGGTTCGTCGAGCACGAGCAGCCGGGGCTTGGTGAGCAGGGCGGCGGCGAGCCCGAGCCGCTGCCGCATGCCGAGGGAGAAGCCGCGGGCGCGGTCGTCGGCGACATCGGTGAGCCCGACCTCGTCGAGCACGTCGTCGATGCCCGCCGTCCGCGCGTCGTCGCCGCGGAGATCGGCCAGCGCGGCGAGGTTCTGCCGGGCGGTGAGCGAGGGGTAGAGACCGGGCCCGTCCACGAAGCCGGCGACACCGTCGGGAGCGGCGAACGCCCGCCCGACCGGCGTACCCAGGATCTCGAGCCGGCCGCTGTCGGCGACGGCGAGGCCCAGCAAGAGGCCGAGCAGCGTCGTCTTGCCGGCGCCGTTCGGTCCGACCAGGCCGTGGATCTGACCACGGGCCACATCGAGATCGACGCCGTCGAGCGCGACGACGTCGCCGAAGCACTTGGTGATCCCGCGAGCCCGGACTGCGAGGAGTGCGTCCATGAGTCCCTTCTTTCGAAATCCGCAGGGACCCTAGGGACGGCACACAACGCAGACACAGGCGCCTCGTTGAACGCGCGGGGAACGAATCGTCAAACCGTCGGCAAGTCGTGCGCGCGAGCGGCGTACGCCGGGCGGGAGGCCAACGCCAGTCGGATCAGGGGAGGCGCCACCGGGAACGGCAGCAGACGGAAAATGTCCCGCGGTCGCCTGCCCGGCGTGCAGCATCAGCCCGATCCCGAGGGCGACCAGCCTCGCCGCCGCGATCCGGGGGAAGCCGAACTTGAAGAACACCGCCCGGTCACCGCGCCGACGATGATCGAGGCGCCTCCCAGTGCGGCGGCGGACGCGAACCCGGCCCTGCGGCTGCGCTCACAGGACGCGCCTGTACCTACGACGGATTGGACGGCGCTGCGAACCCCCACGCCGACAGGGGAGCATGAGGTTGGCAGGGGTCGGGAGGCGGAGCCCCAGTTCAACGCCGCCCAGGTGCGAGCTCACGTGCTCAGACCGTGCGGCTCGCAGGAAGAAGTGACCTGTAGTACTAGCCGAAGTCCGAGACGGCCGGAGACGTCCAGAAGGTCACAGTCGGCCCGTGGGAGCCGTCCTCCTCGTCGCTCACCGCGACGGTGATCTCCCGGTCGGGGTAGCGCGCGGACAGCACTCCCTGCCAGCACTCCTCCAGAGCCAGCGCGAGTTGGGGCAGCTCCTCCCCGAGCTGATCGTCATCCGTCAGGGGGGTGTTGCCGAAAGTGGCCCACAACTCGACGCGGTTGGTGACGGCTTCGATGCGCTGCCGATCGTCGCCCAGGTTCGTGAACCAGTCGTCGACAGTGTCCTGGCTGAAGTGCTCCTTGAGGAACGCGCAGCCGCGGTACTCGATCGTCTCGGGGCAGAACAGCCAGGCCGCGGCCAGGACGAAACGCAGTCCGCCCTCGAAGTCGAGGTAGTTGTAGGGGGAGAGCTCCTCGTCCTTCCAATCGGCGCGCCATCGCCGGAAGAACGCCGGCAGCGTGCGCTCGGACCACGCCGGTTTGCTGCTGCTCACGGAATCTCCCAGGGGAACGCGGCGCGCACTGACCTCGATGTTGAACCGATCGCCCGACATGAACCCATCAAGGATCATGGTCGGGAGGGGAGCGTAGGGGGGAACCGCGACCGGATTCGGCGGCGTCGCACCCGGTCGCCGGCGTGTGTCAGCTGCCCGCCCGCAGCAGAGCCGCCACGATCGGGCCCGCCGTGTCACCGCCGTGGCCGCCGGCCTGGACCACGCCCGCGGCGGCCAGGTCGCCCTTCCACGCGGTGAACCAGCCGTTGGGCTTCTTCTGGCCGTCGACCTCCGCCGACCCCGTCTTCGCGCCGTAGTCCGGGCCGAGGCCCGCCATCGCCTTGGCGGCCGTGCCCGCCGCGGCCGTGTACTGCAGGACCTCCTTCAACTGGGCCTGCGTGGACGCCGACATGGTGCGCGTGGCCTTCGCCGTGGTGCGGTGGTCCACCGACGGGGAGACCAGATACGGCTGGTGGAAGACGCCCGTCTTCGCCGTCGAGACCACCGAGGCCATGTTCAGCGGGTTCATCCGCACACCGCCCTGGCCGATCAGCGACGCCGCCATCTGGGCCTGGCTCTGCACCGGGACGGCGCCGTCGAAGGTCGGGACGCCGATCGCCCAGTTGTTCATGCCCAGGCCGTAGATCCGCTGGGCGACCTGGGTGAGGTCGTCGTCCTTCAGTTTCGTCGCCTGGCTGATGAAGGCCGTGTTGCAGGACGCCGCGAAGCTCGCCTTGAACGTGCCGTTCTTGATCTCGAACTTGTTGTCGTTCTGGAACTTCCAGCCGCCGTACGTCACGTACTTGGGGCAGGGGTGCGGCTTGTCCGGCTTCGCCAGGCCCTTCTCGAACAGCAGCGTCGACGTCACGATCTTCATCGTGGAGCCCGGCGCTAGGGAGCCCTGGAACGCCACGTTGAAGCCGTGACCCGAGTTCGCCACCGCCAGGATCTCGCCCGTGGAGGGCCGCATGACGACGACGGACGCCTGGTCCTTGTGCGCCACCTGCTGCTCCGCCTTCGCCTGGAGCGCCGGGTTCAGCGTGGTCCGCACGGTGCCCGGGGTGCCCTCGCTCAGCGTCAGCAGCGTCTTGTCGGGTGTCTTCTGCGTGCCCTTCGTCGCCGCCTTGCGCACGATGCGCAGCTCGATGCCCGCCTTTCCCCCGGCCTGCCGGCCGTACTTCTCGCGCAGGCCGTCCAGCACCGTGCCCAGCGAGGGGTACTTGGCCTCCGTCAGCTCGCCGCCGTCGCGGTCCAGCGCCCGGATGGGCGGCGTGCCCGCCTCACCCGTCACCAGGCGGTCGCCCTCGGCCAGGTCGGGATGCACCACCGACGGCTGCCAGCGCACCCGCGGCGCGCCGTCCTCGGGGCGGCGCACGACCGTGAGCTTCGTCTCGTACGCCAACGACTTGCTCTTGCCCTGGTACGACACCGTCGCCTTGACGGAGAAGGGGACCGACGCCCCGGACGGGGTGCCGCGGGTCAGCGTCACGCCGGTGATGTGCGCGTCCTTGCCGTAGCCCGTCAGGACCGGGGCCGCCGCGGCCGAGTCGTCCGTGGCCGCCGCCGCCTCGGCGACATCGCCGTGCTGCCAGGCCGTGAGGAACGCCGTCGCGGCCGTGCGGACCTCGGAGGCCGACAGCGGGCCGGTCTTCACGGCCTTGTGGTGCGCGGCGGACGCCTTGCCGTCGTCGGCCGCCGCGCCCCCGCTCAGCAGGCTGTAGCCGCCGACCGCACCGACCACGCCGACGGCGGCGATCAGCCCTCCGATCACCAGCGGCCGGCTGTTGCTGTTGCGCTCGGCGACGCGTCTTCTGTTGCCCACTGCTTCCGATCCTCCGCAGTCCCCTGGTCCCCCGCGCTCTCACGCTCCTCAACGACTACAACCACACTAGAGTCCCGCACCGACACGGGTGACCTCAGCGGCTGGTTCGTAGCACAGCTGCGACGATCGGACCGGCCGCGTCGCCGCCGTGTCCGCCCTGCTGGGTCATGGCCGCGGCCGCCATGTCGTTACGGTAGCCGGTGAACCAGCTGTTGGACTTGGCCTGCCCGTCGACCTCGGCGGACCCGGTCTTCGCGCCGATGTCCCCGCCGAGCCCGGACATGGCACGGGCGGCCGTGCCCTGGGTCGCCGTCAGCCGCATCATCGCCCGGAGTTGCGCCACCGTGCCGGACGGCAGGCCCTTGGCGGTGGCGAGTTGACGGTCGTCCAGCTTCGGGGAGACCAGGTACGGCTGCCGGAACGTGCCCGTGGTCGCGGTGGCTGTGGCGGACGCCATGTTCAACGGGCTCATCTGCACCTGGCCCTGGCCGATGGCGCCCGCCGCGCGGTCCGGGCCCGTGACGGCGGGGATGCTGCCGTCGAAGGAGACGATGCCCGTCTTCCAGTTGTTCTGCCCGAGTCCGAACCGCTCCTCGGCCTCGGCCGTCAGGGAGGAGTCCGTGAGGGGTTTCTCGTCGATCAGCTTGATGAACGCGGTGTTGCACGAGCGCATGAAGCTGTCGGCGAGGGTCGCGTGCTCGTTCGGCGTCAGGCCCTGGAGGTTGGTGAAGGTCTGGCTCTGCCAGGTGGCCGAGGGCGGACAGGGCGCCGGGCCGTTCATCGTGGTGACACCGTTGTCGATGAGCATCGCCGACGTGATGATCTTCATCGTGGAGCCGGGCGCGAGACGCCCCTCGAAGGCCGCGTTGAACTGGTCCTGGCGGTGGTTGGCGACCGCCAGGACCTCGCCCGTGCTCGGCTTCACCGCCACCACGGACGACTCCGGGAACTCCTGCACGGCCCCCTCGGCCGCCGCCTGCGCCGCGGCGCTGATGGTGGTGTGCAGCTTGCCGGGCGTGCCCTTGGCGAGGGTCACCAGGGTCTTGCCGGGCGCGCTCGCGTCGGCGCGCTCGACGGACAGTTCGATGCCCGGCTTCCCGCCGGCCTTGTCACCGTACTTCGCGCGCAGCGCGTCCAGGATCGGGCCGAGGGACGGGTACTCGTCCGCGGTCAGCACCGCGCCGTCGCGGTCCACCGCCTCGATCGGCGGCACCTTGGCCTCACCGGTGACGAGCGTGTCGCCCTTCCCCAGGGCCGGGTGCACGACGGACGGCTGCCAGTCGACCAGCGGGCGCCCGGTGGTCAGCCCGCGCACGATCGTCAGCGTGCTGTCGTAGGCGAGCGGCTTGGACTGTCCGCCGTACGACACCGTCGCCTTGACGGAGAACGGCACCGTCTTCCCGCTGCTCGGCCCCGGCGTGATGTGCACCCCGGTGATGTGCGCGCTGCCGCCGTACGCGGACAGCAACGGCTCCGCGTCCGACGCGTCGTTGGTGTACGAGGCCGCGGTGGACGCGTCGCCCTTCGCCCAGGCGGCGAGGAACTCGGCGCTCGCCTCCTTGACCTCCGCCGCGGACGGCGGCCCGGTCTTCACGGCCGCGGCCGAGCCGGTACCGCCCCCCGAAGGTTCGTGGAGCGCCGACAGCACGTCGTACGCCCCGTACCCGGCACCCCCCACCATCACCACGAACACCCCGCCGACCATGGCGGTCCTGGCCCCCCTGCGCATGGCGCGCCCCCTTCCCCGTTGGTCTCGCACAGTAAGCGAAGCAGGGGGTTGCTGTGACCGACGTGTTCGTTTGTTGTCCTAACGGTGATCAGAGATGTGTCTTACACCGGGAGGTCATTCACATCCGTGCACACCGGGGACCGGCCTACGGGGCGGTCCCCGGTGGGGGTGCGGTCAACGGCACCTGTGGTGGTGGCACTTGGGGCCGGTCGGCCAGGGGGTCCGGGTGGGGGCGGTGTGGGTGTCCCTCTTCTTCCTGTCGGTCTTGTGGTCCGGCTTGTGGGGGGTCGCGGAGGGGGAGGCGCCGGGTTCGTCGGTGCCGCGGCCGAGGGGCGCGGGCGCCGGGAAGGGGGTGTCGGGCACACCGGCGAGGGCGTCGCGCATGTACTGGGTCCAGATCTCGGTGGGGATGTCACCGCCGAACACCTTCTGCAGGCCGCCGACGCCCACCAGGGACTGCAGCTGGGGGTGTTTCGGGTCCTCGCGGAAGAGGACCACCGAGGTGGCGAGTTGGGGGGTGTAGCCGATGAACCAGGCCGACCGGTAGTCGTCGGTGGTGCCCGTCTTGCCCGCTGCCGTCCTGCCGACGGCCTGGGCCTTGGTGCCGGTGCCCCGGGCGATGACGCCCCGGAGCACGTCGGTCACGTTGTCGGCGATCGCCGCCGGCAGGGCCCGTACGGGGGCGGGGGCGGTGAAGCCGGACAGGGCCGAGCCGTTGTGGGTCACCGCGGTCACCGAGTAGGGGGTGGCCTGCATGCCGCTCGCCGCGAAGGTCGCGTAGACGCCCGCCATGCGGATCGCGCTCGGGGTCGAGGTGCCGATGTAGAAGCCGGCGCTGGGACCGGCCAGGCTGCCGGAGCGCAGGCCGAGGCTTTTCGCCGTGTTCGCCACGTTCTCGTAGCCGACGTCCTCGCCGAGCTGCACATACGGCGTGTTGACCGACTGCTCCATCGCCTTGCGCAGATCGATGTAGCCCCAGCGGTAGTCGGTGTCGTTGTGCTGGTGGAGGAGCCCGGTGGGGTCCTTGGTGTCGGTGACGTAGTTGCCCTGCTGGTCCTTGATCTGGATGCCGTCGTCACCGTTGAACTTGCTGGACGGGGTGATCGGCTGTGCGGGCTTGCCGGGTCGCACGACGGCTCCGTGCTGGAGCGCGGAGGCGAGGACCACCGGTTTGAAGGTCGACCCCACGGGGACGCCGGAGGTGTCGGCGTTGTCGGAGTAGTGAGCCCGGTCGAAGCCGGGACCGCCGTACACGGCGAGGATCCTGCCGGTCCTCGGGTCCACCGAGGCGGCTCCGGCCTGGACGTCCCGGTCGACCTGCCGGTGGGCGGGGTCGAGGCGTTCCTTGCGCACCTGCGCGACGGCCTGGGCCAGTTTCGCCGTCTTCTTCCTGTCGAACGTGGTGTGGATCTGGTAGCCGCCCCGGCTCAGGCTGCCGTCGGTGACGGCCGGGTCGTGCGCCTGCACATACGACCTGGCCAGTTGGACCAGGTAGCCGGTCTGGCCGGTGAACCCCGAACCGGCGGACCATTTCCTGGGCGTCGGGAAGTCCGCGGCCGTGTACCGGGCGCGCTGCTGCTGGGTGAGTTTGCCGGTCGTCACCATCCGGTCGAGCACCCACGACCAGCGCGCCTTCGCCCGCGCCTGGGCCTTGGGGTCGGAGTCCGCGTACTGGAAGAGGCTCGGCTCGTTGACCGCCGCGGCCAGGAAGGCCCCCTGGCTCACATCGAGCTTCTCCACCGGGAGGTCGTAGTACATGCGGGCGGCGGCCTGGATGCCGTTGGCCTGACGGCCGAAGAAGCAGGTGTTCAGATACCCCTGGAGGATCTGCTGCTTGCTCATGCTGGCGCCGATCTTGGACGAGATCAGCAGTTCCTTGAACTTACGCGAGACCGTCTGCGACTGGTCGAGGTAGGTGTTCTTCACGAACTGCTGGGTGATCGTCGATCCGGACTGCACGGAGCCGCCCTCGGCCATGTGGAACACGGCGCGGGCGATGCCCTGCGGGTCGATGCCGGGGTCGGTGTAGAAGGACGAGTTCTCCGCCGCGATGAAGTCCCACTGCACGTCCGCGGGCACCTGCGGGAGGGTGACGTTCTGCCGGTTGACGCTGCCGTCGGCCGCCAGGACGGTGCCGTCGGACCAGTAGTAGACGTTGTTCTGCAGCAGCGTTCGGGGGTTGGGGTCGGGGATGGTGACCGTGGCGTAGGCATATCCGACGGCCGCCGCCGTGGCGCCGAGGAAGAGCAGGAGGAACGACAGCACGTGACGCCACGACGGCAGCCAGCGGCGCAGGCCCGTCCGGTTCTGGCGCGGGTAGTCGATCCAACGTTTCTTCTGAGGTGCCGCTCTTCGCGCGCGGTGTGCTGTGCCCTGTCCGGGGGCCTGCTGCCGGGAGGCCCGGCGGCCCCCGGCGCGGTCACCCGTGGCGCGGTTGCCGGCGAGGGTGCGCTGCGGCGGTCGGCGTCGGTTTCCGCTCATGGGCTCGGATCACTGTCCCCTCGGTACACGTACGCCCATGGGTCCGACCACCTCGGCGCGCTTACGTCCCTCCACTGCTTGGACAGAGCCGCCTCGGCCGAAAGTGTTACACCTCGGCCCCGCCGCGTCGCACGGCAGAGCTCGTGCCACGAGCGGGCAGGCCGGCGCGGCTCAGCAGGCCGGCCGCCACTTCACCACCGCCTCCGCGTCCTCGGCCGTCTGCGCGTAGAAGGCCGTCAGCTCCCGGTGTGCCGCCGCGAAGGCTGCCCGGGTCTCGGGCTCCGCGGGCATGCCGCCGTAGCGCGGCAGCACGTTCTCGCGGGCGGAGGTCCACAGTGTGTCGAAGTCGGTCGTCTCCAGGAATCCGGCCACCCGGTGCGCCTGGGCGGCGGTCAGCACCAGGAAGGGTGGCTTGTGCCGGTCGCGGTGGAACACCGGTCTGCCGCCGAGCACCACCTGGGACCGGGGGCCGTCCTCACCGCGCTGCGGGGGCGCGCAGGCGTAGAGAAGCTCCTGATCCAGGTAACGCTCGTCCAGTACCTCCTCACGGCGCCGGTCCACCCGGTGCCGGACGGCCTCCCAGTCATCGTTGAACAGTCGTTCCAGCCAGGTCACGCTGTTGCGCAGTGCCGGCGGCGGCACCGCTCGCAGATGGAAGTGCGTACTCATCACTGAAGGAGCGCACGGGGGCGCCGAAGCATCACTGCGCCGGGGCGGACGCCGATCCGCGCCCGGCCTGCCGACGGTCCGCCTCGGCACCGGCCGCCGCGCGGCACGGGCGGCGGCGCGACGTGAAGGGTGCCCGATGAGTTGTGACACATCTGTGAGAACCGACGCTGGTCACCATGAGGCTGTCGATGCGACCGGAGCGCGTCGGACGGCACCCGGTGCGAACGAGGACAGTCTTGGGCCAGGGACGACAGACCCGGAACGTACAGGCGTACGACGGGGAATTGGGCGCGGCGGTCGCGCGGGCCCAGGACGGGGACGAAGCCGCTTTCGCGACCGCCTACCGGATCGTGCAACCGGGCCTGCTCGGCTATCTGCGCGGATTCGTCGGCGACGACGCGGAGGACGTGGCGTCCGACGCCTGGCTGGAGATAGCCCGCGACCTGGGGCGGTTCAAAGGGGACGGGGCCGGCTTCCGCGGCTGGACCGCGACCATAGCCCGGCACCGGGCACTGGACCATCTGCGCCGCCAGCGCGCCCGGCCCCGGCCGGGGGCGATCGAACAGGACGTCCTGGACCTGCCCGGCCCGCACAGCACCCATGAGCAGGCCCTGGAGTCCCTCTCCACCGAGCGGGCCCTGGAACTGGTCCGCGGGCTGCCGCAGGACCAGGCCGAGGCCGTGCTCCTGCGCGTCGTCGTCGGCCTGGACGGCCCCGCCGCCGCACGCGTCCTGCGCAAGCGCCCGGGAGCGGTGCGCACGGCCGCGCACCGGGGACTGAAACGTCTCGCCCGCCAACTCGGCGTCGCGAGCGAGACGGGCGGGGGTGTGACGGACGAGGCTCCCCGGACGCTGGGGGAGTCGAAGTGAACGACGACGGCGGCGGCCCTGGACAGGCGGACCGTCACCGGGTGCCACGCCGAGTGGATCGCACACGCCGGACAGGATCGGACAGGAACGGAAGCGGACATGGGTGAACGGCTGAGCGGCGACGGAGTCCCGGGCCGTCGCCCTGCGCACCCTGGCGGCGCCGTGTCCGGCCCGTGGGACGCGCGGGGCGACTCCGCGCTGGAGACAGCGCTGGCCACGGTCGTACGCGAAGGCGAACTCGACCCCGAGGCCGAGCGGCGGGCGGTGGCCGCCTTCCGGGCCGCCCGCGGCGCAGGCGCGCTCCGGGCGCGCACCCGGCGCCGGGACGACTGGCGGCCACGCGCCGAGCGGAGTGCCGGGCGCCCGGTGAGGACGACGTTCGGCGTGGTGTTCGCGAGCCTCGCCCTCGGCGGTGTCGCGGTCGCGGTCGTCGGCTCGGCGGGCCCGTCCCGGGACCGCGCCGAGACCGGCCGGGAGACCGCGCGCCCGTCTGCGGTCGCCCCCGCCCGGCCGGGCGGCGCGACCTCGCCGTCGCCCTCCGGCGCCCTCGGGCCGCGGAACGGACCGGCCACCGCCAAGGACACCGAGGCCCACTGCCGGGCCTACGAACATGTCAAGAACCGCGGCAAGGCGCTCGACGCGACGGCCTGGCAGCGGCTCGTGGCGGCTGCGGGCGGGACGGACAAGGTCGCCGCGTACTGCGCCGAGCAGCTCGCCCGGACGGCAGCCGCACCGGGCAGGACCGGCAGGCCGGCGGGGACCGCCGCGAACCCCGGTCGGCACGGGAACGGCCGTCACGGAGCGGGCAACGCGGCCGGAAACGGCCGGGCGAGCAGCGGCAAGGGCAGCGGGAAGCACAGGTGACCCTTCACCGCGCCCCCGTTCCGCGTGCGCCCGGCTAGGGATGTCGGACAATTCCCGCCGGGCGCGCGACTCCCCCAGCCTGGCGGCTGGGAGGTGCCCCCGGGCACGGCACCTCGCCGCGTTGTCGGATCACCCGAGTACGACGACTGTCGACGGCTCAGCGGCAGGTCACAGCATTGATCGTTTGGGTAGCCGCAGGTCACGGCCGCCGTTGATCAGTTGTGGCTGTGTCGGGGGCCGCCCTCAGGTTCACCAGGAGTGAGATCGCGTTCGACCACGTCCGAGGAGTCTCCGGATCAGCAAGAACACGCCTACGGCAATCAGGGCCAGCCCCGTGAGGATCAAGGTCGCCCCGAGGGTGATGAGAAACGTCCCGATCAGGATCAAGAGGGCCCCGATGAGGACCAGGAGCGTCCCGATGACGAAGAGAAAGATCGCGAGGACTGTCACAATCGCCCTCCTGTTCCCCCTCCCGCTCTGGCTTCTTCCTCACTCCCCTGCAAACACTCTGCTTCACATCACCACGGCTTGCCACGGCCAAGATGCCGCATGGCGTGACCCACCTCGACGGCCAGGACGAACTGGGCCCGTCCGGCCGCCGCCGGCATCATCCCGGCGCGGGAGTCGTTCGTACAGTGCGCGCTCCTCCTGGACGCCAGGAACCACGCCCGCTCCACGGTGTGTGGGTCGACGGCAGATCTCCCACCCGCTTTCTGACGCGCCCCGCAGGCCCTTGCAGTCCTATGGCATCAACCCCGCTTCAGATCCGCTTCAGGGGTGAGGCGTACGGGAGCCACTCGCCCCGCAACCGCTGGCCATTGATCTTCCTTGGCTTGGCGGTGGCGGTTGTCGGCGTGGCCATCGCGGGCTGACACCAACAAGCACGAACAACTGTGATCGAGGCCGGATCCCGGTGAACGATCGACCGGGGCCACGGGGGCGGTTGGTCGATGTCGGCAGACCCCTGTGAGCGACCTGATCAGGATGAGGCCAGATCTTCAAGTCTGTGCCGCCCGCAGGGGCGTGGATCAGTTGCTGACTACGCGGGAGGGGCGTAAGGGTTCTCGTTGGACACCGGTGGGCCACCCCACTGTGCCCCCGGCGGCGGGACAGGAGCCCAGTCCGGGCCGCGGTGATCCAGCCACCACCTACCGATGGTGTGGAACTTCTCCTCGAAGCTGCGATCCCGGTTGAGGAACGCGCTGATCGGCGCCCTCAGGCGGGTACGGCGGCCACCCGCTTCGTAGATCACGACGGTCCGGCTTCCGAAGAGAGACTCGATCTGGATTGCTTGGACGCTCGACCACGGGATGGTCCGTCGGCCGAGGTTATGCACGATGGCCGCCGACGGCGTGAGAGTGACCCCGAAGAGCCGCGAGGCGATCGGCAGGACACCCCACACGAGCAGTTCCGAGACCAGCACGGGCGCAGACGGTCCACCGTCCAACCAGAGCAAGACCTGGAAGGCCACGACGATGATGCCGGGCAGCATGGACAGCAAGCATTGGAGGCGCGTCAACCGGTAACGGACGCGCTCCGGCGATATAGCTGCGACCTGCGATTGCTCCATCGATCCCCGCCCCTCACACAATGCAGCCGGCGCTCTGGAGAACTGGGCCGGCCACTTGCTGTGGCCGTGGGTCTTGAGAGTGACCCACCGGGATCCTGCTGTACAGCAGCCGGATACAGCAACCACAGCAACCGACCCCACCCCGTAGCGTCCCCTTGGTGCCGATGCCGGCACGCGCTACGCAACCACCTATCAGCGGATGCCCAGGACGACGCTGAGCCGTCTCTGGGCCGTGCGAGGTCGCCCGACGCCGACCAACGATGACAGAAGCCCACGGCTTCCGAACTGGTCAGAGCCGTGGGCTTCTTCAGTCTCGCTGGTCAGGCAGACCGGTGATCAGTACACCGGCGTGTGATGCGGGCGAACGCGCAATACCGCACGTC
>NZ_JBIAXT010000067.1:0-14886 GCF_042896945.1 Streptomyces sp. NPDC001222
CACGCTTTCCGTCCCAGCAGTAGCCCTGCTCAATCAGGTAGCCCACGCCGTGGTCCCAGCGGTAGTCGGCGGGGTTGACCTCGGCCGACCGCTGGGCGTGTACGGAGGCGGGAGTCGCGGCCGAAGCGGTGCCCCCGGCACCGACAACGGCGACACCCGCGACCGCCACGGAGGAAACGGCGACAGCAATCCGCTTCGTGAGCTTCTTCATGATCTTTCCTTCCGGTTGGTGCGATCTGCGCCAACGGCTGCTTTTGCAGGCGATGTGTAGCGCCTGGCGTTGTGTGGCGTTGTCCGTCCAGCAGTTCCGTACGTTGTATGGAATCGCCCTGCCAGGATAACCATACGACGTATGGAAATGGGGCGGCGGTGACAGTGACTCGGGTCACTCGGACCACCTGACCGAAGGGATGTACCTGCACGCTTCTCAGCAACTGGAAGGTGGTTGCCGGGAGTTCGTCTCCTTCCCCCTCACCCTGCCGGCCCGAATACCAGCTCTCCATCACAGGCATGTAGGCACTCAGCTCTGGCCTCATGCTGGAGAGGAGGGGGGTGTGACAGCGGAGGAAGAAGTGGTGGAGATGCGGACCGTTGTCGCCCTCACACGCTGTCAGGGGTATGCGCAGTGCGTGTTCCTCGCCCCTGAGGTGTTCGAGCTGCACGGGGAGGAGGGGCTGCTGTACGCCACGGCCGTCCCGGACGACCAGGTGGAGCGGGTACGTCAGGCCGCGGCGGCGTGCCCGGTGCAGGCGATCCTCCTCGGGGAAGAGGTGAGCACCGGTGCCCGGTGACCTGAAAGACGGCCGTATCGTGATCGTCGGCGCGTCGCTGGCCGGGTTGAGAGCCGCGGAGGCGCTGCGCGAGGAGGGCTTCACCGCATCCCGAGCAGTTGGACCGGCTGCGCAGCGACCCCGAACTGCTGCCGCGAGCAGTGGAGGAACTGCTGCGTAACGAGCCCCCGGTCCACATGCGCGAGCGCATTCCGCACGCCGATATCGACGTCGCCGGCACCAAGATCCCGCAACACGCGTCCGTCATTCTGGTGCTGGCATCAGGCGACCGCGACCCCATGCGGTTCCACGAGCCCGACCGGTTCGACCCCACCCGCCCAGGCACCAACACCTCGGCTTCGGCAGCGGTATCCACCTCTGCTACGGCGGACCCCTGGCCCGGATCGAGGCATACATCGCGCTCAGCGCGCTGCTTCCCCACCTCGGCAGCGCCCGCCTGGTCGAGGACCCGCCTCTACCGCCAGAACGCCATGCTCCGCGGCCCCTGCCGCCTGTCCATCCAATTGTGAAGCCGCGTCGTCGGCAGACAGCACATCGTCTTCACGCCGCAGCGGGAAGGGGCCGCCGGGCGAGGTCACGGGCCTCGTCCGCGGAGACGCCAAGCATGTGCAGGAGCATCTCGGCCATCTTTGCGGCTGCATGATCCCTGTCGGCCTCGGGCTGATGGGACCAGAGCTGCAGGAGCGCCAGCAGGCTGCCGTTCAGCACGGTCAAGGCGATCATCGGGTCGACCACGGTGAAGCGGCCAGAAGTCATGCCCTGCTCCACGTCGTGTCTCGCGCGCGGAGCCAGTCCGCAGCCGGCGCATATGCGGCCGAGCTCGCTGTGGCAGAGAATCCGCATGATCTCCGGGTGTGAGCTGGCCATGCGTGCGCTGAGCCGCGTAGCGGCGGCGAGGCGCTCGGCGGGGTCGTCGACGCCGTACAGATGTTTGTCGACGGCTCGGGCGAACTCCTCCAGGGCATCGGCCACGGCTGCGTCGAACAGGTCCGGCTTGGACGTGAAGTGGTTGTAGAACGAGCCGAAGCCCACGTCGGCGAGCTCCGCGATGGTCCGGATGCTGGCGCTCGTATCGCCCGAATCGCCCAGGAGCTGCCGCGCGGCGCGGACGAGTGCCTGCCGGGTCTCGGCCCGACGGCGTTCGAAACGATTCCTGGGTGAGGCTGACATCGGCATACACCGCACGCAAGGTCACCAGTTCTGATGAATTCATCATCGCGTTTCCGCTGCGAATTGTCCAGCCTGAACCTCGCCGCCCAGGGGCCAGCGATTGCAGCGGCGACAGAGGCCGCCTCGCCTCCCCCGTCGCACTGCATGGCCACATTTGATTGAACGATCAGTTTCGGGGCCTTGACGATGAATCGATCGTATCTGACTATTTCATCAGAAGTGGGCAAAATGGTGCAAAGGTGACGGATGCCGGGCTGCGGGTCACGGGGCAGCGGCGGAGGTCGCCCGCTGCACCGCAAGGCTCCCGCTCCGCCCGGGGTCTCCGCCTCCTGCCCATCACCGTCCACCACGGCTACAGACCGGGCGGCCGCGCCCGCATGCCGGCACTCCCTCACCTCCGAACTGAAGGGGATCAACCACGATGACGCATACCGACCACACGCCACTCGCCAAGCCGGTGAGCCCCGGCGAGATACCGGACTCGGCGATAGCGGTGATCAATGCGGACGGGACGGTGGCGGCGTGGACGCAGGCCGCTGAGCGACTTGTCGGGTACTCGGCTGCGGAAGTGGTGGGCCGATCCGCCGCGCACGTGCTACCGCCCCCTGAGGAGGCCCGAATGGCTTCGCTGTCCGCCGAGCAGCGCCGTGCCCAAAGTGGCTGGTCCGGCACCGCCGCGGTCCGCCACCGCGACGGCCACACGCTCAAGATGTCGCTGCGGGTCTCGCTGTTGTGGGGACAGGACGCCGACACCCGGTGGCTGGTATCCGTGACCGACATAGGCGCCCTGTCCTCGGAGCCTGCCAACGGACCGGTGCGGGAGTCGCTCCTTGCCCATGCACCGATCGGCATCGTGGTGTATGACCCACAGTTGCGCTGTACCTGGGTGAACGACGCCATGGAGCGCCACGACGGCATTCCCCGTGACCGGCGCTTCGGACGCCGTCTGAAGGACTCGCTGCCCGCCGTGGAGGCCGAAGCGCTCGAGGTGGTGATGCAGCAGGTGCTGCAGAGCGGTACCACCATGGTCCACGAATACCGGGCGTGGCCGCTGTCGGACGGGCGCCGTGAACATGCGTTCTCGGCCTCGTTCTTCTGCCTCCAGGACGCGGACGGCACGGCAATGGGAGTGTGCTCCATGACCGTGGATGTCACCGGGAACCGGCGGGCGCGCGAACGCCTTGCCATCCTCAGCGAGGCGAGTACGCGCATCGGCAGCACCCTCGACGTCATGCAGACCGGGCAGGAACTGGCCGAGCTCGCCGTGCCCCTGCTGGCCGACCACGCCCTCGTCGATCTGGTCGAGTCGGTTCCCTTTGGCGTGGAACCCTCGGCACGGATCGGCACGACGAGCGGCCGCCCGCCGCTGCTGCGGCGTGCCGGCGTGGCCTCCATCGACCTGGGACTCCTGGAGTTGCCGTGGGTGCGGGAAGAGGTGATCCACACCCACCCGAGCTCATCGTTCGCCGTCGCCCTGCGCACGGGCAGGTCTCACCTGGAGCCGGTGCTCGACACCCAGGCCGGTCCGTGGGTCGACCACGACCCGGTGCGGGCGCAGAAGGTGCGGGACAGCGGCGTCCACTCCTTGCTGGTCGTGCCCATCCGTGCGCGGCGCTGCGTGCTGGGACTGGCGCTGTTCGGCCGCTCCGAGGAACAAACGCCGTTCCAGGAGGACGACCTGCTCCTCGCCGAGGAGCTCGTCACCCGGACCGCGCTCAGCCTGGACAACGCCCTGCGGTATGCGCGCGAGCGCACCGCGGCCCTCACCCTGCAACGCGACCTGCTTCCCCATCGAGTGCAGGTCGGTGCCGCCGTCGAGGTCGCCTCGCGCTATGTCCCCGCCGACATGGACCACGGCGTGGGCGGTGACTGGTTCGACGTGATCGAGCTGTCCGGCGCCCGGGTGGCCCTCGTCGTCGGCGATGTGGTCGGACACGGCCTCAACGCCGCGGCGACCATGGGCAGGCTACGCACCGCCGTGCGCACGCTCGCGGACCTCGACCTGCCCCCCGACGAACTGCTGACGCACCTCGACGACACGGTCCGGCGACTGAACGACGAGGACGCCGACGACACCGACCAGGCCCCCGCGGTGGTGGGCGCCACCTGTCTGTACGCCGTCTACGACCCGGTCACCCGGCGGTGCACCATGGCGCGGGCCGGGCATCCACCGCCCCTGATCGTCGACGCACAGGGCCGGGTCACCGTCCCCGACCTGCCCGCCGGAGCCCCGCTCGGCCTCGGCCTCGGCCTGGTCCCCTTCGAGTCCGTGGAACTGGAACTGCCCGAAGGAAGCGTGCTCGCCCTCTACTCCGACGGCCTGGTCGAGTCCCGGGACGAGGACATCGACACCGGCCTGCGCCGCCTGGGCGCCGCCCTGGCACAGCCGGGCGCATCCCCGGAGGACATGTGCTCGCGAGTGATGGAGACCTTGCGGAGTCACACGCCGGCCGACGATGTCACCTTGCTCCTTGCCCGGACCCGCGCGCTCGAGCCCACCCAGGTCGCCTCCTGGGACCTGCCGAACGAACCGGTCACCGTCACCACAGCCCGGCACCTGGCCGCCCGTCAGCTCAGGGAATGGGGACTGGAGCCGCTCGTGACGCCCGTGGAATCGATCGTCAGCGAACTGGTCACCAACGCCATCCGCCACGGTGGCGGACCCAGCCGCCTACGGCTCATCCAGCACCGAGTGCTGACGTGCGAGGTCTTCGACAGCAACACCGGCCAGCCACGCCCCCGCCATCCCGGCGATCTCGACGAGCACGGCCGCGGCCTCCACCTGGTCGCCCAGCTCTCGCGCCGGTGGGGCTCCCGCTGCGCAACGGACGGCAAGGTCGTCTGGGCCGAACAGGACCTGCCCGCCAGGGCCGGTGCCCTGTGACCCGTCGGCGAGCCGCGCGCGCCAGGGGTCGTCCGCGCGTGTCGGTCTCTCGTAGCCGCAGGGCTCTTACCAGGAAGCCAGCGTTATGGATCACCCAGTGAATGGTGAAGACGCCGACTCGGTAGGCGCCTCCCAAGCAGCTACGAGTTGTCTTTGGTGCCGGTCCTGGCCGGGATGTCCGCCCTGGACGGCCGGCAGTCGCGGTGCTGGACGACCGAGGCGTGGTGGTGGGGCGGACCGGGACAGCAGAGGATCTGACGGGGTTCCACGCCGATGACGTCCACGGCCGCCCCGTGCGGCCCTGCTCTTCGCCGCAGTGGCCGCAGCCGTGGTGATGAGGCGACTTGCCAGGTCCTGAGCGTTGCCTCATCGCACGGTCCACCGTCCTCAGTGGGTTTCGGATTGAGGAGTCGGCCATGGAGCCTTCGGAGAGGTATCGAAGACCGGCCACTCGTCGTGAAGTTCGGCCGGGACCGCCTAGGCATCCACCTCGTGGCCGAGTCGAGGGGAAGCCGGCGAGGATCTCGCGCAGTGCCTACAGGATTTGTGGCCAGCGGCTTACAAGGGAGGGTCTGAGGGCGTTCCTGCCATGGCCGACGAAGGACTGCCGGGATGGCGGACCACACGGCTGTCCGTCAAGGTCGGTCACGAGTGGACGAAGAGTCAACGTACTGTCAGCCGGTCCAGGCCAGGTTGAGCGCCGGTTCGTTCGAAGCCATCCGGCAGTGATCGAGTCACGCCGTTGTGCCGGAATCGATGGGACGGTGGCGCAGTGCCGTCCCGGACGGGGGTCTGACTCATGAGATCTATGACCGAAGTGTCCAGTCACAGGCTTGTCGACTGTCGTTGCGGGATGGCGACTGCTGGTACCGAGCCACAGGGCGTGTCCCAATAGCGCCTCTGTGTGTCAAGCGGCTTGAGCAAGGTGGTTCCGGTGGTCTCGTTTCATGATCCGGTAGACCACGTTGGACAGACGTCGTTTGAGGGCCCTTCGGGCTTCCGAAGGTGTCTTCCCCTCACTGATCTTGCGGAGGTAGTAGTCCTGCCCGCGCCCGCCGCCGCGGATCTGGCAGACGGCGATCGTGTGCAACACAGAGTTCAGCGCGCGGTTGCCGCCGGCGTTGAGCCGGTGGCGGACGTTGTTGCCACTGGAGGCGTCCAGGGGTGCGCTGCCGGTGTAGCTGGCGAAGTGGTGCTCGGTGGGGAACCGACTGATGTCCCCGATGTGACCGATGACCTTCGCGGCCAGCACGGTGCCCAGGCCCGGCAGGGCGGTGAGCGTGGTGCGAGTCGCGGCGACGGCTTCGCGCATCTCCGCTTCGTTGTCCTTGACCTGCCGGTCCAGTCTGCGCAGGTCGGCCAGCAGGTCACGGGCTATGTCCCGGCGGCAGTTGTCGGTGGCCGTGAGCGGCCGGATCCCCTTCATCAAAGCGGCAGCCTTGTCGGCCGACAGCGCGGTGGGGGCACCGCCGGGCAGGAGATCACGCAGGACGGCGTGGAGTCGGTTGAGGACGCGGGTGCGCTCGTGGACCAGGTCGTCTCGACGCTCGGTCAGCAGCCGCAGGATGGTCGTCTGGTCCTCCCGAGTCACAGGACGCAGGTCGGGGCGGAAGAGGGCGACCTGGGCGACGTGGAGAGCGTCCTTGGCGTCGGTCTTGCGGTCTCCTCCGGTGGCCAGCAGCCGGGCCCGGGCCGACAGGGTGGAGGGCACGTCGACCACGTTCTCGCCCGCGGCGGCCAGCTGCTGGGCGAGCGAGCGGCCCAGGCCGCCGGCACCCTCGATCGCGAAACGACGGTCGGGCCACTGCTCGCACCAGCCCATCAGCTGGCGGAAGGTTCCGGCATTGACGACGAACCGGCGCTGGGCCACCTGATGGCCTGCGGCGTCAACTGCGACGGCGGTGTGGGACGACTTATGGGGATCGACACCGATCAGGATCACAGGCTGCTGCCCTCGCACTCGATGAGTCAGGAAGGGGAGTGCGGTGGGCACCCTGACTTGAAGTCACCGTGTCACCTTCATGCCTCTGTCGAGCCACACCGCGCGGGTGTCGGCCGGCGACGGCACGCTATTGGTGAGCCAGCCCGAGGGCGGCAAGGGGCACTGCGGGCCCGTGCCGACCGACACCCTGGACGCTACGGCTGCAGACCGAGCATCTGGGCTCGATTCAACAAGTCAGGGGCCTTGCCGATCTTCAGGCGCCATCACGGTTCAGACCGCCCGAGCAGGCCGGTGCCATCCACCCCAGCCAGCACGTCACCCACGTCGGAGGCGAACCATCATGACGACCCGACAGCACAGCACCTCCTCGAGCACGGATCCGCCCGTTCGGCGCGAGGTCGTACTGGGCGTGGACACGCACGGCGAGGTGCATGTTGCCGCCGTGATCTCCCCGCTCGGGAAGATCCTGGGAACGGAGTCCTTTCCGGCGACGGCGGCCGGCTACCGGCGGTTGCTCGTGTGGGCCCGCAAGCGGGGTACGGTGCGCCGTGCCGGTGTGGAGGGCACCGGCACCTTCGGCGCGGGCCTGTCCCGCTACCTGCTGGCCCAGCAGATTCAGGTCTTCGAAGTGAACCGGCCCGACCGCTCGGCCCGCCGGCTGCTGGGGAAGTCGGATCCGCTTGACGCTCAGGCCGCCGCGCGAGCCGTGCTCAGTGGCCGCGCCCGGGCCCGGGCCAAGTCCGGCGACGGTCCGGTGCACAGCGCCCGGATCTTCAAGCTCGCCAAGGACTCCGCGGTCAAGGCCCGTACCCAGGCGATCAACCAGCTCAAAGCCGTCCTGGTCATCGCCGATCCCGCACTGCGGGAACGACTTTCCAGCCTGGGCAACCGCGAGCTGTTCCGCACCTGCACACGCCTCGGGCCAGGCGACGGCGAGGACGGCGAGAACGCGGTGGCCCAGGCCACCCACATGACCCTGAGAATGCTCGCCGAGCGCATCGAACAGCTCACCGGGCAGATCGATGAGCTGAACCAACGCCTGACCCAGCTCGTCGAACACCACGCCCCACAGCTACTCGTACCGGTGGGCATCGGCCCGGACAGCGCAGTCACCTTGCTGATCACCATGGGGGACAACCCCGAGCGGCTGAACACTGAGGCGTCCTTCGCCGCTCTATGTGGGGTCAGCCCCGTCGAGTATTCGTCGGGCCGTCGGAGCACGCGTCGGCTCAACTACGGCGGCGACCGGCAGGCCAACGCTGCCCTGCACCGCATTGTGTTCACCCGCCTACGCCACGACCCCCGTACCCAGGCGTACTACGAACGCCGCACGCAGGAGGGCAAGACCCGACGCGAGATCATCCGATGCCTCAAGCGATACGCAGCCCGCGAGGTCTTCAACCTGGTCAGACCGGTCCTCCGCACCCCTACGTTATAGGGGCGTCCTGTGACAGCGCCTGTGACAGGGCGGTGATAGGGCAATGCCGCGCCGGGGAGCATGCTGGCGGGGCCTCTGCCCGGAGCCACGAGACGAAGCCCCACCGGAGCACTCCGGTGGGGCTTCGTCTCGAGCTCGACTGTGCTTGCGCGCATGACGCGCTCGGCTCCTCATGCAGTTGGTGTTCCTGCGATGCGCTCGGCGACGCTGGATTTGCGATCGCAGCCAGCAAGACAGGGATCATCCGTGAGGCGCGGTGTGCACTGCTCGGGCGGGCTCGGCGGTATGCCGACAGTCGGTGGATGTGTGACGTCGTGGCCACCGTTGATGCTGCACCCGTGACGAAACCGGGCTTGGTCGTACGTGCCGGACGTTCTGCGGTGACAGGGCACAATAGTCCGCACGCGGTGGCTGGGGGAGCGGCTCTGGGGAGGGCGTCGTGAAGTTCAGAAAGCGAACGCTAGAAATGCTCGGCGACCTCATTTGCGGAAACCTCGGTGCGGCAGATCCTCAAGCTGAGGCCGAGCCTGCATATTTCCCGTATCGCTCGAGCAGCTACATCACCGAGTTCTTCGCGGAACTCGACATGGAATTCGAGCACGACGGTTCGACGCGGCACCGCTGGGTCGCTGGAGTGCTGGAACAATTGTTGGCGGAGCCGCACGAGGGGCCTTCACACCCACCGGAGTCCTTCTGCAGGGTGATCGACCACCTGATGAGTCCGGCGGATGCCCTCAATGAGGGTCTCGACCGGCCCAATGCCCTGCGCTTGCTGAACAATGCGCTTGCCCGGGAAGGGTTCGAAGCCTTCTACGGGGAGGATAAGCACTGCTACCTGCGGCACATCGGAACGAACACTGTCTCGATGTTGGCCAAGAACCCGCATCGTCCTCTGACCGCCGCTGAGATGCAGCGGCGTACAGCACTTGCTGCGTTCCTGGACACGTGCAGCGAGGATGCACTCATTGAGGAGGTGCTGCTGCCACTCTTCCGTCAACTGGGCTTCCACCGGATCACTGCAGCCGGTCACCGGGACAAGGCGCTGGAGTACGGCAAGGACATCTGGATGCGTGACACCCTGCCGACCCAGCACTTCCTGTACTTCGGCATCCAGGTGAAGCGCGGGAAACTGGACGCCACCGGAAAGTCCAGGGCGGGCAATGCCAACATCGCTGAGATCCACAATCAGGCTCTGATGATGCTGGCGCACGAGATCTTCGACCCCGAGACCAACCGGCGCGTCCTCGTCGACCATGCGTTCATCGTGGCCGGCGGGGAGATCACCAAGGCTGCACGCAACTGGCTGGGCAACGCGTTGGACGCGGCGAAGCGTAGCCAGATCATGTTCATGGATCGCGACGACATTTTGAACCAGTTCGTGGTGACCAACCTGCCGCTTCCCGTAAGTGTGCTGCCGGGTGCGACGCCATCCGGTGGTACCGCGAAAGCGTCATTCTGATGCTCGTTCGGGGCCTGCGGCCTCAGGCGGACCGGCCGACGTGGCCGGGGATACGGCCGTCAGCAAAGCTGCCAGGGGGCCTGGCCGCGACCGCGGCGACGGAGTTGGGGCGGGTCGGCAGCACGAACCAGACGCTCTTTCCCCGGCCGTGGTGGCGGACGCCTCGCGCGCCGGCGAGCGCGTTCAGCAGGGGTATCCTTCGGCCGGACTCAGTAGGATCCTCGACGGCGGTGTCCGGCGTCAGGCTGCCCCGCAGGGGTGCGGCCTCACCACCGACCAGCTCGAGACGGGTTGGTGCGCCGCCCTCTGCCGCATTGTGTTCGGTGCGCCCGGGTCCTCAGCTCGGGTCCTCGACCTCGCACTCCAGCAGGCCACACCGCAACTGGGCGGTGACCAGAACGCGCCAGGTGTTCCGGGCGCGCAGAACGGCATTGCTGACCAGTTCACTCAGCAGCAGGACCGCCGACTCCGCGCTGTCCTTTGACACGGCCCACCCCGCCATGACAGCCCGCAGCCAACAGCGGGTGTCACGGGCGTCCCTGGGTGGCGGAGTTACCGATGGCCAGGCCCTCGGCGAAGTTGTGCAGGCCGATGCCGGTGGCGATCATCAGGGGGAGCGAGCCCGCCTGGCTGCGGGTGCGAGGAGCCAGCTCGGCGGAGGCGGCGGCGCCCGGGCCGGCGGGCCGCGGCGGCGGGTGATGACGCCGTTCACTGCTGGCCGCGTCTCAGGGCGCGACGGGTGCGTCCTGCGTGCGCTGGTCAGCCGGGATCAGGCGTGGGATGAGCCGGACGAAGGCGGCCATGCCGAGGACCTCGACGAGGATTTGGGTGACGACGACGACCGCAGCCACCGCGAGCGGATCAGGCAGGGCGAGGTCCAGGGGCAGCACGACCAGGGAGTTGCGGGTCCCGCCGGTGAAGACGATGGCCCGTCCGGCACCGGTGTCCAGATGGAAGAGCCGGGTGATGGCCTTCCCGGCGAAGGCCATCACGACCAGGAACAGCACGTAGAAAGGGACAAACGACGCGACGTCGCTCAGGCTGTCGCCGAGCTTAGGGACCTGGGAGGCGACCACGCTCAGCAGGGTCGCGGCCATCAGCGGCACCATCGTGGTCGTCGCCGCGTCGGAGACCTTCTGCCCGGCCGGGTGGCGCACGGCCCACGCCTGCAGGGCCCAGGCGAGCGCGAGCGGGATGACGATCAGGGCGAGGAAGGCTTCGAGGAACGGGCCGATCTCGACGATGTCGGCAAGGCCCGGGCCCATGAAGAGATACAGGAACCCCGGCAGCAGCATCTGCGCGACGAGGAGGAGCGGGGTGGCGGCCAGCAGGCGGCGGCTGGATCCGCCGGCCAGCCTGGAGAAGACGATCACGTAGTCCACGCACGGACACAGCAGCACCAGTAGCACCCGAGCCGGACGGCTTGGTCGGCGGGCAGCAAGGCGATCATCCCGGCGACGACCAGCGGCACCACTACGAAGTTCACCACCAGCGCCGCGGTCAGGAACCGGCCGTCGCGCAGCGAGCAGACCAGTTCGGCGGCCGGGACCTGGAGGAAGGTGACGAACAGCAGGGCGCCGAGGACGGGGTTGATGGCGTGCTCCAGCCCTGGGCCGGCGTCCGGGGCGAGCCGACCCAGCAGTCCTCCGGCGGCCATCGCCGCGAGGTAGATCGCGACCTGGTGGTGTTCCATCCGTTCGACCAGGCCCTGCAGCCCCTGCTCAGGCACCCGGACTGCTCCTTCGCCCTCGTACCGGCTGCCCGGCGGCAGCCGCATGCGCATCCACACAGGCCCTCCCGCCGGCGCGGACACCGGCGGCATCTGTAGTCCTCAGTGCATCGGTGCGCTGTCCTTGGGCGGCGGACCGACGCTGGGCATGCCGAGATCGGCGCGGGCCGGGGTGGTGCGGCACACCGCGCGACGTCGGCGCACGACGAAGAATCCCACTCCGGCGGCCACGGCAGGCACCGCGAGGGCGGGCATCCACAGGGCCCCGATCGCCGAGGTGACGCCGATGCCGCCGAGCACCGCCAGGAGGGGGCCCACGCAGCACACCGCGCAGGCGGCCAGGGCGGCCGCGCCGGCGCCGAGGGTGCCCCAGGTGCGGAACGGGCGGGAGGACGACGGGCTCATGCGGGTGCTCCGAAGAGATGGGCCAGCATCCCGGCGGCGTTCTCGGGTGCTCGCACGTTCAACTGGATGGCGCTGGGGGTCAGGTGCAAGGTGAAGTCGAAGAACGCGCAGCAGCCTTGTTCGGCCGCGGCAAGCGCCGCGAGCCGTCCGGCGAGCTCGACGTCCGGCGGGAAGGACAGCCGCAGCCCGTCGGTGATCTCCTCGCGCTGTTCGGCCTTCTCCACCAGCGCGCGCCACTGCTCGGTTCGCTCGCCGAGCTCGGCGCCGCCGAGGGTGCAGGCGACCGGGGCATCCCGCCACTCCTCCGGATCCGGGCCTACCGTCCGGTCGGCAGCGGGGCGGGTCGGTGAGAGCGTTACCAGCACTGGCCCGGCCTGCGGGGTGCTGGTCGTGGTGCAGTCGCAGTCCGGGCCGCATGCGCCATCGGGCGCCGGGCCGGACAACTCGATGTGGACTGCAGCCAGGTGGGCGGAGAAGGCGAGCAGCTCGGCGATCCGGCCGTCGGTGTCCGCGATCCGGTCGGCGATCAGCGGCAGCATCCGGGCCCGTACCGAGGCGCACACGCCCGCCTGGCGGATCTCCAGCAGGTCGCGGATCTCCTCCAGCGCCAGGCCCAGCAGTTTCGCCGAAGAGATGAAAGCCAGCCGCTCCACCGCGTCCTCGCCATAGACGCGGTATCCGGAGGCGGTGCGCCCAGCCGGCAGCAGTCCGGCGCTCTCGTAGAAACGCAGTGTCGTGGCCGGGAGACCGGATCGCTCGGCCAGCTGTGAGATGCGGTAGGTCGTCACACCGCCGACGGTAAACCTTCAACCCGACTCGAAGGTCAAGCCTCACTAACGGCCGGTCCGGCGGCCGTCAGCCGTGGCTGGGAGGCCGAGCTCACCGAGCAGGCCGCGTACGCGCTGCTCGATCTCGTCCCGGATCGGGCGGACAGCGCCGACGCCCTGGCCGGCCGGGTCATCCAGCTGCCAGTCGAGGTACCGCTTGCCCGGGAAGACGAGGCAGGTGTCCCCGCAGCCCATGGTGATGACCACGTCAGACGCCTGCACCGCCTCGGAGGGAGAGGCATCTCCATCAGGTCCATGGCAGGAGTTTCCAACCTGCGCATAGACGCACAGCGGTCATCAGACTGCGAGGGTCGCCTTCGCCCCGCCTTGAGTAGGTGCCCTCGGCGCGTGCATTGGTTTTCGTCGTACAAATCTAACGGCTGCCCGGGGCACCGTGGTTACGCCCGCGCGCGCCGTGCAGCATCGGGCGGCAGGTCAGGTCACAGACGGGTGGTGAACCGTCCGTCGGGCAGTTTGCGCAGCGAGTGGATGCTGGGCCGCTTCGCAGGTCCCTCCGACCCAGGCCGCAGGCTGGCCAATTCTTGACCGTACGCGGCCAGTTGTTTACGTGATGGGTCTATGCGTGTCAACCAGGGGCTCGTCACACTTCAGGGCAGTTCCACCACGCACAGCACACGCACAGATGCCCACCGGCGGCCCCCAAGTTCCACGGCTCTGGGCTGCCGGACCGCCCCCGCGCCTCCGGGAGTATCTCCGTGCTCAAGAAGAACAGATGGTGGATTTACCTGGCGGCCACCCTGGCCGCCACGCTCGCGACGGTATTGTCCCTGACCGCCACCAGCAGCAGCGCCGGAGCGCGCTATCACTCAACTCCCGACGCCGAGGAACACGAGGACGTGGTCGCCAAGAGCGCTGCCACTACGGGAAGTTGCGGTGTGGAGCGGTGGTCGGTGAAGACCGGCACCGACGCCGATGCCGGGTCGATCAACCTACAGTCCACCACCTCGACCACCATCGCGTCCCTCGACGCGCTCCCCGCCCCGTCCTCGCTCCCGGCCAACAACCGGGTGAAGCCGACGGAGACCACCGTCTACCGGCTTCAAGCGACGCTGACGCAGTACAAGCTCGAAGCCGACTCCGATTACCACCTGGTCCTCAGCGACGGCTCCGGGCACACGATGATCGGCGAGATCCCGGACTCTGCGTGCGTCGGCGTCGGCAGCCCGCTGCTGTCCAGCATCCAGAAGGCGCGCGGCGAGTTCGACGCGAAGTACACGGCTACCGGTAGCTTCCAGACGGCAAACGTGCCCGTCACCCTCACCGGCGTGGGCTTCTTCGACTTCAACCACGGCCAGACCGGGGTCGCCCCCAACGCCATCGAACTGCACAGCGTGCTGGACGTGCAGTTCGGTACCGGCACGGGCGGCAGCGTCACGGTCACCAGCCCCGGCAGCCAGTCCGGCACGGTCGGTACGGCGGTCTCGCTGCCTATTTCCGCGACCGACACCGCGGGTGGGACGCTAAGTTATTCGGCGACCGGCCTGCCGCCTGGTCTGTCGGAGAACTCCAACAGCGGGGTGATCTCGGGTACGCCCACGACGGCTGGCACGTACAGTGTCACGGTCACCGCGCACGACAGCACCGGCCCTTCTGGCAGCACGTCCTTCACGTGGACGGTGAATCCCGCGGGTGGCGGCAACTGCACCCCCGCCCAGCTGATCGGCAACCCGGGTTTCGAGACGGGCACCGCCGCACCGTGGACCACGGGTTCCGGCGTCATCAGCAACACCTCGGCCGAGCCCCCGCACACCGGCAGTTGGGACGCCTGGCTGGACGGCTACGGCTCCACCCACACCGACACCCTGTCTCAGTCGGTGACCATCCCGGCCGGCTGCACGGCGACCCTCTCCCTCTACCTGCACATCGACACCGCCGAGACCAGCACCACCACCGCCTACGACAAGCTCACCGTCCAGGCGAACTCCACCACACTGGCGACGTACTCCAATCTGAACGCGGCCGGCGGATACGTCCAGAAGTCCTTCAACCTGTCCAGCTTCGCCGGCCAGAGCGTCACGCTGAAGTTCACCGGCACCGAGGACTACACCAACCAGACCTCCTTCGTCATCGACGACACCGCAGTCAACGTCTCCTGAGCCTCAATTGGTCGGCTCCCGGTGTTCCGTCGGGGTCTGACACGAAAATGAAGTGCGCTGCCCAGGTCAGGCGGCTTGGATCGGTTCGAAGCGGAGCGTCAGGCCGAGGCTATTGGCCTCCTTG
>NZ_JBIAXT010000068.1:0-13925 GCF_042896945.1 Streptomyces sp. NPDC001222
TGCCATGTCCGTCCGTCCCGGCTGGTCAAGGCTCCAGGGCTGGGCCTCGGCCAGCCTGTCACATCACGGACTTACACGATCTTTCAGACACGCTCGGGCGGCGTCCCTTCGTGAGCAGACCACAGAGCGCCCACACTGCGAAGGAACTGAGGAAACGCTTGCGGGTGGGTGGCTGGGCCCGGGCGCGTCGCTGTCCGGCCGTATCGAGGTGCGCGGGGAGCTGTACGACAGGCAGGTGACAGGCGCCGCCGCAGGACTCGCGGTCGAATGGACCGCGTGGGGAGCATACGCGGGCAAGAGAATGCGGCCATGACGGAGCACACCGAATGGGAACCACCTCCTGGCACCCGGCCGAAGCGGCACCAGTTGTGGTGGTACGAACTTATCGAGTGCGGCAGGCGCGGCCACCGGCTCGAAGGAACGAACGCGGCCCGAGTGCGGAGCGAAGACGCCGTGTTCGTGCGAGAGCCAGGAGACGGACTGCGCTGGCATCGGTGTCTGCGCTGCGACGCCTGGCTGCCGGCGCGCCCACCCGCGCATCCGGAGCGGGAGTTCCCACCCGGGCGCGAGGAGATCGACCTTCCGCTGCGTGGCAAGAGTCTGCGGGACCGTTATGTGCTGAGGCTGATCGCCTTCGACCGCCTGCTGCACTTTCTGGTGCTTGGCGTACTGTCGGTCGCTGTACTGGCCTTCGCGTCCGAGCGCGCCAGGCTCAGGAGTTCGTTCTACCGCGTGATGGACTTGTTGCAGAACGGCGTGGGTGGGCCTAGCGGCAGCGCCGGGCGAGGATTTCTAGGCGAGTTGAACAAGGCCTTCGCCGCTCGTTCGACGACCCTGTGGGTGATCGGCCTCGTACTCGCCGGATACGCGGTACTCGAAGGCGTGGAGGCCGTCGGGCTGTGGCTGACCAAACGCTGGGCGGAGTACCTGACGTTTGTGGCCACCACGGTGCTGCTCGTGCCGGAAATCTATGAGCTGGCCGGAGGGCGGGTCACGGCTACCAAGGTCCTCACGCTGCTCATCAACGCCGCCATCAGCGCCTACCTGCTCTTCGCCAAACGCCTGTTCGGCCTGCGGGGAGGCGGTAAGGCCGTAGCGGCGGAAAGGGCACGAGACACCAGCTGGGAGGCGCTCGAGCGTGTTCTGCCGGGACCGGACCGTTGACCCGGGTCGCGGCCACGCCACGCCGAGCCGACCGTGCGGTGTCGTCGACGTGCGTTTCATCAGTGGTTGCCGACCTGGTGGGCCGGTACGCGCAGGGCGAGCAGTGCCACGTCGTCGTCGTTGGCGGCGGGCCGGACCTGCTGCAGCAGGTGGTCGCAGAACGCGTTCAGGGGGCGGTGGGCGAGTGCGGCGGCGTGTCGGCGGAGCTGTTCCAGGCCTTCGTCGAGAGGAGAGTGCGGTGACTCCACCAGGCCGTCGGTGTAGAGCAGCAGCGTGGACCTCGGCGGCAGATCGGTGGTGGCGTTGGGGCGCTCGTGGGGGGTGCCGATGCCCAGCAGGAGGCCGTGTGCTTGGTCGAGGAAGCGGGCGCGGCCGTTGTAGTCGACGAGCAGCGGCGGTGGGTGGCCGGCGTTGGTCCACTGCAGGAGCCAGCCCGTCGCGGGGTCGTGTGTGAGCCGGCCGAACACGACCGTGGCCATGGACACGTCGGTGACGTGCATGACGGTTTCATCCAGTTGGCGGACGATCTTGCCGGGTTCGTCGTGTCGTGCCCAGGCGTGGGCGCGCAGCATGTTGCGGAGCTGGGCCATGCCCGCCGCAGCGTCCAGGTCGTGGCCGACCACGTCGCCGATGGCCACGGCAAAGGACCCGTCACCGAGGGGGAACATGTCGTACCAGTCGCCGCCGACCTGGGAGGCGTCGGGGGCCGACACGTAGCGTACCGTCGCCTCCAGTCCCGGCACGGTGGGCAGTTTCGGCAGGAGGTGGCGCTGCATGGTTTCCGCGACCCGCCGCTGGCGCTGGTAGAGCCGGGCGTTCTCCAGGCTGATGCCGGTGCGCCGGGCGATGTCCTCCAGCAGGGGCAGGTCGTCGGTGGTGAAGGGGGCTTCGCGCTGGGCGCGGCCCAGGGTCAGGGCACCGAGCACGTCCCGCGGGCCCCTAATGGGTCCGATGACCGCGGAGCGTATGCCGGTGGCGTCGAACAGCCGACGCTGTTCGATCGCGATGCCGGAGTCTGGTTCTCCCTTGTAGGTGGCAGGGGTCGCCACAGTCGAGGCCGCCCCACGCAGCGCCCGGGACAGAGGGAGGGGCGAGTCGTCGGGGACGGGCGGGAGGGGGCCGCACAGGTCCGTCCGCTCGGTGAGATGGCCGTTGCCGTAGTGCGCGACGAGGGCGCGCTGGACGTCGTCGCTCTCGCCCAGCAGGTCCACGATCATCCAGTCCGCCAGCCGGGGGACGACGATGTGAGCGAGCCGGCGCAGTGCCTGGTCGGGGTCCAGGGTCGAGGTCAGGCGCGAGGTCGTCTCGGCCAGCAGGGCCAGGCGCTCCAGATCGGACAGCGACGCGGCGGCCAGTCCCTGTTCGCGGTCGGCCTCGGACGCGGAGCGCTGGTGGAAGATCACCAGTGTTCCGGTGGTCTCGTCGTTGCGCATGAACGGCGTGGCCAGCCACGACACCGACAGGACCGAGGCGTCCCCACGCGCGTACCAGCCCGCCTGCTCCGGCGTGGTGCGCCCGGCCAGCGTGGCGCGCAGCAGCGGGCATCCGGCGCGCTCTTGCGGCTTACCCCCGGCATCGCGGTGCAGCACGTCATGCGCGTCCCGACCCAGCAAGTACTTCGACGGACGGGCCAGCAGCCGTTCCGCTGCCGAATTCACCGCGATGATCTTGCCCTGGTCGTCCACCGCGTACGCGCCCGCCTCGGCCACGTCCAGGACACCACCGAGCGCATTCCCGGACCGGGACCCAACCGGTGCTTCCTGCGCGTCGGCCATCCGCGTCTCCCTCGGTCATCCGTCCGCCGCTCCGATCCCTTCGCGGAAGCGGCCCTGGCCTCATAGTCGCAGCCGGAAATTCCACGGGCCAGGGCCCGAGTGCCGCGTCGCCCTTGTCGCACTCTTGCCACGCAGCGTGGCGGACACGCCATCCCATCAGCAGTCCGGCCTCCCGGCCGACCAGCAGGGGCACGGTGTGACACCAGAGCTCGAACGGCTCAGGTGAGGGCAGTGCTCACCTGCTGGCGGCCACTCATCGAGTCTCACTCACGACCCGATGAGTCCCATCAGGTGACGGCGAACCGATCCACCAGCAGCTCCACCCTCGGCTCGAGGTACTCCGGCGGCAGCCGTCCCGCCCGGGTCAGCGTCGCCACCCCGTGCAGGGCCGCCCAGAACAGCTCGGTGAACAGCCCCGGGTGGATGCCGTCCCCGGCGACCTCGCTCAGGCTCTCCAGCAACGCAGCGAAGGCGTCCTTGAGAGGTTCCGGGGTGTCCTCGGCCGCGAACGCCAGGCCGCCGTCGAGCTGGAACATGGCGTCGTAGACAGCCGGGTTGCGCTCGGCGAAGTCGAGGTAGGCGCGGGCGAGGGCGGCGACCCGCTCACGCGGGCCGTCCGCGGCGGAGGCCGCGGCCCGCACCGCCGCGGCCAGCTCGGCGGCACCCTCCAGGGCGACGGCGCCGATGATCTCACGCTTGCCGCGGAAATGGCTGTAGAGGACGGGCTGGCTGTATTCGATGCGCTCGGCGAGCCGACGGGTGGTGACCGCGTCCCAGCCCTGCTGCTCGGCGAGTTCGCGGGCCGTGGCCACGATGAGGCGCTCACGGACCGCCCGTTCACGCTCCTTGCGTTCCTGTACCGACATGGATGCGATCCTAGCACCGCTAGACAAGCAAGCGTCAGCAGCACTAGCGTTGCCTCATCATCTAGCGCCACTAGATTTCAGGAGGGGCAGCCATGCTCAACGCACTTGAGGTCTTCACCACTGTGGTCGTCGGCCTGATGGTGGGGGTGGAGTTCTCCGTCGCCTTCGTCATGAACCCGATCTTCAACGCCCTCCCCGAGGACAGTAACCAGCTGGCCCGCTCCCACGGGGGCCGGATGCTCGGCGCCGTGATGCCGGTCTGGTACATCGGCTCGCTCGTCCTGAGCGCGCTCTGGGCCATCGCCGGATGGCATCACCCCGGCGCCGGCCTGGTCGTCATCGCCGCCGCGCTGCTGATCCTGAGCGTGGTCATGTCGCTCCTGCTGCTCGTCCCGATCAACAACCAGGGCAAGACGTGGACCCCCGAGAACCGGCCCGAGGACTGGAAGGAGCAGATGAACCGCTGGGACCGCTTCCACTACGTCCGCGTCGCCGTCATCATCGCCGCCTTCACCCTGCTCGTCGCCGCCCTCGCCTGACCCCGCGGGCCGACACCGCGCCGGCGGCGCACAATCCCCGCTCCCCTGGCGGCAACAGGCCACCGAAACCCCGACATCCGGGAATGCGACTGTCGCTGAGAGCCCACAACTGCGCTCCCGACAAGCTACGCCCCTGGGTCACCTGCGCGGCTCTCGGCTCTGGTTCGGGTGAGGTCTTTGATCCAGGTCACCGAGGCCCGCAGGTTCGTCCGCGCGGTGCGCCCCGCGTCGAGGGAGTGGTCCAGGCGGGCCTGAGCGGAGGCTTTGATCTGGTCCGAGGTGGGCGCTGCGGGCGCCGTGTGCGAAGCGGGACGCAGCAGGATCACGTCGGCCACAACGGCAGCGCACACGAGGGCTGCGGCGGCGACTTTCCCCCGATCGACGCAGATCGCGCCGTCGGGTTCGAGGCGGGTCTGCAGGACGGACGGCCACCACTCCCCCGTCTTGCGGCGCATGCTGGGCGAGTCGGCGGAGGCCATGTCCTGCACGGGGTCGTCGACGGGGGCGATGGTGACACCCTTGCCGGTGAGGCTGCCGCCGATGCCGGCTGCGACGAGGCCGCCCTGGTGCCCTGCTATGTCGAAGCGCATCGCGGCCCGGCTGGAAGGGTTGACGTCGATGCCGAGCTCGTCGCCCCACGTCTCGATGGCGTCGCGGACCCACCGGGAGTGTTCCTCGGCGAGGTCTCCGGAGCAGGACGCGATCATGATGCGGCGGTCGGGGTGCCGGCGCAGGTACCACAGTGGTGCCCAGGGGGAGGCGCGGCGGGACTTGCCGTGCCGGGGGCGGCGTCGGGATCACGACGCGGTCTGCGCGGCCCTTGGGCTGTTCGAACATGTCCAATCAGTGCTCCGGCGGGGTGGCGGCTCCGGAGCCCGCAGCTGTGGGTCCCGGCTGCTGTCCCGGCAGCGCCTCCCACGGCACTCGACGCGCGCGCAGGTCGGCACGGATGCGCCGGGCGAGCCTTGCAGTGTCGTAGCGGTTCAGCGAGGCGCCAATGGCCGCGCCGACCATGAAGGGCGTCAGCATGGGGATCCTCCGGACGGTGAGCCCGATAAGCCGGCGGCGCAATTCCTTTCTCACGCGCACGCTGAGCATGAGAGTGACCGCGGAGGCCGGCTTCGCGACGTTCAGGCCGCGCCCTTCGGTCCACTCCGCGAGATACAGTGCGGCACGCTGTCGAGCGGTCCCCGGGGCGCGCAGGCCGTACACCTCGTGCAGTTCGGCGATGAGCTTGCATTCGACCGCCGCCGTCCCAAGGATGCTCGCGGCGAGTTCGGCGGGCATCGCGGGAGGAGTGGGCAGCGCCGCGGCAGTGCCCACGCTCGCCCCCACGGCCTCGGTGCCCCGCACGGCGCCGACGACCAGCCGGTCGGCGACCTCCTCGGGACCCAGGGCGGGGAAGTGCCGACGCAACGTGTTCAGATCACGGACCTGGATGCGCGAAACTGCGTCGATCAGCTGGTCCGCGACGGAAGGGGAGACCAGCGACCACGCATGGGTCTTCATCTCGGGGGACATAGCGCGGCCTCCGTTTCGGCGGCGCGTTCCGATGACCGCCTGCCCACCTCGTACCCCCTGGTACGCCAGTGATTCCCGCCTCACGGCGGCCGAGCTGGCCTGTTCCGTGGCCATCACCGCCCCCACCCGGCTGCCACCGCTCCCGCGAGTCAGCCCTCCCCCGCCAGCAGCAGAGCACGACACTCCTCCACGTCGAAGTCCGCCGCCGGGTACTGGGGGTCCAGCTCGCGCAGGTATTCCAGCAGGAGCCTGCTGATGGCCCAGTTGCGGTACCACTTGTGGTCGGCAGGGACCCGGTACCAAGGCGCGGCCGGGGTCGCGCAGCGGGTCAGGGCCACCTCGTACGCCCGCTGGTAGGCCGGCCACCGGGCCCGTTCGCCGATGTCTCCGGGGTTGAACTTCCACCGCTTGTGCGGTGTGTCGAGGCGTTTCAGCAGTCGGCGCAGCTGTTCGTCGAACGAGATGTGCAGGAAGCACTTGATGATCGTCACCCCGTCGTCCGTCAGGGACGTCTCGAATCCGTTGATCCGGTCATAACGGCTCTCGAACTCGCCGATCGGGGCCAAGGAGCGGACCTTGGCGATCAGAACGTCCTCGTAGTGCGAGCGGTCGAAGATGCCTATCTCGCCGGAACGCGGGAGCGCCTTCGCCACCCGCCAGAGGAAGTCGTGCTGCCGCTCCTGGCAAGTGGGGGCCTTGAAGGCGCGGATGCGGCAGCCCGCCGGGTTGAATAGGCCGACGACGTGCTTGACCGTGCCGCCCTTGCCGCTGGTGTCCATGCCCTGCAGCACCAGCAGGATCCGTCGGCGGTCCCCGGCCGTCGCCGCCGCCCACAGGCGTTCCTGCAGGCCAGCCAGCTCCCTGCCCATCAGGGCGGTGGCCGCGAGCCCGGCGGCCTTGTCGTCGGGGCCGCCGGGGGTCAAGCCGGTGTCGTATGCGGACAGGTCGACCGGCTCGCCGACGGGGAGGCGGAGCAGGTCACGCAGCGGGGCCTCGTCGCGCTTGCTCACCATGGCGCACCTCCTCCTCGCGTCGGTTCCCCCCGATGGTGCTCTGGACGACGGACCGCGCTACGGTGCCGAGCCCCGCCATCCCCGCCCCGATCACGGCCACGTCGACCGTGGGGTCCTCGGTGAGGGCCGGACGGGGAAGCCACGGCGTGGTCTCTCGATCCAGTACGACGCCTGGGCTCCGGTGTGCTCGGTCATGACGGCCGGGTTCCCCGAACCGGGCCTCGAAGCGCGTCCCGAGGCAGGGGGCGAGCGCCTGGCGCCCGCGGCGGTCAGGGCAGGGGCGTACCGCCCGTGGCGTTGACGATCTCGGCGGTGATGTAGCTCGCCCGCGGGGAGGCGAGGAAGACATAAGCGGGGGCTATCTCGGCCGGCTGGGCGGGCCGGCCCAGGGGGGCCTGCTTTCCGAACTCGGTGGTGTCCGGCAGGGTCGCGGGGATCAGTGGCGTCCAGACCGGCCCGGGAGCGACCGCATTGACCCGGATCCCGTCAGCCGCGACCATCTGGGCGAGACCCTGGGTGAACGTCACGATGCCGCCCTTGGTCGTCGCGTAGTCGAGCAGGTGCGGACTGGGTTTGTACGCCTGTACGGAGGCGCTGTTGATGACGGAGCCGCCGGGAGGCATATGGGGCAGCGCCTTCTTGCACAGCCAGAACATCCCGTAGAGATTGGTGCGCATCACCCGGTCGAACTGCTCGGTGGTGATGGCCTGGATGCCGTCGGGCTGGGACATCTGGTACGCGGCGTTGTTGACCAGGATGTCGATCCGCCCGAACTCGGCGAGAGCCCGCTCGACCAGCCGGTCACACTGCTCCTCCTCGCGGATGTCGCAGACCACGGGGACCGCCTTGCGGCCGGCCTCCTCGACCAGGCGAGCCGTCTCGCGCGCCTCGTTGTCCTCCTCGGGCAGGTGCGTGAACAGCACGTCTGCCCCCTCGCGGGCGAAAGCCAGCGACACCGCCCGGCCGATCCCGGAGTCTCCCCCGGTCACGACGGTCTTGCGGTCCGCCAGCAGTCCGCTTCCGCGGTAGGACTCCTCTCCGTGGTCAGGCGGCGGGTCCATCGGGCCCGTCCAGCCGGGGTGCGCCTGGTCCTGCTGGGGGAAGTCCGGGCGGGGGTACTGTTCGCCGGGGTGCTGCGGTTCGCTGTGCTTCACGTCGTCCCTGCTCTCCTGCCGGTGCGGTGGTCCTGCGCGGGGCGGACCTTCCGCACCCGACCGCAACGGCGCGGCGGTGTGCGGCTCGGAATCCGCGTCCGCGACCCCTCGGGTTTCCCGCGGTGCGTGATCGACACGTCCGTCTTCGGCCGGCCCCGGGGCAGGCACGTGGCGGGGCCGGGGCTGGTCGTGGTGGAGGAGGTGGCGGCTGCCGATGATGCGACGGAGTTCGCCTTCCAGAAGGCGCTCGGCGCCCGGTGGGCGACCGCGACGGCAGGCCGCACAACCCGTAACGCCGATGAAACTGCGCCAGGAACTCGACTGACCTGCCGTGGTCGGGGTGCTCGGGCCAGGCCATAGTCGTGGTCGGGCGCAGCCTGCGGGCATCGGTCGGGCCGTCGCCGGACCGATCGACGCGGCGCGGCCACCGACGCCTGGCAGCTGGGGCTTCACCGATCGTGGTCGGACGCGTGGTCGGGGGTACGACCATCCCGGCGACCACGGCATGGCTCCGTGGGTGCCCGACGCAATGCGATTCGGGCGGTGACGGAAAGCCCGCCGAGGGTACCCGGAAGCATGGAATCTGCCGTTTCCGCTGGCTTTCCAGAAGGAGGCGATCCCCATGAACCTCGCATGCGGAAAACTCCCCTGCGTAGCGGACGGAGCGGAAGCGCTCTTCCCGTGGTACGCCATCATGTTCGCGATTCTGTTTGTGACCCTCGTGGTCATGCTGCTGAAGACCAGGCACCACTGACCTTCGCGCGACCCTCGAGTTGCGGAACCCGCTCCGCGGATGTCTGGCCAAGAAGATCCGGCAGCTGGTGATGGACCTGCGCGAAGTCACGTTTCGTGAGCGCACGGGGGATGCCCTGTTGTGGACACGCCGACAGGCCCTCGCCACGGGGGTGGACTTCGTGCTGACCGGAGTCACGACTCCACGGGTCGCCCAAGTACTGCGGCTGACTGGCACGAGCTCTCTGTCCGATCTGGGCTTACGGAGCTGTCGGGGATCTCCGGGAGCTGCCGGCCACGGCGGAACGATCGCGGTGTTGCCCGGGCAGCACTCCGTTGCCGCAGACCTGGGGATGGTGGTCACCTCGCTGCGCATGAGCGCGGACTTGGAGCGTTCAAGCGCCCTCGCCGGAGGGCATACCTCGACGCGCTTTCTGAACCGGGGACTGTTCACCTCTGGCACCGGGCTCGTTCAGGACGACGCGGTGCAGTCTGGAACAGACCCGTTCCCGACGTCGGTGACGCAGCCGTGATTACAGGCGGGCGACGACCAAGGCGATGTCGTCGTGTCCGCCGCTGCTGACTCCGAGGCGGGACAGCAGGACGTCGGCCAGGTGGTCCGGGCTGAGCCGGCGGTTGTCGGCGAGGGCGTCGGTAAGCCGGTTCAGGCCGGTGTCGATGTCTTCTCCTCGGCGTTCGATGAGCCCGTCGGTGTAGAGGACGAGGGTGTCGCCGGGGGTGTAGGGCAGGTTGGCCTGAGGGCGCGGAACGTATTGCTGGCGGACCCCGAGGGGTGGGTCGGTGGCCTGGTCGAGTAGGTCGGAGGTGCCATCGGGGTGGACCAGGACCGGCGGGGGGTGGCCGGCACTGCTGTAGGTGATGTGCCGGTGGCGGGTGTCGATGACCGCTTTGACCGCGGTGGTGGCCAGGGCTCCTTTGACCGATTGGGCATACAGGCCCAGTACCTCCATCGCCTTGGCGGGCTGGTTCAGGGCCCGGACGGCGGCGGACAGCGCGCTGCGGAGCATGCCCATGGCAGCGGCGGCTTCCAGGCCGTGGCCCACCACGTCGCCCACCGCGACGGAGAAGGCGTCGTCGGGCAGGTCCACTACGTCGTACCAGTCCCCGCACACGTTGAGGCCTTTGGTCGCGGGCAGGTAGCGCACCGCGATGTTCGGGTGCCCGGCCAGGTCCGGCGCCTGCATCATCGCCTCCTGGAGGGTGACAGCGACCTTCCGCTCCCGGGCGTGGGCCTGCCGCAACTGCTCATTGGCCAGTTGCAGCTCGCGCGCCCGCGCATACAGTTCGGCCTCCATGGCTTCCCGCTCGCTGAGCGCCTGCCCCGGTTGCGCGCGGGCGGCACGGGAGAGCACGAACTCGGTGACGTCTTCCACCCGGTGGACGATCCAGGCCAACAGGCCGTCGGGCCCGAAGACGGGGGTGTTGATCGGGGACCACCACCGTTCCTCGAACAGCCCCGGGTGGTCGGGTACGGGGATGTCATACTTCTGCACTCCCATCGTGTCCGGCTGCTGCGAGCGCAGGACCCGGTGCAGGGAGGCGTCGAGGTTGCGCACCCCGTTGGCTTCGGGATCCGCCGGGTTGTCGGGGAACGCATCGAAGATGTATCGCCCCATCAGGTAGTCCCGCGTGAGGCCGGTCGCTCGGCAATAGGCCTCGTTGACGTCGAGGATGACGAGTTCCGGGCCCAGCACCAGGTACGGGCTGGGGGCGGCAGCGAACAACGCCTGGTAATCGATCGGCGGTGTGGTCACGGACGCTCTCCCGTTCTCTCCTTCGGCACCCCCTCTCCGGGTCCACTATGCGTGCTTCTGATCGGCGCACCGGTAGGGCAGGGACCTCGGAGTGTCGGTATCCGCAGGTCAGACGCTGCGCGTTCCCTGGCCGCACTGTCCCGATCGTCACGCTCCCAGAGCCGGTCCTCTGAGCTCCAGGTACCTGACCGAAGAAGAAGATCACGGCGGCCCGTGGCGGTGACCACTGGTCGGGTCGGATTAAGAAGTGAGCCTGTCCTGTTTTTGGCGTGCTCCGTGCCCCCTGTTCGGGTGAGGCGAGTGGTCTGGCCGCGCATGGGTCCGCCGGGTCGGGGATCAGTCTCTGTGGGTCGGGACGCGCCGGCCCTGGCAGACGGACGAGAGGCGGATGCGCGATGGGGCATGGCGGGAACGTCATTGAGGAACTGATGGCCGATCACCGGGAGGTCGAGGACATCTTCGCCAGAATTCAGGGGATGACTGGTGGTGGCCAGGAGCTGCGTGATCTCGTCGACGAGGTCACGATCGAGCTGGTGCGGCACTCGGTGGCTGAGGAGCAGTACCTGTATCCGGCGGTGCGCGAGCACGTCGAGGGCGGCGACCGGATCGCGGACAAGGAGATCGCCGATCACAGCCGAGTCGAGAAACTCCTGAAAGAGCTGGAGAAGACGAATGCTGACGACTCCCGGATGAGTCCGCTGCTGCAGCAGCTCATGGAGGAGGTGGCCGCCCACGTCGAGGACGAGGAGGACAACCTCTTCCCCTTGCTGCGCCAGGCCTGTTCCTCCGAGATGCTCGGCGATCTCGGGGAGAAGGTTCGGCGGGCCAAAGCCATGGCGCCGACGCGGCCGCACCCCGCCGCCCCCGACACGCCGACGGCGAGCAAGCTCCTCGCGCCGGGCGTCGGCCTGGTCGACCGGGCCCGTGACTTCGTCACCGGCCGCGGCAAGTCCTGACCGACCGTTCCGCAACCGACAGCGGGCAGAAGCCGTGGGCAGCCGGGCCGGCTGCGAAGGTTCGTTCCGGCCCCGGCTGCCATCGGGAGGTTAGTCCCGCCGAACAGGCCCGCCTCGTCCAAAGCACGTAATCGGTGCGACCAGGTTCAGGGCTGCGCGACGACGCGCACGGTGGTCAGTCGCTGGTCGGCTGCGTCGGGCAGGAACATGCCGGCCGCGACGCCGGTGGTCAGGTATTGCAGTACGGGCTCGGTCAGGCGTTCGCCGGGCAGGACGACGGGGATGCCGGGCGGGTAGGGGGTGATCATCTCGGCGGCGATCCTGCCGGCAGCCTCTTCGACGGGGACCTTGGCGTGCCGGTCGAAGTAGGCGTCGCGGGGCAGCCGGACCTGGTCCATGCGCAGGTCGGCTGGCGATGGGACGGCGACCTGGGGCGCGTCCCGCAGGCCGGTGGCGTGGTGGGCCAGGTCGCGCAGGGCCGTGAGGAGGCGCACGGTGGTGTGTTCGTCGTCTGCGTGGGTGAGCTGGGCGCTGATGCGCCGGTGGTCGGACAGGTGAGCGTCGATGTGGTGGTTCTCGCGCAGCCAGTCGGCCGCCCGGTAGCCGGTGGTGCCCAGTTCGCTGATGTCCATCACGAGGGGCAGGGGGTCGAAGTCTGCGGCGAGGTCGGGGCCGCAGAAGTCGGCGGCGTCGTTGACGTGGAATCCGCCGATCGACTCGATGGCGGCGCGGGTGCGTGCGGCCAGTTCCAGGGCCCGGCCGATGAGTGCGCGGCCGTGCTGGACCATCTGCCGGCGCCAGGCGTCAATACCGGCGTATAGCAGGACGTTGGGACTTGTCGTGCTGAGGAGGTCGGCCCGCGAGGCCAGCTCGGCCGGATCGATGAGGTCGCCCTGGAGGTGGAACACCGAGCCCTGCTCCAGTCCGCTGCCCATCTTGTGGATGCTGGTGACACAGATGTCGGCGCCTGCGTCCATGGCCCATGACGGCAGGTCGTCGTGGAAGGGCAGATGCGCGCCCCATGCCTCGTCCACGATGAGCGGCTTGCCGCGGCGGTGACAGGCCTCGGCGATACCCGTCAGGTCGGCTGCGGCTCCGTACGGGGTCGGACTGGTGACCAGGGCGCCGTCGGCATCGGGATGCTGGGTGAACGCGTTGTCGTAGGCGGCTGCCGAGGGGGGATGGGCGATGTGGCGCACGGCGTCCCACTGGGGTTCCACCCATATCGGCTCGACGCCGGACAGGATGAGCCCGGAGATCACCGACTTGTGCGCGTCGCGCCCGACCAGCAGCCGATGGCCGGGGCAGGTCACCGCCAGCATGGCGGCCTTCACCGACAGGGAACTGCCGCACGTCGAGAAGAACGTGTGGTCGGCATGCACCGCGTCGGCCAACAGGTCCTCGGCCCGTTCCAGTACACGGGCGCGGGCGAGCCGGTCGTCGAGACCGCCGTTGGCCAGGAGGTCGCCGAAGAACACGGCGTCCCCCAGCACGGCCCGGGCGCGCGGGTCCGCACCACGGGCCTGCTTGTGCCCGGGTGGTGTGAAGCCCAGCTCGTCGGCGTCGTGATAGCGGGCGAGTGCGTCGAGGACGGGTGCCTCATCGTGGTCGAGCCCCATGGGTGACACGGTTCCCGAAACCGCGGTCGGCATGTCCGGGAGGTCGTCCAGGCGAGTGGCGGATGACGGCCATGTGCGTGGGGCGGGTGCGTTTCGGGGGACTCGTGGTCGTGAACGAAAACTGACGGGAGAGGGGTGCCGCCCATGTCGAATCCACAGGAGCCCGAACAACGGCGCAGGAACAAGGGTGGCGCCACACCGCAGCCCAGTGCCGAGCTCAAGGCCCAGGAGGCCCGGGAGAAGGGCGGCCGCGCCCACGGCACGGACAAGGGCAGCAAGGGCGGGGGAAAGGGCGGCGGTGTGCCGCCCGAACAGCAGCCCGACCATCCGTGACACCGGACCGAGCGTCCTTCGCGGTACGTCGAGGTGAGTTCTGGCACACAGGAAAGGAGCAGCATCATGCCGGCTGGATCCACTTCCAAGCGCGAGCGGCAGTACGAGCACATCAAGAAGAGCGCCGAGGACCGCGGCGAGTCCACCAAGCGGGCCAAGGAGATCGCCGCGCGGACCGTCAACAAGGAACGGGCAAGGTCCGGTGAGTCGAAGAGCGCCAGCAGGACCTCCACGCGTGATTCGAAGTCGGCTCCCCAGCGCGGTGGGCAGCGCTCCCACAGCGGCGCGGAAGGACCCACCAAGGACCAGCTGTACGAAGAGGCCAAAAAGCGCAACATCCACGGCCGCTCCTCGATGACCAAGCAGCAACTGGAGAATGCCCTGGTTGCGTCCCTGGAAGTGGTGTACCGGTTCCCACCTGATCCGGGTGTTTGTCCCGGCGTCGGAGTGAGGGTCCGGATATGAGAACGGCCACCGG
>NZ_JBIAXT010000069.1:0-13864 GCF_042896945.1 Streptomyces sp. NPDC001222
CGGGAACGGGGCAGGGCCCCCGCCGGCATCGTGCGGCGGGGGCCCGGTCGTTGGCGCTGGGGGTCAGTTGGTCGCGCGTGCGGTGTGCTGGACGAGCCACCCCCGCCACGGGTGGTGGGCCCCGGTCTCGGCACGGTCCACCCGCTCCGCGATGGTGGAGTGGTGCGTGTCGGTGGCCTCCCCGAGCTCCCGCAGGGACATGCGGGGGCGGCCCTCGGGGCCCCGCTCCCGGGCGTACATGAGGAGTTCGCCCTCCAGGGCCTCCAGGCGGTTGCGGAGCCGTCGCACGTCCCGCAGGGCGGCCCCGAGGCGGTCCCCGCTGATCTCCTCCCCTGCGCGCAGGGAGTCAACGGCCTGGATCGCGGTGTCCGCCTCGTCGGCCATGGTCCAGCCGTGCGTGTGGCCGGAGCGGAAGTGCAGCACGTAGGAGGTGGTTCCGTCCTGCCAGAACGTCGTGGCGCCGCTCCGGCCGCCGATCCGGTCGTCCGGTTCGGTGTCGGCATGGGTCAGGGTGATGCGGCCAGCGTGGGCCGCGTACTGCGGGAAGCGGTGGGCCTCGGTGGTCATGGGTCGGTCCTTCCTGGGCTGTTGGGCCCGGGGTGGGCCGGGTGGCCCCTTCCGTTGGTCACCCGGCGGGAGTGTCGGGGTAACCCGACACCTCGAATGTAGGGGGGCCCCGACACCAGGGGCAAGGGTGTGTGTTGGCCAACGGGAGTGAACGGGGGGCGCATTCGGTCCGCCCGGGGACGTTTCCGCAGGTCAGAGGCCCATTACGTGACCGTATCGGCCCCGATACCCATAGGGAACAAGGGTCGATACGTGCAGGGAAGTTGGGACGTTTCCGCAGGTCAGGGGCTCATTACGTGGGGGAAACGAGGTCGGGGCCGAGGGGGCCGACTCCGGCCCGGGGTGGCCGGTTTCGCGTTTCCGCTGGTCAAGTGCCGTATGCGTTGGGGTATCGGGGCCGGTACGCGGGGGAAAGTGGCCGCTTTCGCAGGGGTAACGGGGCGATACCTGGGGGGAGTCGGGGCCGAACCTTCCCCCTCGGGAACGCGACCGGGCCCCGCCCTCCCGAGGGGAGCGGGGCCCGGCGGTCCGGCGCCTACTCGGCCGGTTGCTGGTCCCACAGGTGCACGGTCTCTCCGGTGCGGAGCGGGGCCCCCTCGGGTCCCTTGATGTGGCCGGACACGATCCGGTCCTCATGCCGACAGCCGCCCTCGGCATGGGCCCGCGGATTCAGGCACGTTGACCGGCGGTAGGGCCGCACGGGCCACCGGCAGGACCATTGCGGCTCACGGCGGCCCGTACTGGCCTGCGCGTCGTCCTGCGCGGCCTGCGGGGACGGACGGTGTGCGGAGTGGACGCGCACGATGCGGACCGCGGACGAGGCGGTGACCCCCTGCCGGCGGTCCCGCTTCGCTCCGGCCCGGGCCCGGGGGATCTCCTCCACCTCGGCCCAACGGTTCTTGCCCTGCTGTCCCATGAGCTGCCATGCGGTGTAGAGCACGTGGGCCCATCGGTCGGTCGTGTCCGGCACGGGCGGCCCGAACGGGGCCCCCTCCCGGAGCAACATCTCGTTATCCCACCCGAGGGGCGGCCCGCTGGCCTCCCGGTTGGCATCGATCATCCCGGCCGTCATCACCATGCCGTCCCGCATGGTCCCGATCACGGTCTCGGGTGGCAGTCCGGAGAACAGTCCCCGAGGGCTGTAGAAGGTGATCCACACCCCCGACCAGTCGGCCGGGATCGCTCCGTACGACCCTGCGCCCCGGTGCAGCCAACGGACCTCCCCGCGGTCGAGGTTGACCTCCCCGGGGGTCCACACCGACCACGAGGCGGCCACGATCGGGGTTGTGATCACGGCGGACGCGTTGGGGCGGCCAAAGGGGGTGTTCGCCAGGGCGGCCCCCGCGTCCTCGGTGTATCCGCCGATCGGCTCCCCGAACACGATCAATCCCGACTCCGAGGGGAGCCGGGAGAGGGTCACCGGCTCCGTGGGCGGGGTGTGCGCGGCGGCCAGGGCAAGCGCGGTCATGTCCGGGGTGGCGTAGTACAGCTCTGCCGACTCCAGCCGCCGCCGCTCGCACGCCGTGAGCAGGATGGACCCCACGGACTCATCGGACGCGCCGATGCCGGGGACCGTGGGCACGATCGTGAACCGGCCCGCTTGCAGGGCGGCCCGCATCGTGGTCCGGGTCCGGTCGTCGTCCAGGTGGTCCAGCAACTCCGCGCGCCACTCGGGGAGCTGCTGCGGGTCGGGCGGGGTCCATCGGGTGGTCATGTGCGGTGTCTCCCTCGGAGGGTCGGGACGGACGAGCGGGGCCCCGCCCGGTCGGACGGGGCCCCCGGTGACTACTCCTCGAACCGGAAGTGTTCGATGTCCCGGAACCGGACGTTGACGCCGTACCGCTCGCGCATGGCCTCGGTCATGGCCTCGGCCGCCGCCTTACTGGCCGATTCTGCGGCACTGCGCGCCTCACTCACGGGCCGTTCGCGCATTTCCCCGTAGGCCCTCTCGATGGCCTCCCGGTTCGCCTTGCTCGGGGTCTGCGATCCACTCAGCCACCGGTCAAGGGTCTGCTTAGTCGCGGACACTCCAGCCTTGCTCATGGCCTCGTATCCCTTGGCTGTTTTGAAGAGCTGCCGGAATTGAGCCTCCCACCCCTTGGCCCGGTAGGTCGCGGCAGGTTTGGCGGTCCGCTGCTTTCCAAGGGCCTTGCGCGCTTTCTCTATGACCTTGCGGACTTCCCGCATCTTCTCCGGCTTGAGGCCCTCAACTCGGATACGGCGCACACCCTGGTTTCCAGGCTGATAGACCCCGGCCCATTCGACTTTCGCGCGAACGTCGACCTTGGACGGCTCCGCAGGGCGGTCCCAATCCGCGTACGCCGCTTCAATCGCCATGGCCACCCGCTCCGCCTCGGCATCCGAGTACGGTTCACCGGTGCCAGTGTCCCTCTTGCGCGCCATCACTCATCCCCCCAGACTTCCGCCTCGTCCTTGACCTTCCAGGTGCCGAACGCGCACCCGTCCTCATTCAGCCGGACCGGCGCGTCCGTGCCGGCGGTCACCGCCTCCAGGGCCTCGGCCGGGATCACCAGCTCGTCCGTGTCGCGGATCGCGAGGGGCAGCACACCCGCGGCCCGCACCTTGTCCGCCGTGCGCCAGATGGTGACCGACGCCTGATCCTTGATGGAGTGGACCCAGTCCACCCGCCGGGACTTGCAGTGCCACTTGCGGCCGAGGGCCCCCTCGGGGGATCCGGTCATGAGGCCCATGGCCATGCCGAACGCCACTTTCTGCACCGCGTAGGCGTCCGACTTCCGGCCGTAGGTCTCCAGCGCGTACCGGCGGACCTCCCCCAGGAGGTGGGCCCACTCGCGGAGCCGGATCGGTTCCCCGGTGTACGCGTCATGGACGAACGCGTCCGGCCACCGGCCGGCGGCCACGAGGTCCATGAGGAGCTGGAGTTTCGTCCCCGTGATCCACCACTCGGAGCCGACCGGGGCCCCCTCCAGCGGGGAGGGCATGTCGGTCTCGGTCCAGGGGTGGACCGTCACCCGGTAGTAACCGGGGTCAGGCTTGCCGGGGACCTCTCCCAGCTCGCCCCGGTGCCGCAGGGACCCATGGGCCACCGCGACCGAGGACACCGCCGAGGGCCACGAGGCGTTGCGGTCGAACACAACGGCGGTCCCGGTGAAGTCGGACCGCTCGAACGTCCAGCCGTCGCGGATCTGGACACCCTCGATCATCCCGGGACGCTCCGGGATCCACTTGGGCCACTGACCGGCCCGGCGGGGAGCGAACGGGCCGGAGCCGTCGCGGTCGCCCTCCAGCGGGGCCAGCAACCGCAGCTTGCCCGCCCACTTGCGCAGGGCCTCGTCCGCCTCGTCCGACTCGTCATCCATGGCGGACAGTGCGGCCTGCGCCTCGTCCAGGGTGGCCAGACGATCGGCAAGCGCCTGGATCTGCGGGGCGGTCCGCACCGACTTCCGGAGCCGGGCCGCCTCCAGGAACTCCGCGTGCGGTCCGGCCGGGACCGCAGCCGAGGGGGCCGCCTTCCTCTCCGGCCTGGAAGGCGGAACGTCACCCGAGGGGGCCGGTACGTCAACCGGTTCACGTACCGGCGGGGCCGGGGCCGCCTCGGGCCGCGGGGCCGGGACCTCGGCCGGGGCCTCGTCCTCGGGGAGGGGGAGGGCCGCCGCCTCGGCTCCGAGGGTGCCCGCGGGCCACCCGGACGAGGTGGGGGCCGGGACACACGTTGCGTGCCGTCCGCTCCCATCGTCCGCCGCCGGGTCCAGGGGGAGTCCGCACGGCTTGCCGAAGCTGTACCCGTTGCAGACCCGGGGGCCGGTCGCCGGAGCCGAGGGGCCGCCGTTGTCCGGGCCGCCCTCGGTGTCCTCACCCTTGCCGAACGCGGGGCCCGCCGCCTCCAGGTCGAACCGGTACAGCCTCGTCCCGAGGCCCTTGACCCCGCGCAGGACCCGCGGGGGCTTGGCCGGGAGGTTGCGCGCGTCCCCGGGGACGAGGACCCCGAGGCCCTTCATGCCGGCCAGGCCAGCGTGCAGCGTGTCCCCGAGGTGCGCGCGCTCCGCGACCTCCCGCAGCTTGCCCGGGATGAACCACAGTCGGTTGTCCCCGGTGGACACGAACCCGTGAACGTCGTTGCCGCGCTCTTCCATCCGGGCCCGGATGGTCCCGGCGGGGTCCCCGGCGCCGAGGTCGACCTCGGGGAACCGGTGGCCCTGCGCCATGGCCGCGGTGATGGCCTCCCAGAGCTGTTCGGCCGGGGTCAGGGCCGCCGAGGCGGACGACAGGAGGGCCGCCGGGAGCTGCCGGACCGCCTCGGCCTCGGCCACGTCCCCGCAGCCGTCGACACCGACCGCGGCACCGAGCAGATGGGCCCCGACCGCCCACAGCGCGTGGACCTCTCCGACCGTGCCCGCGATACCGCCGCCCTTGGGCGCGATCCTCTGCGTCACGGCATCGTGCGCGTCCTGGAGGGCGGCCAGGCCCTCGGCCGTGAACCACCCGTCACGGATGGCCCACTCCAGCGGCCACCCGTGGAAGTTGGACGCGGCCCGCTTGACCCACTTGGACAGGTGCATGCACCGGGGGGTGCCCTCGGGCACGGGCCGCCCGTCGCGGTCAACGTAGACGTTCGGCCAGAACGGGGCCTCCAGCTCGTACAGGCGAGAGGCCAGGTCCTCGGACTGCCCGGGCCGCCGAAGCGACAGGTTCGAGCTGGAGGACAGGACCGACCGCCACCGACCGAGGGAGGTCCCGCCGTTGCCGTCCGCGGAGCCCATGGCCCGGTTGGCGCCGCCGACCATGCTGGACATCATCTGTTCGGTCTTGGCCACCCCGTCGCCCTTGGCGCTGTTCTCCTCCAGGGCCAGGGGCAGGAACCGGGCCCGCCGGAGAATCTGCGGGATGCCCTGCGCGCTGGAATTCCAGGACCGGAGGATGCCCTCCTCGATCCGGCCGAACATGCCGGCCTGGACTTCCTGCGTGGTGGACTTGCCCTGCTGTCCGGGGCCGACGTGGTTCACGATGTGCGCGACCAGTCCGAACGGAGCGATCAGCGGCCCCGCCATGAACGAGCCGAGGGCCAGGAGCGTTTTCGGGTGGGCCATGGCGTGACCGAGGATGGTCCGCCAGACCTCCCGCGCGGTGTCCTCGTCTCCGGCCAGGGCCCGGTAACCGATGTTCTGCGTGTCCGCCTCGGGGAAGAACATCGCTCCGCCGTCCATGTACGGCACGGCGGTCACCTCGGGGGCCCGGTCGCGCGCCTCCTGACGGATCACCAGCGCGAACGCGAGTTTGGCATCACTCCCCGAGGGCCGTTCCTGGCCCACCTTCCCGGCCCACGTGCCGCGGTCCAAGTCGTCCTCGGAGACGACCACGCACCGCCCAGCCTTCCCGCGGAGCCGGTACTCGATGGTGGTGTCCTGGCCGTCCTCGTCCTTCTTCGTGACCCACCCGGTCACCGGGGGGACGGTGCCGACCGGTTCCCCGATCCGCACCCTCTGTTCCCCTACGGTCAGGTAGGACACCTGGAGGACCATGCGGTCCGAGGGCCGGAACCACCACTCGGTCTTGCTGATCTTGGCGCCGGGGATGCGGGCCGCCCCGGTCACCTCCCCTTCCTGGGGGGCCGCCTCGGTCAGGGTCTCGGTCATCGGTCCGCCCCCGCCCGCGACAGGAGGCGGTCCGCGTAGGACCGGGCACGGGTCAGGGTGGGCCACCCCGAGGACAGGAGGTCACCGGTAGCGGTGTGGACACCCCACCCGCCGCGACCGCGCACGGTCCGGCAGATCAGATAGGTGTCCGTCCCGTCCGTAACGGGAGTCACCCGGCCGGAGCTTCCGACCGGGGTCACACAAAGGGCCGTGGTGCTCTCGGGCACGTCACGGGTACTGTGGTTCATAGCGAATCCTTTTGGATCAGTGCCAAGCCCTGGGAGTGGTGTCCCGGGGCTTTCGGCATTCCTGGGGGTGCCTGCGCTGGTGACCCCCGCCGGAGCGGGGTGGTGTGGTCACGGGGCGCGGGCCGGATCGAACCGGTGGCACCTCCTCTGAGGGGACAGGGCAAGCGGGGCCGGGAGCGGGAGCGCTATCCCGACCGGTCGCAGGGTGAGGGTCCGCAGGAGGGCCACCAGGGCGGCCAGGTCGCGGCGGTTGCCCGCGGTGCGGACCGCACGGCGGAGGACGTCCCGCCATGAGCCGGGGATCGGCTGGAGGAACTTGGCCATCTCCCGGCGGCCCGGGAACGGGGCCTCGGGGTCACCGGTCATCTCTCCGAGGCCGGAGAAACGCCAGATGATGCCGAGCTGGTCATCGGAGTACCGGGACAGGAACCGGGTCTCGAAACTCATGGGGAACACCTCCTCTCGCGTGTCGTTGGTGTGGTGGGTACGGGTCAGACCTGGAGTTTCAGCGGGATCGTCAGGGCCTCGGCACTGACCGTTGCGCCGCTCGCCTTGATGGCCCGGAACATCTGCGCCAGGGCCACGCCGGCCGCGAGCGCCAGAGCTGCGGCGGCCACCAGGAGGAGCGCCTCGGACACGGGGATGTAGCGGGTCCGGCCGTGCCCCCCCTGCTCAACGACCGTCACCCCGCAGCGTCGAACGGTGTAGTTCACGGCCGGGTAGTCGCCGGTCGTGCGGGCCACGTCCGAGACAGGCACGGTCCCCTCTGGGGTCACGCGCCAGTCCTCGGGGACCGGGGGAGCCGAGGGGCCCGGTGCCGTTGCGATGGTCGCGGTAGCGGTCACGTCCCAACTCCTTTCAATAATCCGTATCGACGATCATAGGGCCCGTCAGTCCCCCTACGCCACAAGGTTGATGGGGGAACTTCCGGTGTGTCGGTCCCGGCCTGGAAGGCCCGTACGTCACCGATCCGGCCCGTACGTCAACCACTTCACGTACCGGCGGCCCCGAGGACCCGCGCACCTTCCCGGCCTGGACCGAGGGACGGTTCATGGAAGGCGGCCCGGCTTTCCCCCAGGGTGTGGGAAGAGCCGGGCCGCCTGGCCTGTCGCGGTCACCGTATGACGGGACCCCCCCGATACCGGAAGGTATCGATACGCGGTGTCAGACCAGCCGAGTCATGCCGTCCGGTAGGGGAGGCTCGGGCAATCCCTCTGCCTCGGCCGCGGCCCGCGCCTGGAGCCAGTCCCGGAAGTCGCGGACGGCACGGCGGTCCCCTTCGGTCAGCACGGTACGGGGGTCGTTCCCGCACCCGCCGGTTAGAAAGGGGGCTCCCCCTCGGGGCCCTGGCCTCCCCAACCGTTCCCGCCCTGGCCGCCGTTGTCCGCTCCGGCCGGGGCCGCCGGACGGGTCCGGGAGGCGGTGGCCCACGTCTCGTCACCCGGGGCCGCCCCGCTGCTCTTGGCCACCTTGGAAACCACCGCCGTGGCGAACGTCAGGTCAGGACCGACCGCGGACGCCTCGATCTCCCACCCGTAGCGCTTCTCTCCGGTCTTCGTGTCGTCCCAGGACCGCGACCGCAGGTCACCGAGGACCATGACCCGCATGCCCTTGGCCAGGGTCCCGGCCACGTTCTCGGCCAGGGTCCGCCATGCCGTGACGCGGTGGAAGTCGGTACCCGACTCCTTCCACTCCCCGGCCTGCCGGTCGTAGGTCCGCCGGTTCACCGCGACCTGGAATTTCGCGACCGCCACCCCGGACGGGGTGAACCTCAGCTCGGGGTCATCGGTCAGGTTGCCCACGATGGTGAGCGGGGTGCCGTTGCTCATGTTCTGTGTTCCGTTCTCTGTGGGCCCGGCCCATGCGGTGAGCTGCCGTTTCCGACAGCTCACCGCCGACTATGCCGGGCAGGATCTTGAATTCAAGGGGTGAGCGTCAGTGCTTCTGTCCCGACTGCATCTCCCGCCACATGCCGCGCAGGACGAGGATGCAGATGGTCACTGACACCGCCCCGACCGCGACCGCGACCGCCAGGAGTGCGGCGGCCATGGCCAGGAACGAGAGGGCCACCGCGCCACCGATGCCCGCGGCCACGTACGCGCCGATGGGCCGGGACGCCGGCACGGGGGCCGGTTGCACGACGGGGGTCCGGTCCGCGTAGGCGTAGAGGGGGCTTCCGTCCTCCCCTATGCCGATCTGACGCAGGACCACCGGGGCCACCGCGGCCCGCTGTTCGGTGCTCACCAGAACGTCCGGGCCGCGCGCTTGGCCGCCTTGGCCTCGATCTCCGCCCGGCGCTTGGCCTCCCGGATCCGGTCCTCGGCCGCCGTCCGCTCCGCGGCCTCCCGCTCGATGCGGTCAAGGGCCCGGTCTACGGGAGCCGTTCCCTTCCCCCGGGAGATGCGGACCGCACCGCGCGCCACGAGGGCGGCCATGCGCGCTTTCTCGCCTGCGGTGTACCTCGTCTCTGTCATGTCCCTACCTCCGACCTGCGTCACTGCGAAAGGGTGACGCGAGAGAATCGACACGAACGACGTTAGCACGCGCGATAGACACGCGATAGTGGAGAGGTTACCTTGATGACAGGCAAGCGAAAGGACGAGGTAGACATGAGCAAGATTCATGCGCTCCTGGAGGTGCAGCCACCGCAGGCCGCACGCCTTCCGGAGCCGTCCGAGCGTGAACGACTGCGCAAGGCGCAGGGCCTGACGCAAGCGCAGGTAGCGGAGGCCCTGGGGGTCACCCGAGGCGCCGTGAGCGCATGGGAGGCCGGTCGGTACGACCCGCGCGGAACCGTGCGGATCCAGTACGCCGAACTCCTCCGGCTCATCGCGGAGCGCCACCCGGCCCCGGACAAGGGGGGGACCCCATGAGTCGGCCCTCCGCTAACGTCCTGGGGGCCCTGGGGCGGAAGTTCACCGAGATAGAGGGTCAGCTCCCGCTCTTCGACCCCGAGGACGAGCCGGACACCGCAACCGAGGAACCGAACGACAGCACGAACGACCCCGAGAGGACAGCACAGTGACGATCAATCGGACCCGGGCCGCAACCGCGGGCCTACTCGCCCCGGCCTCCCTGGCCCTCGGCATGTCCGCGGACACCTCGTATCGGTTTCTCGGGGCCGCCCTGGCCATCACGGACCACACGGAACGGGCCCTCCTCTGCGGTGTCGCCGAGGCGGCCATCGTGGCCCTGACCATCTACGCATGGGCCACCCGCACGAAGGGCCCGGCCTACCTCGCTTACGCCGCGGTCCTCGTCCAGTCGATCCCGGCCTTCCGGGTCTCCGGCGCGACCGGCGGACCGATCCGGGTCATTCTCGGGCCCGTCCTCCTGGCCGTGATGCTGCACCTCCTGTTGGGCCTGGAGCTCCGCATGTCCGGCGGTCAGTCGGACGGCATCATCGGGGCCGCCCTGCGGGAGCTGCGCGAGCGCGTGACCGCGTTCCTCGGCATCGGCCGGCGCGGGGCCGACTCCGCAGCCATCGCCCGCAGCCGCGCAGCCGACCGGGCCGTGGATCTGGCGGACCTCGTGGCCGCCGCGACCGAGGGCACCCGGAAGCACTCCCGCCGCGCGGCCAAGTTGGCCGCCGCCATCGATGCCGCCCGTCACGGACTGGACCCCGCCGAGGCGGACGCAGCCGAGGCGGCCATCGTGGCCCGGGTAGTCCGCCGGAAGTCCGTCACGGGTCTCGCGACCATCGGTGTCCGGCACGACTGGACCGCCGCCCTGACCCCTCGGACCGCCGAGGTTCCGGCCCCCGCCGCCGAGGTTCCGGAACCTGCGGAACTTCCCGCCGCCGAGGTTCCGGCCGTTGTTCCGGCCGAGGTTCCCGAGGTTCCCCCGGTCCAGGTTCCGGCCCCCGCCGCGGAGGTTCCGCAGGTTCCGGCCGAGGTTCCGGCACTGACCCTCGTGACCGCCGACATCCCCCCGGCGCCCGTTCGTTCCGCTGATGTGTCCGCCCTGGTCAAGGCTGGTTCCGCTGATGTTCCGGCGGACCCTCAGACCCCGGCCCGAGGTTCCGCCACCCGCGCGGTTCGACAGCTCATCAAGGCCGGAACAACGGACCCCGGAACCATCCGGGCCGACCTGGAGGGCCGCGGACTCAAGGCCCCCTCGGACCGGTACATCCGGCGCCTCGTGTCCGAGGCCCGGAACAACAACCGGACCGGCGCCTATCTGTAGTTCCGCAGGTTCCGGAACCACCCGCACAACAGAACAAGGGACCCCGCCCAACGGAAGTGGGCGGGGTCCCGCGACCAACATCCCGTAACCCGTCAAAGTCACCGGGAGTGATCGTGCACAGCATGTCAGAAACTCGGACCGGATCGGCCATCGCGACCGCGTACCGGTTCGTCTCCGGCCACCACCTGGACGGCATCCACCGGTCCGACGCCGGATGGTTCAGCCGGGGGACGTACCCCCTCCAGGGGGCCCGCGCGGGCCGCTGGAGTCTCCTCTCCCGCGCGGAGCGGGCCGGTATCCGCCTCGGGTCCGCCGGGGCCGCCGCAGGGTTCCTCTGGACCCTCCAGGCCGCCCCCGAGGTGGCCGCGCAGGGCCTCCAGGCCGCCGCCGCCGGGGGCTCCGTGGCCCTCGGATACAACGGCTTGGAGGTGGTCCGCCGGGCCATCCACCACCGGGAGTGGATCCGGCCCCTTCACGTGGCCCTGGAGGGCCCCCTCGGCCTCCCCGAGGGCACCCTCCCCACCGCGTACATCCACATTCCCCGGGACTACCCGGAGCGGACCGAGGTGGGCCGCATCGACCTCCCGCCGGCATTCGTCGGGGTGGACGGTGGCCAGTCCACCATCCGCTCGATCGTCCGTACGAAGCTGGGGCTTTCGGACGCAACCGTGACGTTCAAGCTGGAGGGCCGCCGCCCTCACCTGGAGATCCGGCAGACCCCGAGGCCCCCGGCCAAGGTGATGTTCGCGGAGGACAGCGTGCGGGAGCTGGTCACCGCCGCCGCGGAGTCGGCCCCGCTGATCGGTGTGGGCCCGCAGGGCATCCGGGTCTCTGTCGACCTGGACGCCGAATCGCCTCACATCCTGGTCAGCGCCTCCACCGGCGGTGGGAAGAGCGTCATCACCCGCACGATGGCCGCGCAGATGCTCCACAACGGGTCTCAGCTGGTCGTTCTCGACTTCAAGCGGCACTCGCACAAGTGGGCCCGGGGTCTGCCGAATGTGGCCTACTGCCGGGATATCGAGGACATTCACGATGCCCTCGTGGCCCTCGGCCGGGAAGGACACCGCCGGAATATCGTCGTGGACGATTGGGAGGGGGAGGACGAGCCGGATGTGGGCCCCCGCCTGGCCCTCATTCTGGAAGAGGCAAACGCCACGGTCGCGAAACTCAAGCGGTATTGGTCCGCGACTCGCGAAAAGGCGGACCCCAAGGAATCCCCCGCAATTGATGCCCTGCGGGAAATTCTGTTCATGGGCCGCGCCGTGCGCATGCACGTTTTCCTGGTCGCGCAGTCCGCCACCGCGGCGGCCCTCGGGGGCCCGGAAGTGCGGGAATGCTTCGCTACTCGCATTCTCGCCCGGTACACCCGAAACGCATGGATGATGCTGGTCCCCGAGGTCCAGCCGATTCCCCGGTCCACCCGCCATGTCGGCCGCGCGCAGGTCGTATTGGGCGGGGTCGCGCACGAAACTCAGGTGACGTTCTTCACCGACTCCGAGGCCCGGGAGTGGGCAACCGCCGGCATGGTGGCCCCGGCCCCGGACCTCGGGGGCCTCGGTGTCACGTCACGCGCTCCCGCAGGGCCTCCCACCTCGGAGAATGGGGCTCCGGTGTCACGTGACGTGACGCCTACCCTGACCCTCGTGAAGGGGGAGGCGGCCCTCCCGCCGCGGCCCTCGGTCGCTCCGGAGGTCCCCCGGTACACCCTGGCCGCCGCGGCCCGGGAGGGCATCGTGCCTCTGTCCGCGGACGCGCTCCGGCAGGCCAAGCGCAGGGACCCGGAATTCCCGGCCGGAGTCGACGGGAAGTGGACCGCCGAGGAACTCCAGAAGTGGCACCGGAACCGGCCCGGGGCCGCTGAATCCATCGCCTAACCGACCCACAAAGGGCCCTCGTTTCCGATTGGAGGCGGGGGCCCTTTCCCGTTTCTACAATTCACCGCCAAACCGTGGGATCATCGAATGCAACCGCGCCAGCAACCGGCAGAAAGGGGGGTGACGTGCGAACCGTCCCCGTGCAAATCGTCTGTAGAAACTGCGCCAAGCCATACCGCACCACAGTCCGAGGCGGAAACACCCGTTGCCCGCACTGCCGGACCTCCCGACACGTGCGGATAGACCAGGAATGGGAAGGGCCGGTATCCCCGGGCCTCTCCGCAGCCGCCGCCCGGTCCGTCGAAATCGCCTCCCGGCCCCCGGTGTGGGTCGAATGCCGTTGCGGCCACCAGTGGCAGTCCAGGGCCCGCGACCGCATGACGATCCGGTGCCCGGAATGCGGCACCGGCCAGCGGGTCCCCTACCGGACTCACGAGAACACGGGGCCCGTCCCCGAGGGCCGCCGCCCGGTCCCGACTCCCCGGCCCTCCAGGGCCCGCCCGGAACCGGCCTGGAGGCCCGTCCAGGCCCCTGCGGACCCGTGGGCGGCCCCTCGGCCCCCGGTGGCCCCGGTGCGGCCCTCTGCGCCTCTGGCGGGGATCCTGGCCGCCCTCCAGGGCCGCAGTCGGCCCGTAGTCGCTCCCGCCGCTCCCCGGCCCGCAGCTCCCGCCCCTGCGGCCCGGCCGGCAGTCCCGGCCCCCTCGGTCCGACCGGCCCCGGCCGGAGTCCAGCCGATCGACCCGCAGACGCTCCCCGAGGCGGACCGCCGCCGCCGCAACGACGTGTGCCAGATCGTCCGGGCCCTCTCCGCTCCGCTCACGGTGTGGTTCAACCAACCGCCCGGCCTCTGTGAGGCCATGGACACCACGCAGCCGCGCGACCGGCAGCGCTGCCCGGCCACCGCGACCCATGCCGTCCGGTTCTACCTGGACGCCACCGAGGCGGACGCGTACACCTGCGCCGCGCACACCGGCCCCCTTGCCGAAACCGCGGCCCGATCGCAGTACGTGACCGCCGTGCCGTACCGGATCCGGTAGGCCCGTTTTCCGGTGACCGCGCCAGACCAGCAACGCTCATCGAAAAACCGCCGGGACGCTTTCTGGAAAGTGACACCGCGCCAGCAACCAGCGAAACAACAGGAAGGCAGCGCCCCCGATCGGTAATTGGAACTTGGCGCGGTCAACCAGCACCGTTTGTCAGTCCCGCGGACTACCGTTCGATCACCCCCCGCCATGGCCCCCAGCGCCTACCCTGGCCCGGCCATGGCCCCCGGCCCCCGCACTGTCCCCCCGGTGCGGGGGCCGCGCCGTGCCGAGGGCCGCCTCGTCCGCCTCGGCCCCGGCCTCGGTGGCCGCGTACGTCTCCGAGGGCC
>NZ_JBIAXT010000070.1:0-13170 GCF_042896945.1 Streptomyces sp. NPDC001222
AGCCCCAACGAATACGAACGCCGACACCACGCGGCTAAGCTCACGCTCGCCGCGTGATCAACGCACCGTGTCCACCATCACGGGGGAAGGCCCACCAACCTGCCGTAATGGTGCCACAACGATTGGCTGCGGAGAGGCCGATGTCGGCGCCGCTCTAGCCATCTTTGGTGACAAGCCGCAATGATGCCGCAGCCCTGGGCTGCGGAGACGCCGCACACGCTGTAGTAGCCCGCGACCTGCGCGGTGCCGCAATGGTGCCGCAGCCTTGGAACTGCGGAATCACCGGAGTCGTCACCGGTGCGAGCCAGCCCTTGCGGGTGTCGCAATGGTGCCGCAGCCGCAGGCTGCGGGGATACGACCGCCAGGATCATGTCTAGCCAGTGCTTGTTCCAGCCGCGATGGTGCCGCAGCGGTGGGCTGCGGAGCGGCTACACAGGTCGGCGAGGAAGCCGTGGGGTCTTTGGGTAGCCGCAATGGGGCCACAGCCCCGTGGGACTGCGGAGATGGTCCAGCTCCTGCGTGAGCTGAACAGCAACTTCGCGGCCGGTAACCCCTACTCCTGCCTTGCGTTGCTGCGCGCAGTCCTTGATCACGTGCCGCCCGTGCTCGGAATGCCTGATTTCAAGCAGGCGGCGAGCAACTTCAAGTGGGGGCAGACGGACGGGGGGTACGCCAGGATGCTGAGGGACTCCCGCATGCTGGGTGACGACGCTCTGCATCGGCAGATCAGCAGGAAGCCGGGCCTGCTGGACATGGAAGACGTCCCGCATCGCAGGTACCTGAACCGGGTACTGAGCCATGTGATCGACGCCCTGTGACGAGGTCTCCCGCCGTTGTCCGGCGGGAGACCCCACGACAGGCCTTACGCGGCTGCGGGCGGCTCCTGATCGCTGCCTACTGGGGCCAACTCCCTCTCGTCGGCTTCCGGGGGTGGCAGCTGCGGCTTTCTCCTGAAGCGCCGCCAAGCATCACGCACTTTTGCAGCCGAGTCGATCACGTCTGGGAGCTGGTCAAGCAATCCTTTGACGCTGATGAAGCCGAGCGACAGTACGCCAGCGACAGCAAGGGTGGTGAGGCTGATTGCGTCGTACACGATCCAACCTTTCGGTTAGGGGTTGGATCGGGGCTCGCAGGTCCTCGATCCAAACCCAGATGGGTGAGGGTCGAGACACCTGCGCCGACGCGTTACGCGGATGTTCTCGGGGCGTGGCCTCCTTGTGGGCCACCGTTCAAGCAAGATCCCAAAAACAAGAACATAGTCATATGAAAGTGAATCAACGTATCGCGTCATCCAGGCTGGTTAAGCTGCGCGTCTGAGGTGCTCAGCACCTCCGGGCCTACCAGGCTTGGACGGTCCTGGCCCCCCGTGAGGGGTAGCCGGGTTCGCGTGAAATGATCTTTTATGAATCAACGAGAAGAGTTCGTAAACCAAGGAGAGTTCGTAAAAGTCGTGCTGTCTGGGACTGTACCACCGGCCCCCGCGTTGCCAAACGCAACAGCGGCCCGCCGTAGTGGACTTGATACCGGAGGCCGCGTGTCAGCTGTGCGGTCAAGATCTTGGTGAGGGGGCGTCACCTCGGTGAGGTGTAGCGGTGATGGGGGCAGGTGCAACGGGGTATCAGGAGGATGCCGCGCCCGTGGGGGAGCGGGATGTCCCGGGTCTGTCGGCAGTCCTGGTGCAGCTTCGAGTAACCCGGCTGCTGGGCCAGCGCGCACTCCGCGCTCATGGTCGACGTGTCGACGCTCGGCGCGCTCATCCGAAAATGCCGCCGCTGCTGAATGAGTTCATGGCGCGGGTCCGCTCGGCCACGGCCCGCAGTCGCTCCTCGTCCGTGGCGCGCCGGACGTGAGCGGGGTCGGCGTCCCACTCTCGCCCTCCGGTCACCGGGCGCAGCTGGACGTACGGTCCTTCCCGGCCCATGACGTACCCGAGCTGGTCGCGGGCGGTGTCGATGACCAGGGTGCCGGCTGATGGTTCCACCTCCTCGGCGGTCACTCGCGAGCCCCCTGCTCAAGCGCCCTGGCGAGGCGGACGGCCACGTCCGCGCGCACCCGCCCCAGCTCGACCAGCTGCAACCCGGGGGAGGCCGGATCGACCCTGAGCGAGGGGAAGACAATTCCCGCGCCGTCCAGGGCGGCTCTGAGCGCCTCCACCGCCGCCTGCGTGTCAGTGACGTCCTGCGTTTTCTTCGGTGCCATGAACCGGACGCTAGGAACCGGCTCCGCTGATCGCTACGGGAGTTGCGCGAAGTTGCTTGACGACTTCTCCGAGTTGCGGAAGGTTGCTGATAAAGGCCGACGAAACCTGGTCGGGAAGCCGCCGGGCTCAGGGAGGCTTGGAGGATCAGTCCTCTGACGAAAGGAACTGATCATGGCGCGTCGACTGCGCTTCAACGGCACGGGCAGCGGCGTCAACGGGTGCCCGTCTGTGCATGAAGATCTCGACTCGGGTGAGGTCATCGTGCACGGCCCGGCGCTCACCGACCCCGACGACATCGGCCAGCTGCGGCACCTGAACGAGGGTGAGGTGCCCATCGTGGTGCCGCGCGAACTGCTCGTCGACTTCGGCCCGAAGGAGGTCACCCGGGTGCCGGACATCATCGGCCTGGACGAGTTCGACCAGCTCTTCACCCAGTTCAAGCACACCGCCTGGCGGCTGGAGACACGTAGCCGGTACGCCTCCGACGAAGTCACCGACACCTACGCCCAGTTCACTCGCGGCGAGCCCGTGGACTGGGACGGAGTCGACGCCGAGTGGTGCGCCGAACGCCAGGAACAGACCGCGCTGGGCAAGCGGTTCGAGCGCGTCCGAGTGGTCGACAACCCCCCGACGGCCGGTCAGCTCTACCTCCTCGACAACGCCCGGCGGAACAGCGCTGTCGGTGAGCGCATCTTCAACCTGTGGCGCGGGGACGCCGACCGGCTCGGCCTGCCCGCCGAGGACTTCTGGATCTTCGACTCCAGGCTGGTCGCCCTCCTCAACTTCGACGACGCCGACAACCTCCTCAATGTCGAGCTGATCACCGAGCCCGCAGCGGTACTGCAGTACGCCCAGGCACGGGATGCGGCCATGCACATCGCCGTCCCGTTCGACCAGTTCGCGGCGCAGCTGACCGCGAAGGAGTAAGGCAGGTTGCTGACCGGTGAGCACGGACTACCAGCAGGCGCGCGAGGCTCTCGGCGTGCGGCTGCGCGAACTCAGGTTCTCGTGCCCGGGTGGCCGGCTCACCGGTCAGCAACTCGCCGAGCGGTACGGCTGGAACAAGTCGAAGGTCAGCAAGCTGGAGAACGGCAGACAGACCCCCACGACCGACGACCTTCGTAAGTGGGCCGAAGCGACCGGCCAGCCCGAGGTGTACGACGAGCTGCTAGCCAGACTCCGAGGGTTCGAGTCGCACATCCGCTCCTGGCGCAGGCAGCTGGCTTCCGGGCACAAGCCGGTGCAGGACACCCACCTCGGCGCGCACGCCGACGCCTCGGTGTTCCGGGGCTGGGAGTCCTCCATGATCTTCGGGATTCTGCAGACACCGGACTATGCCCGGTCGATCTTCACGCGGTACGCGGAGCTGCAGCGGTCGCCGCGCGACACCGAGGAGGCCGTCCGTTCCCGCATGAAGCGGCAGGAAGCCCTTTACGACTCCTCGAAGCGGTTCCACCTCATCCTGTGGGAGGCCGCTCTTCATGCCCTGATCTGCCCGCCCTCGGTGCTGAACGCCCAGCTGGACCGGCTCTCGGGGGCCATCGGGCTGGACACGGTCGAGCTGGGCATCGTCCCACTGTCCGCGTCCCTCAAGATCCCTCCGGCCACCGCCTTCTGGATCTACGACGACCGCCAGGTGATCGTGGAGAACTGGCACGCCGAACTCTGGATCGATGACGAGGCCAGCGTCGACACCTACCTCCGGACCTGGCGCACCCTGCGCGAGTCCGCCGTCTACGGCTCCGACGCCCACAACGTCATCAACGCCACCCGCCGTGCCCTGAACCCCCGTTGAGGCGGCCTGGCCTCATGAAAATGAAGAAGGGCCCACCGCGTTCGGTGGGCCCTCTTTCTGCTGTGCCGTTTACCGGGCTTCAGCCACATGTACCACTGCGTTGGCTACGCTCGCGGCCGACATGAACAACTTGAATTTGTCCATGACGACCACCGCCCTTCTCTTCTTCCTTGAATTCGCTCTTCTTCTATTTGACTTCTTGCGGTATTCCCTGATGCGTTCGGACAGGTCAAACAAGTCCCACAACATGAAGATGACCGCGACGATAGCCACTGCCGGATTCGAACCGTGCACGTGAGCTGTAGCTCGGTAAACGGAACAACTCTCAAGAGTATAGCGAACGATCAAGTCTGACGCTTCGTCAGGTTCAACCTGGGCGGGACGGTGTCGATTCATGGCGAAGCCCTGGAGTCCGCAACTGGCACTCCAGGGCTTCCGCACGTTCAGGTAGTCATGCCGGACAGCGCCACGAGCGCGCCCAGTACGACCATGCACAGCGTCATGACCTTGACGAACACCTTGCCTGCATACAGGAGGGAGTCACGCTTGCGCGCTCCCGGACTGTGATGGAGACAGCCCGCCCCGGTGCTGACAAGGGCGGAGAACAGGATGCAGATTCCGAAGATCAATGCGCTAATACCGAGAGTGAGATTCACGGCCCGAATTACCTTTCCGGTGACCGGACTCTTGGCACGCAGCGCTCAGCCCGACCACCACGCGATGTACGTGAGGTCTGCTGAGTGCCGTGCCGATGTTAAGGCTCTCGGTGCCTTCCCAAGGCGTTACTGGGCTGCTTAACCGTTCTCTAGTGCTTCCCATCAAGCCTCCCGAGGGAGACGGCCCCGGGACGCCGGGCGGGTTGTCTTCCGCCTTTCCATCTCCACGATTCAGCCCGAACTGGTCCAACAACTGAGGAAGGCCAGCTACTCAACTTCACGGAGGCGTCGGACACTCCGCTCGTGGCGGAGCCAAAGTTACCTGAAACTCCGAGCGTTGGGTGACCAGACAGCTACGGTGGGTCTCCGGGGCCTCCTCCGGCGGCCTGCGGCCGGACGCCCCGGCCAGTCACGAGAGGCCGCCGGAGACCTCACGGCGGACCGGGACGAGCCCACCGCTGGCCGGGGTCCGTGCGTACGACGGCCGCCAACTCCTAGGCCCCGCTGGCACTCACCTCTCGTAGCTGGTCTCGGCACTTCGCGTGACAGCCGCGGAGGGTGCCGGCTTGGCGGGGAGCAGGGCGCAGCCAGGGCAAACGGCCGTCAGCAGGGTGATCACCACCAGGCGATCGGGGAAGTAGTTCTGCGAGCCAGGAGTCCACCGCCGCGAAAGCCTCATACGGGCCGGTTAGCTGTCCAAACCGCCATAAGATCCCGGTGCACTTGCTCACTTCAAAAGGGGGGATCCCTTTGCGCGCACGTCTTGCTGCCTCGGCTGTCGCCATCGCCCTGGCAGGCGTCTTCTTCAGCGCACCGAACGCGTCGGCAGCGACGCTGCCGTCCACCAACACATCCCACCATTGCATCCAGCACACCACGGGGCAGTGCGGCTGGACGCACCACCAGAAGCCGAAGGACAAGTACGAGACGGCGAAGTGCATGGACGCCTCCCTCTCGTACTCGCGGCACTCTCAAGGCACCTGCTCGCACCACCACGGTGTGCGGTACTGGTTCAAGTAGGCCGCCCGACCCAGTTGGCCGCCTCCTGCCCGCTCGCAGGGGGCGGCCTCGCCGTGTACCAGACCGAACGCGACCGGCACTGGCCGGCTCCAACCGCAGACTGCGGTAGGCATCGAGGGCGGAGCCAGGCCGCAGGCCGATCAAGTGCTCGTATAGCTGTTTCGCTGAGTAGCACAGCGGGCGCTGGTGAAACCCCGAGCGCGTGACGGTTCAGCGGTCCTATCGTTTCGGCCATGGATTCAGAGCAGTTGAAAGCTTCATCCCACAGATGGATGAATGCCGCACTGGCGGCTTTTGTCGAGGGCCCCGAGAGCCACGACTTCGCCGTTCACCACGCTGGGGTCGCTACGGAGCACCTACTCAAGGCATACCTTGCTGGGATTCATCCCGCTCTGATTGTCGACGGTCGACACTTCGACTCGTTGCTCCATGCCACGGGCCTGGGCTCTCTCGCAGGCCCACTGACCAAGGTCAAGACCATCGGCCTTGTTGACGCCCACGAACGGGTGGTCAAGCTCCTTCCCGGGAAGATCGCGATCAACAAGAAGGATCTCGAACCCCTGGCGGACGCCCGCAACGGTGTCGCCCACAGCGCGATACACGACTTGGCGCAGGCCGAAGAAGTACTCACGGTATGTCTGCGATTGGTCGACCCGGTCCTCGAAGAACTGAAGGTCGACCCGAACAGCTACTGGGGCCCATACCTGGTCCTGCACGACAAGTTGATCGATGAGCAGGTCCGAAAGGAACGCGTCGCGACGGAAGCCCTGCTGATCAAGGCCCGTTCGTTGTTCGAACAGCGCTTCGGACACATGTCACGCAACGAACGTGACGTGGTCCTAGCCGCCATCACCAGTCAGCCGATGATCACCATGAGCCGAGAAGCCCCAGTGGAGTGCCCGGCCTGCGGCTCTCAGGGGTGGATGGCTGGCGAAGTGGAGGCCATCCACATCCACAGCGACGGCCAATTCACGATCGACCCGAAGAAGGTTTTCCTCAGCCCCCGTAGATTTCACTGCGCAGCGTGCGACCTCGACGTGGACACCAAGCTTCTCTTGCACTTGAGCGACCTGCCCCGGGGCATCTTGCTTGATGCCGACCCTCACGACTACATGGACGATGAACCGCCAGCGGACGAAGACGCCTACAAAGGGTGTTGAGGTCAACCACACCATTCACAGCGTTGGGAATACCGGTCAACGGCCCCTCACTTCCAGGCCCTTTCGAATAGGTGTGAGTGGCTACCGGGCTCGGATCGGATCGATGCCGGTCGACCGCAACGCCTGGACGGCTTCCACCACCTTCCAGCACGCCGTGAGCAGATTTAGAGAACCCATGAGCGCCGGATCGGGAAATTCAAGCCTCATCACCCGGCCGCAGGATCCTCGTCCTGCGCTCCGTCGGCGAATGCAGCCGCACCGTGGCGTGGTGTTCGTAGTGAGACTCGACGACCAGGTCCGCGAACCAGGAAACGTACGGGCCCGGCCGGAGACGTACGCGTGGACGGCCCGGCCGGATCCGCGGTTACCCCCTAGGCGACGCGGCGCTGCCGGTAGCGTTCCTGTTCTGCCTGCCTCCGGCACAAGGCATCGCAGTACAAGCGCTGACGGTGACCCGGAGTCTGCGTTGTCGGCGTCTTGCAGATCACGCACGGGAGCGTCTCCGGTGCACCCGAGACCGGAAGGATCGGCACCGCCCGCTCCCTCACCGGAGCGATTCCGCGGTCCCGGCACGCGCTGACTGCCTCCGTCACCCGGGCCATGGCTAAGCGCTTCTGACGTTCCGCACTCATCAGGTTCACGTTCGCCTGGTCCAGCTCCGCCATGGCGTTTTCGTAGGCTTCCAGCAGCTGGAGGTGTTCGGCCCGCTCAATACTCGGCATCTTCATGGTCTGTGTGTCCTCTCGTGAGTCGTTGTGGGATCAGCGGCTGAGACAGCCCCCAGTTTTCGGGACTCGCCGCCCTTCCGGGAGTTACTCATGCCGGGGTTAGCGCCGGCTGTAGAAGCGGTCCCAGGCCTGCGCCAGATCGGCGTCACTGACGCCCGCACCGACCGCACCCTCCGCATCCCCCTGGACGGCGTTGCTCAGTTCCACGGCAGCGGTGCGGCCGTTGCTGAACTTGAGCTCCGCCGTGGCGGTCCGGATGTACGCGGCCACCGCCAGGCGAACCACCTGGGACGGATTCATGCCCTTGCCGTTCGCGACGGCGTCCAGAGCCTTAGAAAGGCTCTCCGCCATCCGGAAACTACGGTTCTTTTCGAGCGACATCCCTTTTCCTTTCCTCGATACCACAATTATGTGTGACGCGGTCACCCAAGGAAAGCCCGAGAAATAGCCCATCACTGATTTCCCCTTACCGACATCTTCGTAATAGGCGAAGCGGCCGCAATCTATTACACTGCCTACGGCCGCTTCGACAGGGCCTATTCTCGTCTCCGAAATAACAGAGCCTTAGATAACGCGAATTTCTGCGGGCGAGAGCAGGGGAAGCACGGCGAGAGACAGCCAGAGCCGCCCCACGCGCGGTCACTCTCCGAAAGGCCGACTGCCGTCCAGGAGGTGGGCCCGATCCCCCCCTAGGGCTCGCACGCCACTGGAAGGCTCCTTACTGCGGACCGGACGCAACAGCGAGCCCAGCGCAACGGGAGGATGTGGGGGCCCAGTTTCCGGGTGAGTTTCCGCGTTGACAGCGATCCAGGGTCGATCCGGCGGGGAAGTTGCCGGAGAACTGCCTTGGGGATGTTGGGCCGTAGGGCGGCGTCCCGTCAAGTGGTGTAGCCGGTCGACCTTCGCGGCTTAGCAGGTCGCGGCCGGGTTCCGCTCGGCACCCCGGGGCCGGGCGGCCCTCGGCGCCCTGACCGGCTCGGTCAGCAGAGCGCAGCTTCGGCCGGGCCGGCCGATCACAAGCCATCCGGACCGGCGGCCTAGATGGCTACACCACTCGGCGGGACGCCACCGGCCGTAGGGGCTGACCTGCCGTTTCCGGCATTTCCGGGTACCTCTGTAACCCTCTACGTGAAGTGATTTCAAATGTTCCCCAGAATGACCCGGAAATGCCGGAAAGGATCTTGAAACGGGGGAAGTTGATCTTGATTCAGTGGTCACTCGCGGGTAACTGACTGAGGGTTCGCGCAGCCTCAGTGAAGTCGTCCTCGCCATCCCACCAGTCGAGGGGCCGCACTTCGCCGTACTCGCAGGAGACCTTCGAGCTTCCATCCGTCTCCGCCAAGGTCGTATCCGTAGGCGAGGATCGCGTCTGTAGCCGGCCCCACGGCCAGTTGATCTCCTTGTCGATGAATCGCATTATTGGAACCACGGCGTCCGCCGGTAATTCCTGTACCGACGGGCCCCGTGTGTACTCAGTAAGGTCTTTCAGCGCTGCCGCTCCAGAGTGAGGACGGCCGCGGAGATTGACGACATTCGATTCGGGCTGCACCGGGATCGGCGGAAGATGCGCCAGGACTTCAAGCGCGCGACGCCGCGCTCGACCGGTGCCCGTGCCGCGGACAGAGCGCGATTGACCGATTGCTGGGTCGGCGTGAGATCACGGCCCGGCGGGCGTCTGAGGGGTGTCGCCCCCCAGGAACCGGCTCCCATGTAGGCGCGGTCGGCGAGGATGGGGACGCCCTGGCGTTCGCAGATCCGGATGATCCGGTGGGCGCGGGCCGCGGTCAGATCATGGGCGCGGCCGGGCAGAGCAGGCGAGATCCACAGCAGCTGCCCGACCGGATCGGTCACCACCTGCACGTTCACCCCGTGCCTGCGGTGCTTGTGGGAGAAGTCGGCCCGGCTGTCGCCGACCCGGTCGCACTCCGCCAGGGTGCCGTCGAGCAGGACGTAGTCCGGTTCCGCCTCGCGCAAGGCGCGCAGCAGGCCGGGTGCGCGGTCGGCGAGCAGGTCGACGACGGCTGTCGTGTAGGCGTGAGCGGTGCCGACGGAGATGCCGAACCCGGCCGCAAGCTGGGCGAGGGTGTCGTGCCGGCGCAGGTACACCAGGCCGACCAGAGCACGCTGGTGCGGTGGGAGCTTGCAGCGGCGGTCACCCTCGCGGGTGACGATGAGCATGGTTACCCACTCGACCCGGCCGTGAGGCAGATCGAGTGCGGCAGAATACGGAACCAACGCGGCTCCCGTGCCTGTGGGTTGAGACTTCGAACACCTCCCCCAACGGCACGGGAGCCTCGTGCGTTGCGGGCACCGATCCCGTCACCCGATCAGTGGCCCCGCTGAAAGACCTCAGTTACTCGGGCAAGGTCCCCTGGACCGGCTCGCCCGTAGAGAACCGGACACCCACCCACGCCGCGTAGATTGCAGGCACCGGGCGACCGTTGGCCGCTTCCACAGCCGCCTCTGGGCGTGAGAGCCCGGGACGCCTACCGATCTTGGACTTCTCGACCCCGTGATTACCGGTCTCGTCGTGGTCCTTGAACCGGGCGACGAAGGTCTTCTCCGACCAGTGCCGGTGATTCCGGCCCTCCAGCCAGGCGTTGAAGTCCGTCATCAGGTCAGTACTGAGGACGTGGCAGCCACTGTCAGCAACGAGCCGCTCCCCCCAGTACGCCAGGATCAGGTCAGACTCGGCCCGCCACGCCCGCGTGTCCTCCTCCATACGGTCAGGCATGGACGGCATCACCTGATCGTTGTCGTACCAAACACGAGCACCCGCCACCAACCAGGCCAAGATGGCTTCCCGCTGCTTCAGACCACGTTCCAGGCGGCGCCGGAGATTCGGGTCGCCCGGCTTCTCATTCTCATTCTGCGGCTGCTGTCCCGGCTTGAGGAACTTGTACGGATACTTCAGCAGACCAAGACGTCTCCAGGTGCCGTGGTCGACCTCCTGCACGTGCAGCATGTAGTTGGTCGAGACGAACATGGAGTGAGTGGCATCCCACTCAACGCCGTCCTGGCGCATGTATCGGGCCTTCATCACCTTGGTACCGACAACCGCCTTGAGCCGCTTGACGGACAGTTTGCCCTCCTCCGGCAGCTCCTCAGCGAGGGCAAACCGGGCCCCGCGAAGATCCATTAGTTCCGTGGGGTGCGAGTTGGGATCCGCCAGGAGAACCCGGTCTGAGACGACGACCGCATAGTCCCCCAAAGCCTCCTGGATGCCGTCCAGCATGGTGGACTTACCGTTCTCACCACCGCCCTGAAGGATGACCATCCTGTCGTCGGACGGCCGGTGACCCGTAATGCCCTGCCCGGCCTTGACCTGGAACCACTCAGCGCACTCCTTCGGCAGAGCCGTCAGAGCGGTGTCCCAGTCCTGGTGGGCTGCCTTCGGGTTGTACTTCACGTTGGTGACCTTGGTGAGGTACAGCTCCGGGTCGTGCGCCGTCAGTTCACCCGTCGTGAGATCCACGACGCCGTTCGGGCAGTTCAGCAGATCATGACGGGTGTCGAACTGCTCGGCCCGAACCTGTACGTGGTGCATGCCCTTGCACAGGGAGACCACGGCAGAGATCCGGCCGACCCGGAGAAGACTGATGGTGTCCCGCTGCTTGGCCGGGTCTACGGAGCCGGAGCGGATAGCCTCGGCCACATAGTTGATCAGGTGCTGCCTGACTTCCTCGGTGACCGTCTCCTGGTTGCTGCGCTCCCACTTGACCCCGGTCCACTTCATCCAGCCGAAGCTGTCTGACCAGCAGTAAAGGTTGTGAAGGATTTCGTCAGCGATCCGCTCAGCCAGGACAGCATCCGTCTGACCGATGCTCTCCATGACCTTCTCGCGGGTCCTGCGGGCCTTCTCCCGCGGCCTCTCCACCTTCTCGGCCTCCGCAGACCGCTTGGCCTTGTCGTCGTTCTCTTCGGCGTCTGCGGCTTCGAGGGCGGCAAGGAAATCAGCAGCCTGATCATTCCCGTTCGCCAGTAAAGCGGGCGATTCGTCCGGGGCTTTGGCGGGAGACCCCACCAGGGACTGGATCAGCTTCCAGCCCGCCTCTGACTCGGGGTCCTCCCCCTTCGCAACCACGGAAGCCCTAGCGGTTGCGTACGCCTTGAGCGTCTGCTCATCCATCTTTGGCATGGGTCAGTCCTCCTTGCAGGAGGTGTTGACCGGGGTGCGCTTCACGGTGTCGGTGCACCGTGCTACGTTGGTATTGAGCATTTCAACTGCCTGCTTTCAGGTAAAAGCCCTCGGGTCGCGCCGGGGGCTTTGTTGTTTTCGCCTGCTTGGGTGGTCGGGCGAAACAACCTGTTGTCAGGCTGCGTTCTTGTGGGTGGCCGGTTTCTACCGCCAGTCCTCACGGTGTTCGGTGCTACCGAAGTCAGCTCGGTGACCCCGCGGACGCTGGAGCCCGGTCCTTCGGGAAAGTGTTCCGGTACATGTAATCGACGACAGCAGCCCGGATGTACTCCGCGATGCGCACGTCCTTGTTCCGGGCTGCCTCCGCGATGTCTTCCGCCATGGAAGGCGTGAACCTGACGCATAGCTGAAAGTCCTTGTTCTCCGGCATGGTGAAAACTCCTTTTTCTTGCCAGTGATCACACTCTGACATACAAACGCGATTCACGGTAGCCCTAGCACATTGAGTGCGTTCCGCTCACGGGTCGACTACCCTAGACATGGCCGCTTTCAAAGGGCCTATTCTAGTTCAGGCACCTTGAAAAGGCCCGGCAACGCTATCAGCCCTTTCCGGCCTCACACTGGGCGCAGGAGGCACCAAGCCGGCCGGACCCGGGTCGTGCGCGAGGTTCCCATGGCCCGCCGTGGTGAGGGTAGATATACCCGTGTGCGAGTGTAGAGAAATCCGTGTGTGAGGGTAGAGAAATCCGAGCTGATCGAATCAGCGGCCTCCGCCAAAACGGTGAACCCTCAGAGGACACGCTGATTCCACTGGCCCATCTATCGACGACCCATGAAAAGTTCTGCAGCGACCACCACTTTGGCGATGGATGACCCCGTAAAGGGGTCACACGCAAGGAGTTAGAGAAGTGCACCTATCGGTTCATCGACACCCTGCTCTCGATTCGCAACAGAACTCCGTAACCCACCCTGGCTTTCTCCCAACAGTTGAGCAGGGCACGCCCAACGTGGGTCGGAAGGCGGGAGATCCATGCTGATCGCCACGGACAGCTCCGGACAGCGGGTCCAAGCCGCCCAAGACCTGGACGCCGGCAGGTTCATGTGCCCGCTATGCGAAAGCACCGTCATCCTTAAGCGCGGCCGTAAAGTCGCTGCTCACTTCGCCCACGCCCCAGGTTCAGACTGCCCCGCAGCAGAGAGTGAGAGCTGGCGCCACATCCGCGCCAAGCAAGTCCTTGCAGAGACCTTCACCGAGCTCGGCTACCACGCACAGATGGAAGTCGTGCACCGAGAAGCGGGGCGCCGCGTAGATGTAGCGGTGACACTGACCGGATCAAAGGGCCAACGGCGAAGCGTGGCCGTCGAGGTCCAGGATTCCCGGTCATGTCCCCTGTAGTGGTGTAACCGTGCCGGGTTGATCTTCAGCCGGATAGATCTTGTCCATGCTGCCTTCGGGCAGGTAGCGGCGGGGGA
>NZ_JBIAXT010000071.1:0-11346 GCF_042896945.1 Streptomyces sp. NPDC001222
GCCATGTCCGTCCGTCCCGGCTGGTCAAGGCTCCAGGGCTGGGCCTCGGCCAGCCTGTCACATCACGGACTTACACGATCTTTCAGACACGCTCCCTGCTCCGGCACCGGCGGCGTGAACGGGGTCTGCCAAACGTCTTACAGTCTCCGTGAACGTGTCGGCACCAAGATCAAACCCGCGTGTTGATTTCCGGCAAGCTCCTAAGCGAGGCGGTCTACGACGACCATCGCCACATCGTCTGCCAGGGAGCCCTCGGTGTGACGGATCAGTTGCTGGTGCAGGTGTTCCAGGAATTCCTGGGGGGTACGGGCGTGCACCGTTTCCATGACGTCTGGCAGGGCGAAGAAGTCGTTGTGGCGGTTGCGGGCCTCGATTACACCGTCGGTGTACAGCAGCAGACGGTCACCGGGTAGGAACGGATGGCTTTCGGGTTTGACGGGATGAGGGGGGATGAGGTCTTCCAGTCCGAAGGGTGGCAGTGGGCAGGTGGGCATCAGGGCATGAACCCTGCCCTGGTGGAGGACCAGGGCGGGTGGATGGCCGCGGTTGACCAGTTGCATCGTGGGTTCGTGCGGCAGTACCTGGGCTATGAGCGCGGTGGTGAATCCCTCCGTCAGGGCTTCCTGGTCGAACGCACCCGGCACGGCGGCCTCCCGTTGCAGTGCAGCCGCGCAGTGGTTCACGACCTCCACCAGGTCACCCTCGTAGTGCGCGACCTCCCGGAAGGCGCCCAACACCGCCGCGACCGCTCGTACGGCATTCAGCCCTTTGCCTCGGACGTCCCCCACGATGATTCGGACGCCGTATGGGGTCTGCACGGCTTCGTACAGATCACCGCCAACCTGTGCCTCCGCCTCAGCCGCAAGGCACAGGCTGGCCGCCCGCACCGGGCCCAGCCTGGCGGGGACAGGCCGCAGGATGACCTCCTGCGCCGTCACGGCGATCCGTCGGACCTGGTCCAGTTCGATCCTCCTGCGTGTGGCAATGACACTGCTGGCCATGACACTGGCCACGGACACCAGGGCAATGGCCAGCAGGTTGGTGTAGACCTGTTGGGTACCCCAGGCGTTGTTGTAGGTGGCGGTGGTCACGCTGACAGCCAAAGCAAAGACGGCCGCCGACGTGGTGCCCTTGGGGCCCATGGTCACCGCGGCCAGCGCCGGCGTTGCGGTGAGGACAGGGCCGGTGTACAGAAAGTGCGCCGGCGACAGCTCAATTCCCACGACGAACAGAGCGAGCACGAAGGGCACGCACTGCGCAAGGGTGCAAAGGAACCCCCTGTGATCGCACGCTCGCAACTCAGAGTGCGAACGGAGAAACCAACGCATAGGTACAGCCTGCCTCGCTGGCCTTCGCCGCGCACCGAGGCTGCTCGCCCCGCTGCGACCGTCCTCGGCCCATCGAGCCCGATTTCGCCCCCCAGTGAGCACTCTCCGTGAAGTGGCCGTGTCGGCGGCGGTCCCCACGGGCGACGCCTTCTTCGCCCGTCAACGGCATGCCGCCCTCTGCGCGATCGCTGTCGGGTCGGCCGTGTTGCACGGGTCCGGCTACGGTGAAGCAGCCGAGCCCTAATTCCTCCCTGCGGGCGAGCATGTCCGCCGCCTCCACCGCCTGGAAGGCGCACGTCCAACGAGCCTGCCGTGCGGTGCGGGGTGCAGCCGACCCCGGGGGATGCGCTGCGGCTGGGGCTCTGCTTCGAGGTGTCGCGGCGGGCGCAGTCGGGCCATGCCGTGGGGGCCCGCGCTCGACGCCCTGGGACCGCTGCGGGGGGGATGCCGGATCCCGGCCGCTCCTTCCGGGAAGCGGAGCTTGCCGGAAGGAGCGGGTACGAACAGTGACATAATGGTGACAAGATGGATGCCGTGCGGTGTCTGCCCCCTCTCGTTTGGCAAAGAGAGGTCTTGGGGACTCGGTCCGCCCTGTCGGGTGCGGGATGGTGCGCTGTCGGGGGAGGACGGCTGGATGCGGCAGGCGAGCGTGCTCGATGTCGGGTGCCACAGCGCTTTCCTCACAGTTGTGCAGTGGCGACCGGGTGCGGAACCGGAGCCTGTCTTCTCGTACAAGGTGCGGCTGCGGCTGCACGAGGCACTCGACCGGCAAGGGCGCCTGGGCAGCGCCGGGGTTAAGAGTGTGCAGCGGGCTGTGGCCGAAGCGATCGGTGCGGACCTGCGCCTGCGTCCGCGAGAGCTCTTCGCATTTGCCACGTCCGTAATCAGGGATGCCCCCAATCGCGACGAGGTCATCGCACGTGTGGCCTTCTCGACCGGTACATGGCTGCGGGTGCTGCCCGGCGAGGAGGAAGCGCGACTGGCCTACGTGGCCGCACGCCAGTGGGCGGGGTGCGCGGGAGGGCCCTTGTTGGTACTGGACATCGGCGGTGGCACCGTGGAGGTCGCCGCAGGGACGGGTGATCAGCCCCGCGTGGTGCGTTCACTGCCGCTGGGCGCACGAACGATCACGCGCAATTGGCTCCCCGGCGGCACGGTCACGTCCACGCAGAGCCTGACAGAGGTCCGGCAGCATCTGCGCCGATCCTTGAGCCAGGTGCCCGGTATGCCGCAGGCCGAGCGGGGGGAACGTGTTCTCGGCTGCTCCAAAACCTTCGAGCAGCTTGCCCGGCTCACCAACGCCCAGCGGAACAAGCCACGGCGAAGGCCACGACGGCTGACGTTGCGTAAGCTACGCGCGGTGATTCCTCTGCTGGCCGGCGTCGACCCGGAGTGCCGTGCTGCGCTGGCGGGCATCTCGCGGCACCGCGCCGAGCAGTCCCTGGCGGGAGCGCTGGTCGCCGAGAGCCTCATGGAAGTGTGCGGTGCGGAGAGTGTTGAGATCTGCCCCTGGTCCACCCGGGAGGGGCTACTGCTTGAACATCTGGGCGTCATCGCCAGCCCAGTCCATCACCGACGTGCCAGCTGATCCCAGCAGACAAGGACCCCGGCGTCGTCACCGACCACCCACTGCCCGGCTTCGACACCAACACCCCTTTACACCGGCCACCGCCCCTGGGACCCCGGGCCCGAATCCGAGGCGACCGCCCAGGCCGACGCCAACCAGCCCGGGTCCGCGCCCAAGCCCACACCGGAACCGCAGGCCTCGGCCGAGCCCAAGACCACCCCGCCGCGGAGAGCGTCCGCCCTGTCGAGTCCGCCCAGGCCCGCTGGCGGGCCGTGAACGCCCCCACCTCGTTGCCCTTGTCCGCGCCGGAGCCCGCTTCGAACGCGGCCAGCCGCAGTAATCACTGTGGTGGGCCGTCGCTGCCCACGCCCGCGTGACGGGCGAGACGGGCGGCGAGTCCTGGACAAGCGGTCCCTGGCGGGGGCAAGGTGCCCCGGCTGGTGGCAACGACCTGCTTCGACAGTGTCCCCATCTGGACGTCCGACCGACGGTGTTCCTGGTGCAGAGCGCCCCGCTGTACGGAGTGATCGGTACCCCCTACCAGTACCGCAGTGGAGGACTCCAGGCGCTGCCCGCCACCGACCAGCCACTGCCCTACGGACATCCGGGACTGCACTGGTACCTCGCCTCACAGATGGTCCGCAGGCTCCGCGCCTACACCGTCATCAACTTGGACGACCTCCCCCACCCCTGACCCCGCAGCTCCCCAAGTCCCCGTCCCTTGCCTCAACGCTCCCCCGACGCAAAGGCAGGGACGGGCCCCCTGGTGCCGGGCCGCCCCGTCCCCTCCCCCACACGGCCCGGCACCAGGCCCCCACCACCAGCCACCCGACCGACGCCCGCACCCCACCAGGCCCCCGCACCTGCATGGTATTTCGAACGGTTTTCCCATGCCGGCCGCTGCGCCTGCCGCATCGCCGAGGATGCCGGTGGGCTGGCGCCCTCGGTCGGACCGCTCCCGGCACGGTGACACGTCGGCCGCGGCGCGCCCTGCAACGGTCCGTGCTCTGTCGGCCACCGGCTCAAGGGAGCGTCTCCACAGCCACATTGGCCCCATGCGTATCTGCTTCGGCGTTTCGGCCACACCGGGGTGCGGGGACGCCTCGACGGATCAACGGTCCATGGCGCTTACACGAGCCGTTCCTCGCTTGGCCTTGCGGATTTCACGCCGTCCGAAACACGTGTGTTCGAGGCGGCGGCCGGCTTCGTTGACCTCGATGTCGCCGCAGTACGTTCCTCGACACCGACCCGGAGGAGCCCCATTTGGCCTCGGCAGAAACCGCAAGCGACCAGGTCGGCAGCATCCCTCCACCGTTGCCCGCGGAGATCACATACAGCGGTGAGTACTCCGTCAACCCGCTCGGCCAGGCGTCGTTTGGCAAACTGAGCGCGCAGATCCCCGCGGTTCTGGGCCGCATCATCCGCATGGCCTGGTGCATCGACCGCCCGGCCGTCGTCTGGCTGCTGGCCTGCCCGGTGCTCACCGGTATCGCCGCCGCCGTACTGCTGGCGGCGACCGCCCGGGCCATGCGCCCCCTCCTGTCCGGAGGTACGGTCACCGACCGCCTTCATCAGGCTCTGCCGGCACTCGTGGTCGTCGGGATCGCCGCGGGCCTGGCCCGGACCGCCGGCGTCGTGGCGACCTATTGCGAACGGCGGATCACTCCGCGCCTGACCACCGAGACGGACACCGCGCTGGTGGAAGCGGTCTGCCGCGTCGAGTCCTGCGCGCACGCCGTCGACGGCTTTGCCGACCGTCAGGAGGCCGCGGAGATGGGGGTGATCCGCACCCAGGTCATGGTCACGGACGCCCAGCGGTTCTTGTCCGCCCTCATCAGGATGGTCACGGCCTCAGCAGCGATCTCCGTGCTCAATCCGCTGCTGCTGCCGCTGCTCTTGCTTGCCGTGCTCCCCGCCGGCGTCGGCGCCGTCCTCACCGCCCGCGTGGACTACGCCATCCACTACGCCAACATCGCCGACCGCAACGTGCGCGGCATGATGCGCTGGTGGTCCACGACCCCCAAGTACGGCGACGAGGTCCGCGCGAACTCGATGACCGACTATCTGATCTTCTGGTACCGGTCGCTGTCCCAGCGCTGTGATGCCCGCACCCTGGCCGCAGCCCCGCGCACCCTGCGCATCGGGCTGCTCTCCTCCCTGGCCGCCGGGATGTTCCTCCTCGCCACGTGGGGCGCGCCGGCGTGGCTGGCGGTGACGGGACGGATCGCGCTCGCGCTCGCTGCGACCGCTGTCGTCGCCGTGCAGACCACGCTGGCCGCCCTCTCCCAAGTGATCAGGGGCGGGGCCGCGCTCTTCCACACCAGCCTGTACCTGACCGACATGCAGACCCTCCTCGACGACGTCGCCGCCCGCGCACCCCAGCGCGGCCCGCTGCAGGTCAGCGGGCCGGTGGACGAGATCCGCCTGGAGGAGGTCGTCTACCAGTACCCGGGCAAGGACAAGCCGGCCGTCGCCGGTGTCTCTCTTACCCTGCGCCGCGGTGACATCCTCGCCATCGTCGGCGCCAACGGCTCCGGCAAGTCCACGCTCACACGCCTGATCACCGGGATCTACCTCGCCGACAAAGGCCGCGTCACCTGGAACGGCATGGACCTCGCAGATGTCGACCCGGCCACCGTGTGGCAGAAGACCGGGCTGGTCCCGCAACTGTTCGCGCAGTGGCCGCTGCGGGTGCGGGAGAACATCACCCTCGGACAGCCCCGCACCCACCACGACGACCCCGTCTGGGAAGCCGTCCACGCGGTCGGCATGCGCGAGGCCATCGACGACCTCCCACCGGCCTGGACACCCTCCTCGCCCGCGAGATCTTCGGCGGCGCGGAACTCTCCGGCGGCCAATGGCAGCGCATCGCCTGCTCCCGGGCCCTATACCGGCAGCCCGCCCTGCTGATCCTCGACGAGCCCACCTCCCAGATGGACCCCCGCGGCGAGCATCAGATCTTCGAACGCATCAAAGCCATTGCCGCCGACCGCATCACCATCGTCGTCACCCACCGCCTGGAGAACACCAAACTCGCCGACCACATCGTGGTCCTCGAGGAAGGCCGCATCACCGAACAAGGCCGCTACGACGACCGCGTCCACGCCGGCGGGACGTTCGCCGAACTCCTGGCCCTCTCCAGTGATCGCTGACCATCGATGCCGCGCCCACGGCGACCCGGAACTCGCCCTTGACACAGACTGCGCACCTGCGCGCCAACACCTTCCTTTGACCGCCCTCCGATCAGGCAAGGAGACGTACCCGTGGGATACACCACGTCCGAGAAGTGGGATACGCACTACGCGAACGGCAAGACCTTCCGGCCCCTCGACGACGCCGAGCGCCGACTGCTCGCCGAACACGCCCCAGCCCCGCAGGGCGGGCTCGCCCTCGACATCGGCTGCGGGCTGGGCGAACTCGCCCGCCACCTCGCCCACAGTGGCTACCAGGTCGACGCCATCGACTACGCCCCCTCCGCCCTCACCCAGGCCCATGCGCAGGACCCCACCCTCGCGGTGACGTACCGGCTGTTCGACATCGAGCGGGACAATTTCGACGACCTGCCCCATCCCGCCTACGACTTGATCACCTTCCGCCTCAGCTGGGCCTTCATCCGCGACCGCACCCGCACCATGAACCGGCTGCGCGAACGCCTACGCCCCGACGGTGTCCTCTGCGTGATCACGCCCGTCGCCGACGCCGTACCGAAGGACAAGCGTGACATCGCCCTTGACGAGGAGGAACTCGAACTGCTGCGTGCTGGCTGGACGGTTGCCGACCGCTACGACGCGGACGGCCTCGCCCTCGTCATCCTGCGCCACCCCGCCCTCCCCCCGGCCCAGGTAGCGTGCGCCGGCAAAAGGCGTCCCTCCCCACACGCCCTCACCGGTACCGGAGTCGCCGTCACCAACTCGGCGGGGCGGATCCTGCTGGGCTGGTCGACCCGCGGCGTCTGGGAACTGCCGGGCGGCAAGAACACAGCCGACGAGGACTTCCTCGACGCGGCCCTGCGAGAGCTCAAGGAGGAGACCGGCCTGAAGGCCGAACCCACCGACGCGCGGCTGCTCGCCATCCTGATGGACTCCACCCACGGCATCCCCCGCCTCACCGCCGCCGTCCGCATCACCACCTACACCGGCGAACCCACCGTCACCGAACCGCACCTGATCCACCGATGGGAGTGGCACGAGCCCACCGACCTACCCCACCTCGCCCAAGCGCTGTTCACCCCGAGCGCCCACGTCATCGACACCCTCTGGCCCGGCCTGCTGACCGGCCTCCCTCCCGTCCACCGCTACCCAATCACCACCGCCGAATCACCATGAACCCGGCCAACAGGCCGACGCCGCCACGAGCTGCGCGGCGCGCGTACCGTTCCTGGAAGACCTCATGGGAACCCAGGAGACCCGGGGTGGTCCACGTCAATATGGCCCACAGGTCGCGAAGCCGGTTCTCCACCGGCGTTCCGGTCAGCGCGACCCGCACCTGGCCGTTCAGCTCGCGGATGTGGCTGAACGTCTTCGATCTGGGGTTCTTGATGCGCTGGGCCTCGTCGGCCACGATCAGACCCCATTCGATCCGGGCGAGCCTCCAGTCGCTCAGAACTCCGTACGCGGTGACGACGATGGTTTCCGGCGTCAGGTCCCGAAGGGAACGGGAAGGCCCGTGGAAGCGCCGCACCGTGACGCCCGGGGCGAACCGCTCCACCTCTTTGATCCAGTTGTCCAGGACGATGCTGGGCCCGACCACCAGCGTCGGGCCCGTTGCCTCGCCGCAGGCCAGCCGGTGCAAATGCAGGGCGATGACTGTGATGGTCTTGCCCAGTCCCATGTCGTCGGCCAGACAGCCACCGAGTCCAAGGGAGCAGCGGTCCGCCAGCCACGCCAGGCCCCGTCTCTGGTGCACCCGCAGGGTGGCCACCAGGCCTGGAGGCTCTTCCAGTGCGGGCAGCAGCGGTTCCTGGGTCGCAAGGCGGGCTGCGGCGCCCATCGCGGTGCACGGCACGGACTCGCCGTCGACCACGAGCTCGCCCGCCGCTGCGGCTGCCAGTGCGTCACCCGGTTCCAGTTGCGTCGCCAACCGGCTTCTGGCCCTGCGGAGGATGGTGTCGTTGACCAGTGCCCACCCCTCGCGCAGGCGCACCAATGGTCTGCGCGACTCGGCGAGCTGGTCCATCTCCTCCTCGGTCAGCAGCTGGCCGTCGAGGGAGAAGCGCCAGTCGAAGGACTGCAGCAGACCGTCCACGATCGAGGAGCCGTCCGGGGCGTCCATCACGGCGACCGATTCCAACGACGCCCACTCGGCGGGCAGCAGGAGCGCGACACCGCGGCGGCGCAGCGCCTGTGCCGGACCGCGTGGCCGAAGCAACTCCTCGAGTTCCTGGGGAGTCAGGCGGGTCATAAAGTCGTCGTCGTTTGTGGTGAGCCGGTCGAGTGGCTCCCACAGATCTCCAAGCTCGGCGAGGACGGCGGCAACGGCTGCAAGGGGCCTCTTGCCGAAGAGCTCGTCCGACGTGGCGGGAAGGTCGGCGAGGTCGGCAGCATCCACGATCAGGGATGCGTCCTTGAGGCTTCGTACCTGGAGCACCAGGTCCACGGCACCGTCCTCGTGGAGCGGGTACGGGGTGTCCTCGCTGTGCTGGACGCGGAGTTCGAACCGGACTGCTGGGCCGGTATCCGCTGCGGCGGGGTGCGGTTTCGTTTCGGCGGCAGCGGGGAGCGAAGAATGGGGTGAGTCGGCCTGCTGGGCAGGGTTTTCGTTCGCCGCCGAGGCGAGCAGCGTGTCCACGACCGCGTCCATGAGGGACAACAGCACGTGCCGCGGATCGGGCAGACGCCAGGGCGGCCCGCCCGGCAGCGGATGAGCGTGAGCATGTGGCGGGAAGCTGGCCACTAGATGATCAATTCCAAGGGGTTAGTGATCGTAGGGGGTGAGCGAGCGGAGGGTGGCTTGTCCGGTGTGGTCGTTGTGCCAGATGGCGGCAGTCAGCGCGAGTATGCGTTGCGTGACACGGGCGATGACACCGCGGGGTGTGCGTCCTCGGTGCTCTTCGAGGTTGAGCTGTCCCTTGAATGTCTCGTTGACCGACTCGATGACCTGCCGGAGCGACTTGAACAGGGATCCGCCGGGCCGCTGCCGTTCGCCCTTGCGGGTTGGCCGTAGCAACTGGATGCCCTGCTGGGCCAGTTCGTCATCGAAGTCGCGGCCGAAATAGATCTTGTCGCCGATCAGAGTCTGGCCGGGCTGGGCGGCAACGAGGTGCGGTTCGGCTGCGAGCAGGTCCAGCAGGGTCTCGCGCTCGTCGGCCTTGGCCCCGATCAGGGCGAAGGCGACAGGTAGGCCCTGGAGGGTGCAAACCAGGTGCAGCCGCAGGCCCCAAAAGAACCGGCTGTGACTGGCGCAGTACCCGTACTCGGCCCATCCGGCCAGGTCGGAGCGTTTCACGGTCTCACGTGAGCGGCCGCACTCCACGGGTGTGGAATCCACGACCCACACATCGTCGGTCCACGCCGAGGTGCTGGTGGCGAGGATCCGGGTGACCTGGCGGAGCAACTCGGCGGCCTTCCGCAGCCGCTTGTTGTAGCCGGGTTGCTGCGGCAGGTACTGGAAGAGGTGCCGCAGGTGGGCCCGGGCATGCCGGAGCCACCTGGCTTCGGAGGTGAACCCCAGCATGGCCTGCATCATCGCAAGGGTGACCAGCTCGGCGTCGGTGAGCTGCGGCGCGATCCCCACCGTCGGCCGCCATGGCGCCAAGTCCGGACGCTCCTTCAGCAGATCGTCGGTCGTCACATAGAGTGCTGTCGCGAGGGTGTCCAGGTTGTTCGTCACATAACGATCTTGGGCGCCCTCGTTCTCCCCCTCACAAACAGCCCTTGGAAGATCTTCTACGGCGTCACGCGGGAGTTGCCCACTCCTCGCGAAGCATCCCGAAAAGCACGCGGTCGTAGCGCTCCCCCTCCACCAGCACCGCCGACCGGCGGCGGCCTTCCTCACGGAAGCCCAGCCTGGCGAAGGCGCGCATGGCGCGCTCGTTGCCGCTCCAGGTGTCCAGCTCCAGCCGGCTCAGGAAGTACGCGCCGAACAAGTGGCCCACGAGCAGCCGCAATGCGTCACTGCCATGGCCGCGACCCCAGAACTCTCGCTCGCCGATGGTGACTCCGAGCGTGGCCACTCCGGCGTACGGGTCCAGATCCCGATAGTCGGCCATGCCTATCACCCTTCCGCCTGCGAGATCCTCGACCGTGAACACGGCCGACTCTCTCGGGATCAGGCGCAGCATGGTGTCGAAGCCGAGCCCGATCGCCTCTGCTGAGACCGGTCCGAAACACGGATCGCCGGCCGCGGCCCAGCGCACCACTTCCGGGTCGTTGCGCCACCGAAGATGATGCTCCGCGTCCTCGGAGCGCAGCGCACGCAGCCTTACCAAGCTTCCTTCGAACATTGCGCAACCCTAATCGATCGCAGAACCGCTCAAGGCTGGCGATCCACGCTCGGACGTCCTCGGCACGTCTGCATCAACCAGGCCAGGCGATCGCACCGCCCCCTTGGAATTGATCATCTAGGCAATCCAGATCATCGCAGGTGGGAGAACCCTTCTTCTGTCGGGGCATCAGGTCACAGCCGTAGCTGAACACACGAGGTTGAGGAATTCCTTTCCGCAGCGCCGTCCGCGGGAAGCTAGTACGCGAGACATCAGCGCGTCGAGCAGGTTCCGTCGGGCAGTCACACCAGGATCAGGTGTCGAAAGAACCAATGGTGCGACGGACGTCGGTCACTGGTCTCGTATCGAACGTCGATAACCGCGAGTCACCGTCCGAAGGATGGACCGCCGCGCGAAAGCCTACCTTCCGGCATGCGCCTGCATGCGATCACTACACCACGTACAAAACTTTGTCACCTCAGCGGTCCTACGGTTTAACTGCTGGCGGATGCACGTCAGCGCACCTTCAGACGTAAAGGGCCGTGACAGGACATGATTCCCACCCGTGCTTTCTGGCTCGCCGGCCGCGCGGCCAGTGGTGAGACGACCTTGGCTATTAGCTCCCCCTGGACCGGGCAGCTCATCGGAAAGGTCAGTGTTCCCACCGACGAGCAGGTCGAGGAGGCGGTGGCGTCGGCATACGCCGTTCGCGATGAGTTCGCGGCTACGCCAGCATATGTGCGTGCCGCCGCGCTCGACCACGTGAGCAAGCGCCTCGTGGAGCGCCGCGAGGAGATCGCGCAGCTCATATCCGCGGAGAACGGAAAGCCGATCAAATGGGCTCGCGGCGAGGTCGGCCGTGCGGTGTCCGTGTTCAGGTTCGCCGCGGAGGAAGCGCGCCGCTTCAACAGTGGCGAGGCTCAGCGGCTGGACACTGGGGCCTCCCCCTGAGTGGTGGACACGCTGATACTGGATCTGCTTGATCCGGAGGAAGCGAGAACCCCGCCGATGGCGATGAAGGACTACTCGGA
>NZ_JBIAXT010000072.1:0-11193 GCF_042896945.1 Streptomyces sp. NPDC001222
AACGAGCTTCGCTACTCGGAGAGTTGCGCGATGGCCGCCCCATGACCAGGGGCTATGCGGAGATCGCTGCTACACCACTCGGCGGGACACCATCTTCAAGATCAGTTGTGAGGCTCGGCCTAGCCAGATGCTGTCGGCGTGCTGCACGCGGCGTTGATTACGCCGTAATCACCTGGAGCTGCACCTGACGCAGGCTGGCCCGCCAGTGCCCCAACTGGCAACGTTCGCCTCGTTGTGACGTGTCGTCCGGTTGCTGCACCCGGCGAGACCGGACGGTCAGAATGATCGCGTGGCTGAACGCGTGCGGGTCCGTGAGATCGATGACGACGAGGGGCGGCGACTGCTGCGGATCATCCGCCGGGGCAGCGGATCGGTGGTGACCTGGCGGCGGGCCCAGATGGTGCTGCTGTCCGCCGAGGGCATGCCCGTTGCGAAGATCGCCGCAGTGACGTTCACCAGCGCGGACGGAGTCCGCGACGTCCATAACTTCAACGCCGACGGCTCCGAATCGCTCTACCCGAAGTACAAGGGCGGGCGCCCGAAGACCTTCACGCTGCCCGAGCGCCGCGAGATCAAGAAGATCGCCAAGTCCAAGCCGGTCGAGCACGGCGTGCCGTTTTCGACCTGGAGCCTGGCCAAGCTGGCCGACTTTCTGGTCGCCGGGGGTGGTCGACGACATCAGCCACGAGGGCCTCCGGGTCCCGCTCCGCGAGGAGGGCGTCTCGTTTCAACGTGTGAAGACCTGGAAAACCTCCCGCGATCCCGACTATGCCGCCAAGAAGGCCCGCGTCGAGCACCTGTACGCGATCGCCGACGGCGAGGTCATACCTGAAGAAGACGAGCCCGAGATCGTGCTTTTGCCTGGACGAGTTCGGCCCGCTGAACCTCCAGCCGACCCGGGACGACAGTGGGCCGAGCGGGGAGGACGGCATAAGGACCCCGACCGGAAGCCGAGGCCCCGCAGGCGGGCGACCTACACCCGCCCGCATTGGGTCCGGCACCTGTTCGCCGCCTACGACCTGGCCAAGGACAAGCTCTACGGCCACATCAAGCCGAAGAAGAACCGGACGAAGTTCCTGGAGTTCTGCCGCTACCTGCGCAGCCTCTACCCGCCGACGATGCGTATCGCGATCGTGCTCGACAACTTCTCCCCGCACCTGACCACGAAGAAGGACGCTCGGGTCGGCGACTGGGCCGAGGCGAACAACGTCGAGCTCGCCTACACGCCGACCAACTCCTCCTGGTTGAACCGGATCGAGGCCCAGTTCACCGCCCCGCGCTACTTCGCGTTGGGCGGCACCGACCACGCCAGCCATAAGGAGCAGGGCAGCATGATCCGCCGCTACGTCATCTGCGGGAACAAGCACGCAGCAGACGAACGCCTCCGCGAGGTCGTGACCCGGGCGAACGTCGCATAGCGGCTGGTCACCCGCTCTCCCGCCTCAACTGGCTGAAGGCGCCCCCTGTTCCTTGCTCAGCAAGACTCCGCGCGGCCTGAAGCCAGCCGAAGAGTAGAAGCGGACGGCTCCCTTGTTCGGCGCGAAGATGCCGGCATAGATGATCGAGATACCGCGCTCCGCGGCGGCCTGCTCCGCCGCCATCAGCAAGGCCGACCCAACACCCTCGCCGCGATGCCCATCCAGGACGACGGTGTGGATGTCAGCAGCGCGGCAGGGAACCAGAATCTGATGGTCCGGGGGATCGGCCAGCAGGACCACCTCCACCATGCCCACCACCTCACCTACCACCTCGGCGACCAGGATCACCACCTTGGACTCGGCCGAAAGCACCTCCTCGAAGTGCCTGCGTACGGCCTCGGTCTCGGGCACGCGATAGACGGCCGGATCAAGTTGGACATGCCTTTCAGCATTCGCGAGACGCAGGCGGACAAGTGCGGGCACGTCGTCCCGCTCGGCAGCCCTGACCAAGATCGACATAAGTCAAGAGTTTCCACCCGGCCCACTCACACCACAAGGCGCACAGGCCAACTCAAGACAGGGCGAACGTTACCTGATGCGGCACTAGTCGAGAGCGCAGCCTCGCTCGCGCTGCTTCTGGGATCGACGGTCCTGGCGGGCGTCGGCCACGGGTTGGTGTTCCTCGGCGGACTCACCACGGTCAACAACACGGCTCCTGACAGCAGCCGCGCCGAGGTGCTCTCGAGCTTCTACGTCATCGTCTACACCGGCGTCGGACTGCCTGTCCTCGGCGTCGGCATCCTCGCCACCGCTATCAGCCTCACCACTGCTGTGAGCTGGTTCGCCGGAATCGTCGCTGCCCTGTGTCTGCTCGTGCTGATCGCGCTCAGCCGCACCAACCGCCACGCCCTCGCCGATCCCAGCAACTGACCGAGACCAACTGGCTCCGGCCAACATTCATCAGAGACGGCCCCGTGGACGAGGAATGGTCAAGGCTTATGGATCAGTCGAGGTGACCGGGTGACGGACGGCTCCGTCGACCGGCTTCTCCGGTTGCACTGCGCATGGGCGTGATGATCTCGTTGGCGAGCCATCGCGCGACCTGTGAGGGATAGGGGCTCCGCAGGCTCAGCACGACGTGCGTCACGCCTGCGGCGACGAGCTGTCTGATGGCCTTGCGGTCGGCGGCCGGGTCGTCGTAGGAGACGATGTACTGCACAGAGCGGGTGATCGTCCGTGGATCACGGCCGATGGCCGCGCAGTGGTCGTCCAGAACGGCACTGCGCTCGGTGATGTAGTCCAGTGTGTTGTGCGGCGGTCCGGGGATGTTCCAGATATCGGCGTGCTTGGCGACCAAGCGGAGCGTTCGGTTTCCCCAGCCGCCGATCAGCAGGGGCGGCCCTGGCTGCTGGACGGGTTTCGGCTCGTTGCGGTTGCCGGTCAGGGTGTAGTAGCGCCCGTGGAAGTCGAAGACGCCCCGTGTCCACATGCCGCGGAGGATGGCGATGGTCTCCTCCAGGCGGGCGATACCTTCGGCGGGCGGGACGAGCGTGAGGCCGTAGGCGGCGTACTCCGCGACGGCTGGATTCTCGCCGGCGATTCCGCCTGCGTCGGGTGGCTGCACGGTGCCGCCCACGCCGAGACCCATGATCAGGCGGCCCCCGGAGATCACGTCGACTGTTGTGGCGATTTTGCCGAGGACGGCGGGCGGCCGGATCCGATTGCTTGTCACAAGCAGACCCAGGCGCAGCCGCCGGGTTCTGGCGGCAAGGGCGCTCAGTAGCGTCCAACCTTCGAGGATCTGCCCGTCCTTCGGGCCGGCGATCGGCATGAGGTGGTCCCACAGCCAGGCGTCCGCGATTTCGGGCAGGTCGTCAGCTTCCTGCCACACGCGGAGGATGTCCTCGTAGGGAACCCGCATCGGGGTGGTCTTGATTCCAAACGTTACGGGGGAGAGGTGCTGGTCGGACACGGTTGCCACGCCCCTTCGAGTCGAAGTGCCACGGTTGGCGACACCACCGTCACCGTAGCGGATCGTCAGCACTGCTGACTATCAGCATCTGTGTACGCTGAGGTCATGACGCGCGACGCACCGCCCGAGGAGCTCCTGTCCACCCGACTCGGCTATCTGCTCAAGCACGCGTACCTGCGGCTGACCGAAGAGTCCTCGCGCGCCTTGGCGCCGCATGGGATCGATGGCCGCGAACTGGCGGTTCTCGCCGTGCTCGACGCGTATGACGAGCTGTCTCAACTGGAAGCGGCAGGCAAACTGGGCATCGACCGCACCACGATGGTGGCCCTTGTCGACGCCTTGGAGGGCAAGGAACTCGTCGAGCGGCGCCGCAGCCCCAAGGACCGACGCAAGAACATCGTTCAGCTGACGCCGGTCGGACGAGAGCGCCTGAAGGACGCCGAATTCGCCCGCCAGGAGATGGAACGCCGTTTCCTCGCTCCGCTCTCCAGCTCGGACGCCACGCGTTTGGTCCACGCCCTGCAGTCCCTCGTCGGCGCCCCGATGAGCGCCAGCCAGGCGCCTGACCCAGCATGACGGGACGGTGACGGTGGCCCACATCCGTAGACGTCCGGAATCAGCGAGACGGTTCTTTGGCCGTCTCGGATCAGGCTAACGTGGACCTTGGAGCGTTCGACGAGGCATCCGCGTTCGAAGCGGGCTCCGGCGCGGACGAGGGCGACGAGGTGGGGCGCATTCACGGCCCGCCACCGCTGCTGGGCCGACTCGACGAGCTTGAACACCATCGCCAGAGCGACGGTCCGCGAGCCAGCCCCCGGGTGACCTTGGTCCGCAGACGGACAGTGGCGAGTGCTCGGCCGGGAAGTCGAAGAACGTCAGCAGCTCCTCCTGGTCGTCGGGGATCTTCTTGACCGCCTTGGGAGACTTCGCGCCGTAGAGCTGGGCGAACGTCTTGATCGCCGCCTCGGCGTGGTCGCGGTCCTCCGCGTTGTAGATGTCCTGGATCGCCTGATCGCGAAGTTGGTTCAGGCCGACGAGGACACGGTCCGGGACGTGATCCACCGGTTCAACGAGATCGGTCTGGCCTGCTTGGACCCTCGGTGGGCGGGAGGCCGTCCCCGCCTTCTCAGTCCTGACGACGAGGACTTCGTCGTCCAGACGGCCACCACCCGACCGACCAAGCTCGGGCAGCCCTTCACCCGCTGGTCCATCCGCAAACTCGCCGCCTGCCTGCGCCACGTACACGGCCGTGTGATCCGGATCGACCGCGAGGCGTTACGGTGCCTGCTCGCCCGACGCGGCGTCATCTTCCAGCGCACCAAGACCTGGAAGGAATCCCCCGATCCCGAGCGCGACGCCAAGCTCGACCGGATCGAGTACGTGCTGGAGCACTTCCCGGACCGCGCGTTCGCGTTCGACGAGTTCGGCCCGCTCGGCGTCAGGCCCACTGCTGGGTCGTGCTGGGCCGAACAGGGTCGGCTCGAGCGGCATCCCGCGACCTATCACCGTACTCACGGGGTGCGTCTCTTTCGCGGTTGCTACTCGGTCGGCGACGACACGCTCTGGGGCGGCAACCGGCGCAAGAAGGGGGCCGCGAACACCCTGACTGCGCTGAGGTCAATCCGGGCGGCCCGCCCGGACAGTGCCCCGATCTACGTCATCCTGGACAATCTGTCCGCCCATAAGGGCGAGACCATCCGGCGCTGGGCAAAGAAGAACCGGGTCGAGCTGTGCTTCACCCCGACCTACCCGTCCTGGGCCAACCCCGATCGAGGCCTACTTCGGACCGCTGGGGCGGTTCACCATCGCTGCTCCAACCACCGCAACCACACCGCGCAGACCCGGGCCCTCCACGCCTACCTCCGCTGGCGCAACGCGAACGCCCGCCACCCCGACGTGCTGGCCGTCCGACGCCGCGAACGCGCCCGTATCCGCAGCGAGAATGGCATCCGCTGGTGCCGCGGAAGTCAGGCGGCCGCTGCCTGAACTGCCCGCCCTCCCCGACGGCCACGCACTACGGTGGGATACATGTCCGAGCCCTCCGTGCGGGATTTCTACGACGATTTGGCCCACGACTACCACCTGATGTTCCGGGACTGGGACGCAAGCATGGCCTACCAGGCCGAGGTACTGGGCGGGCTCATCCGCCAATCTCTCGGCGCGGGACCACACACCGTCCTGGACTGCTCGTGCGGGATCGGCACCCAGGCCATCGGGCTGGCCCTGGCCGGGCACCAGGTCGTCGGCAGCGACCTGAGCCCGGTCGCCGCCGCGCGCGCCGCCGCCGAAGCGGCGGCCCGGGGAAGCCGGCTTCCAGCCGCTGCGGCTGACATGCGCCGACTGCCTTTCAGGGAGACGTCATTCGACGTCGTCCTCTGCGCGGACAACTCGCTCACGCACCTACTCTCCGGGCAAGATCTCGGGACGGCACTCCTCGGCATGAGACGGGTACTCCGAGACGACGGACTGCTGGTGGTCACCGTCCGGTCCTATAACGAGACGCGCCAGACCAGACCCACGTCGACATCTCCCCAGGTCTCGCAAACACGAGACGGCCAAGCGATCACCTTCCAGCTGTGGCACTGGCACGAAGACGGCGAACACTACGACTTGGAGCACTTCCAGCTCATACCCGCAAAGAACACCTGGCAGGTCCGAGTCCGCCGGACCACCCACTGGGCGCTGACGCCCACGCAGCTGACAGAGTTCGTGACTGAGGCCGGCTTCACCGACATCACCTGGCACAGTCCGGCCTCCAGCGGGTACTACCAACCCGTGCTCACGGCACAGCGCGCTCCCTCGGCGCAGTAGCCCAGGCGTCGGCTCCGCCATGCCTAACGTTCATCCGTGGCAAACCGGTGAACGATGCCGGCCACAGCACTGGATCGGCGAGCGTGGCGGCGATCGATGTCCCGAACCAGGTCTCTCGGATGGTGATGCACGTGGCAGCGAGGTCGGCGAGCTCAGGGCCACCGACGTAGTTCGCCGACTAGCGGACACGCTGCTGGGCGGGTCCGCGACTCCCGCGCTGAGCCCGTCGGATTCCCGCACTGTCCGGCGTGTGGCCTGCTCCTGCCTCTACCTTGATGTGCGATAGGACGGGCAGCACCGCTGCAGGATTCCGGAGGTCTTGGTGACGTTCGAGCAAAGTGATCCGTCAGCGCCGAACCTCGGCCTGGAGCGCGCGGCTCAGTTCGGCGACTGCCAAGCGATGTTGCATTTGGCCTTCTTCGCCGAGCGCGATCCTGAGCGAGCAGAACAGTGGTTGCACGCGGCTGCTGCCACCGGTGACAGCAGTGCGATGTACGGGCTCGCCGAGCTTCTGTCTGCCCGGCAGTCCGATCAAGCTCAACACTGGTACCACCGGGCTGCGGACGCCGGACATCCTCCAGCCATGTATCTGATGAGCGCGATCAGTGACGACGCCCAGGAGCGTGAGAAGTGGCTACGCCACGCTGCTCAGAGCGGACACCTTCGCGCTGGGCTCGAGCTCGCCCGACCGCTGCTGAATCGAGGCCTGCACCAGGAGGCGGAATACTGGCTGCGCGCGGCAACCGATGCTGGCAAGACGCGGCGGACCGAACCACTCCGGTGGCGCGAAACCCGAGCCGACCTCCGTCTGCTACAGCAGGCATGCCTTGACCTCGCGGATCTGTTGGATGCCCAAGACCGTGTGGAGGAGGCGGGCGAGTGGCGGAACCGAGCGAAGCGCGCCGATCGGAGGGCGGGGTCGCACTCCAGGATGGGGGGTCTGGCGGACGCTATGGTCACGACCGCTGTGGTCACCACCGCTGTCGTCCCATTCGTACAGGCCCTCGTGTCCAAGGCAGCCGACGATGCTTATGGTCAGGCACGCGCTCTGATTCGGCGCATGATGCGGCGTACTCCCGCTCCCCCCGAGACCGCCCACACGTTGCTCATCGTGGACGACACCGACGCACAGATCACTTTGTGCTTGTGGTCCGATGTCACCGATGAGGCTTTGCGGGCCCTTGCCTCTCTCAACCTCGACGAGCTCACCGCTCAGCGGCCTGACCGCGGCCAGATCCGTTTGGTCTGGAATCCGGCCCAGGCAAGGTGGCGTATCCGCGGCGCCGAAACAGACCGGTGAGATGGTCTCCCACTGACACATCGACCAACAACATGGGTCGAGGAAGCGGCCCGGCAAAGCCCCCGCATTCCGTCACCCCACCGAACCGCATTTCGTCAATACCGCGCTCAAGGATCAGGTCGAAGAATTCCCCCTGATCCCGGGCGAAGGCCGCCCCGAGCACCTCGCCGGCAATGTCCTGGTCCAGCAAGAGAGCGCGGGGCACACATCAGCGCCGAGACTAGGAAGCTGCCCGCCGCAGGACCACCCCATGGTGTCGGCTAAAGAGATCGATGACCGTCGCTAGCCGATCACCGACCGCCGCTGCCGCATCGGCGCCCTCCCAGGCTGGTCAGCTCAGGCCCAACTTGGACGGAGCGGTGCACCAGTCGATGACGATCGTCTGCTGCGCGCCTGCGAGGGTGACCTTGCCAGAGCAAACGGCCGTGTGCAGCTTCATCTCCACCGGATCCTTCTTGTTGTTGATCCCGCCGCCCGGCCTGTGGCCCGGGTCAGCCGGCTCCACCCACAAGTTGCGGGCGTCGTTCGGATCGAGGAACGCGGCCGCGAGCGGCGGCGCCGCCCACCGAAGTGGACCGTCGAACTCGGCATCGGCGCCGGCCGCCTGCCCGTCCAGGTCCACGCAGGCGACTGCTACATGGCCGGCAAACGGCGCCGCCCCGTCGACCGGGAGGAAGCCCGCCGGCTGCTCGCCGCGGACGTGCCCGCCTGCAGTCACTGTCAGCCCGCCGCCCGTCTGCACATGGTCGACGGAGCCTGAAACGGGCTCAGCCCCGGCCGGAGGGGTGCACCGGGCGGGGCTGATCAGCAGATGCGGCCGTGAAGGGCGGTCGCCTCTCGGCGAAAGGCTCCACGAGGCTTCAGCCGAACGATCGTCCTCATGGGCAATAGGTGAGGCCCGGGGAGGCGCTGTTCAGGTCGTTCAGCATCGTTGCCCGTCGGCGCCGTAACAAGCGCCGCAGCGAGATCGTCAACGCCGTCACCCGCACTGCGCCGCGCGCCGCCGTCTACGGCCTCACCACCGTCGGCCTGATCGCCTTCGACATCGCCGTCTTACTGCTCGCCCTCGGTAACCTGTCCGCCGCGCTCGCTCTCTTCACCGCGGCCGGCGCCGCCTGGGGACTGGCCCGCGTCCTTGTTCTCCGCCGCTGACACCTTCCGCCCCATACCCCCGCTCCCGTGTCCGGGCCCAATCGCCGAGGGCACGGGGGGACTGCTGTGGTGCCCCTACAGGGAGATGTCGAACTGCTCAACATCGGTGAACTCCACGCCCAGGCCGTGCGCGCGACTGTTGTTGGCGCGGAAGTACATCTGCGCGAGGCCCTCGGCCGCGATCTGCTCGAACTGCTGCTTGATGGCGTCCCGCTCCCGGTCGGACGGCGTAGACCTGGTGGAGCATCTGGATCGTGTTGCGCTTACGTCCAGCTCGGTGACGGCCCGTGGGGGTCCCCGTACGGCACTGGTCGGCCGGTGAAGGCATCCAGGAGGAGGCGGTCACCGAGCGGCTTCGACAGCTCGACCTTCACGCTCTGTTCGGTCATGCTGGCGGGGCAGGGGCCGTCCTTTTCCCCCGCGACGGAGGCGTACAGTACTACGCTCTCGCTCGTCTCCAGCGCCTTGACGACGGGTCCGTCGTCGCAAGATCCGCGAGTGGCTTTCACCGTTATGGAGCGACCATCTGCCGATGTCCCGGCCAGCCGGGCGACGCTCCTGAGGCCGTCGGCAGCCCCTTGCCGAGCTTGCCCGATCGGCGGCTTGGGAAGCTTTGAGGGGGTGACGGCGATCCGCTTGAGCGGGGTGTCGTAGCTCTCCAGTGTGAACAGCCATGCGGGTACGGTCGCGGTGCCGCGGTTCGTCACGATCGTCGTTGTGCCGAGCCGAGCCCCAGTCACGGTCAGCTGGGGTCCGTCACTGCGGTTGAGGGCGAACGACTGGTACGCCTTCTTTGCCCCGATCAGTGGGCGGGTGAGAGTCTTCCCGTTCCGCCAGTCCACCGTCCCGAGCACGGGGGCAGTGCTGGGCAGATCGCCACTCAGGACGAAGTTCTTTGTCTCGTAGGCCCTCTCGTCCGCCCTGCTGCGCCAGCCGGATGCCGGCTTCTGCACCGCGTCGGCCATCGGGTAGTAGCCCTGCATCCAAGCAGTGGCGGCCGCAGAGGCCCGCCAGGAATCGGCTACTTGACGGGCGCGCTCCTCCTGTATACGCAGCGACTGATCGTTCGCATGACCCTCGCCGGCGCGTTGATCATTGCCGCAACCACCAAGGAAGCCAATGCTCAGGAGCGATACCAGCAGCAGGCTGAAAGAGCGCTTCACGTGCGTATGCATGGAGTCCTCTCGGCGGTCGACGACGGATTGGCTACTCAAAACTATGGTGCGGAGATACATCAGCGCTGGGCGCTGATCCCACTCCACACCTTCGACGTGCAGGGGGGCGTCCGGGTTCACTCACAGCCCTTCTCGCCGCCTGCTGCATCTGCGTTCGTGCCGCAGGTGGCGAGAGATGGTCTGTGGCCGAAGGGCTGTCCCGCAACTCGGGGCGACGCTTGCCGGTGTCCAATTCGAACCGACTGGGTGGTTTGCTGCCGAACCGGACCAGGGCCGGATAAGTCGATCCGGCGGCGGTGACCCGCTGGCCTCTCCGTCGAGCTACGGAACAACTCTTAGTAGACCTTCAGGCCTTCCCAGGAGAGCACCTTGTATACCGGCTCGTAAAAGCTGGAGCGGTCTGCCTGGCCGTCGGAATCCCCGCAGGGCTGGTCGGCATAGCTGCCGCCCGACAGGATGCCCAGAGCCGTCTCATCGCTGATGAGGGGCCCGCCGCTGTCACCATGCACCGAACAGTTGCTCGCCTCGATCATCTGGCGGAGCGTGGTGCCGTCGGTATAGGTCACCGTCGCGTCCGTCGCCAGCACCATGCCCACCAGGTCCTGGCTCACGGTCCCCACGCACTTCACCTTCTCTCCCTCAAACGCAGAGGCGGAACGCGAGATCTGCCCTTCAGAGCCGTCTTTATACTGAATCGTCCCATTGGGTGTGACGTCGCTGTTGGTGTATTCCACCACCCCGTAGTCGGACTGATCCGTGTCGTTCCCGTAGACCCAGTTGATGGCTCGTCCGAGCGGAATGTCCCCGCTCCTGCGGTGCCAGGTGACGGCGCCACCCCCCATGCAGTGGCCGGCGGTGAGCATGTACTTCTTGCCGCTCGCGTTCTGCACGTTGAACCCGGCGGTGCAGGTGGTGATCCAGTTCGTCCCGCCGGAGGTGTATTCCGATGTTATGCCCAGGCCGCCGCGCATAGCGTAGGCGGTCGATTCGATCTTGCCAGAGCGTTCGGTTATTTTGACCGCGTCTCCGTACCCGGAAACGGCCTTCTCAATTCGAGACCTGTCGGCGTCGGAGACCCCGTCGTAGATCTGTACGTTGACCCGGTTGCTGATCTGGTCGATGCTCCAGGCAGTGTCGCGTATCCCTGCCAGCTGATCCAGTCGCGCCTTGGCGGAGCCGAGCTCGGCCGTGCTGTGTGGGACGACCTCCGCTACCGCCCCAGCACTTCGCACGGTTTCTGCCGCGGCCTGATCGGTGACGGCGACAACAATGGGTGACGCCGAGGGATTCGGCGAGCTTCTCGACGCGGCGGGTGGACACACCAAGGAGGTAGGCGGTGGCGACCACCGAGATGAGGGCCTGCTC
>NZ_JBIAXT010000073.1:0-10367 GCF_042896945.1 Streptomyces sp. NPDC001222
GGTACGCGGGGCAATTCCCTGCGCACGTGCCCATTCCGTCAGGTTCATGCACAAGATCGTACAACACTCATGACATCTAAAAGACACTCATGGACTCTTACCCGAGAGCAGGTTCTGACCCCAGGCCACGTTCCTCCAGGGCGGAGCGCAGCTTGGGGTTGCCCCCCGTAGACCTCATCGCCGGCGACCCGGCCGACGCGGTGTCCGGCGTCCAGGAACCGTTCGATCATCGTGCGGGCAGGCTCGGGCTTGGTGGCGAAGGCGATGTCCTCGCCGAGCCCCGCCGCCCGGCAGCGGTCGGGGTCGCAGGTCCAGGCCGCGGGACCGTACAGTTCCCGGTCCACCGCCGCGTGGCCTCGGGCACCCGCATACCCGCGGCCACCGTCTCATGGTTACTCCACACAAGTCACGATGATCAACGACGTCCTTGATCACGATCTACAGCTGGAGTATTAGCGTGCCCACTCCGAGGCTGGCACACTGGAATTGTGGATCTACTGATGGCCGCTGCTGAACAGAATGCGTCCCCATCGCTTTCTGGCGCCACCGTTGTATCGGTCTGCGCATTGGTCTTCACCGTCGCATCCTTTTGGTGGATCAATGCCAGGCAAGGACGCCTGAAGTCGTGGGAGCCTCATTCCTTTGCCGCGATTGTCCACCCCTCCCTGGCTTGCCTGCGGCTCCCGCTTGTCCTTCACAACACCGGCGCGAAGCCGATCGTCGTACAGGATCTCCTGCTCACCTTCCCTGACGAGTCCGCCTCTCATCTACCGCTCCTGTGGAAGTCTTCGCCCTCTCGTCTCGAACCCGGGTCCGACGAGGAACTGAGGTTGCCGGCCGGATTCGCTGTTGCCGGCAGAGAAGCGAAACAACTCTTCATCGAGTTCGAGGCACCGTTTTCGGGATTCGTTGCCGAGGCCCGTGACTACAAGGTGCAGATTCAGGTGAGGCTCGGCCACCGCAAGGGATGGCGCCCGCTTCTGACGTTCACCTTGAGGGCCGCCAACATCATCGATCCCGACCGATACACCGTCTACAGCAACGCACCTCTTGAACTGACGAAGCACGACCGGCAGAAGGCCGACGCCGCGCTTCTGGAACTGCTGGACGGCCGAGAGACGGACGATTCCGCCCGGACCGAGTCCAAGCGCCGAGACTCTTCGAACGACGAGGGCAGCTCCGGTAGGGAGCCGTAGATCGGGAACGTGGTCCCGAGCGCGATCCCTGACACACCCGCACCGAGAAGGCCACCGGTCAGCGGGGACACTGGATGAGCTGTTCGGACCAGATCGTCTTGCGGTTCTGGCCGTGGCGGCAGCCCCAGCGCGTGCCGAGTTGAGCGACGAGGAAGAGGCCGCGTCCTCCCTCGTCGGTCGTCTGGGCACGCCGCAGGCGGGGTTGGCTGCTGCTGGAGTCGGTGACCTCGCAGACCAGAACGTCATGGCGGATCAGGCGCAGTTCCGCCGGTGGGCGGCCGTAGCGGATGGCGTTCGTCACCAGTTCGCTGACGATGAGTTCGGTGGTGAACAGAAGGTCCTCCAGCCCCCACCTGGTGAGTTGACGGGAAGTCCATTGCCGGGCCTCGCAGACGGCGGCCGGATCGGCCGGGATCTCCCAGTGAGCGGTGTCCTTGGCCGGGACGGCGCGGGTGCGGGCCAGCAGCAGGGTCGCGTCGTCGCGCGGGGCTTGGTCCGCCAGGCCGGCGAGGACAGCCCGGCCGGTTGCGTCCAGAGCGCGATCCGGACGGCAGGACGCGGCCAGCGCTTCCGTCAGCCGCCGGATCCCTTGGTCGATGTCGTGGCCGCGCCGTTCGACCACGCCGTCGGTGCAGAGCGCGAGGACGCTGCCCGGCTCCAGATCGATCGTCGTGGTCTCGTACGGCATGCCGCTGAGGGCGAGTGGTGGCCCCGGGCGGATCCCGACGGCTTCGGCGGTTCCGTCGGGCCGGACCAGGACGGGTGGAGGGTGCCCGGCACTGGCCATGGCGCAGCGCTGGGTGACCGGGTCGTAGACCGCGTACAGGCAGGTGGCGCCGACGACGTCGTGGTCGTCGGGCGGAGCTTCGGCCACGAGGCGCTGGACCAGGTCCGCGGTCCGGGTGAGCAGCTCGTCCGGTTCGAACTCGAGGTCGGCGAGGGTCTGGATGGCGGCGCGCAGGCGGCCCATCGTGGCGGATGCGGGCATGCCGTGGCCGATCACGTCCCCGGCGACGAGGGCCAGCCGGAGAGAGGGCAGAGTGATGGCGTCGTACCAGTCGCCCCGGATGCCCGCTCCGCCGCCTGCGGGCAGGTAGACGCCGGCGGTCTCGGCTGCCGGGGTGTCGGTCGTGGCCGGGGGAAGGAGGCGCTGCTGCAGCGCAACGGCCGCCCGGTGCTCGCGCGTGTAGCGGCGGGCGTTGTCGATGGCGAGCGCACCCCGTGAGGCGATCTGGCTCATGAGATCCGCCTCGTCCTCGGTGAACGGGTCGGATCGGCCGGTGCGCCAGACCACGATCGCGCCGAGGGTGAGGCCGCGGGCGTGCAGCGGTGCCACCATCACCGAATGGGCGCCTTTCGGGAGGAGATAGTCGACGAGCTGCGGGCCGCCGATCAGGGCGACGAAGTCGTCACGGCCGCAGACGACTGTCTCGCCGTGCTGGATGCTGCGCAGCAGGGGGTGGTCGGCAAGTGGTGGGACGACTTCGCCGCGCCTCATGCCGGTGGGCCACACAGCGGTGGTCGGCGCTCGGGCCGCGTTGCGCAGGTGCAGCGCTCCACCGCCCAGCCGCTTGGGGGGCTCGTCACCGTCGAACACGGACTGCGCGAGGACGACTGCGGCCAGATCCGCGAGAGCGGGTGCGAGTACGTCCGCAAGGTCCTGCGCGGTGCGCACGACATCCAGGGACCCTCCTACCTGCTCGGCCACCTCGCGGGCGAGATCCAGCTGATGGCGAGCGCGCAACTGCTCGGTGCTGTCGATGTACAGGGCTGCGACCCCCGTGGGGTGTCCTCGCGCGTCCTCCAGACGGAAGGCGGACAGCGACAGCGCGTGCCGTCGCGCCGGATCGTGCCGCCACCTCACTTGCTGGTGCCAGCGGACCACCGGGACGCCCGTCTCGAGCACCTGGCGCAGTACTGCCTCGAGGTTCTCGGCGTCCTCGGCGCACAGGACATCACACAGTCGAGTGTCGGGCTGTACTGGAGGGCCGTCGAGAGTGTCCGGCGTGGCGTTCGTTTGCACGGTGGTCAGATCCGTGTCGTGCAGAGCGATCGTGATCCCGTTCTGTGAGGACAGTGCGCGCAGAAGCGACGCGCCCTGCTCGTGGTGGGTGACGTGGTGGGTAGGTGCCGCCAGGAGGAGGAGCTCCGTGGAGCCTTCCAACCTTGTGGTCCGGAAGGTGACATCGATGGTGTTGCCGCTCTGGTGCCGCAGCTGTACCTGGCCGGATGCCGGCATCTGCGAGGCGCCGCGCAGATTCTCCGAGAGGTCGGCCACCAGTTCCTGCACGGGGCGGCCGCAGACCTCCTCGGAGGAGAACCCCGTCAGGTCCGCTGCTGTCCCGGTCCATCGCACCACCGCGCCTCCATGGTCGAGCACGGCGGCTGCCAGGCCGTCGAAAGCGCAGGCCGCTCCGCTGGGAGCGCGATCGCAGACGCTCGGAGGCTTTGGAGAGGCGCTCGATGAAGTGTTGTTTGCATTCATGTTCATTTTTCGGACTTCCCTGCGAGAGTCTGTGGCGACGAAAGGGTCGGCGCCTTCAGCTTGTGATCAAGACGCAGTCGTCGCCGGGGTCGGCGGCGCATCACGCAGCAGCTGTGAGGGGCAGGTCTTGTTCGGCCCAGACGACCTTGCCGTCCGCCCCGGAGCGCGAGCCACACCGGCTCGACAGCTGAGCGACGAGGAAGAGGCCGCGGCCGTCCTCGTCGAGGGTCTGGGGATGGCGGGGGCGCGGGTGGTTGGTGTCGGTGTCGGAGACTTCACACGTCAAAACCCGGTGCCGGATGAGCCGTAGGCGGCTCGGGCCGTCGCAGTGGCGGATGGCGTTGGTGACCAGTTCGCTGACGATCAGCTCCACGGTCGTCACGAGCGGCTCCAGCCCCCATGCGGTCAGCTGACGGGCGGCCAGGTGTCGGGCGGTCGCGACGGTGGCCAGTTCATTGGGGAGGTCCCAGGAGGCGACCTGGGCAGGTTGGAGTGCGCGGGTGCGCGCGAGGAGCAGGGTGACATCGTCGGCCGGTGCCTGAGTCGACAAGGTCTCCATCGCTCGCGAGCACAGGTCCTCCAGGGATGAACCCGGCTGTGCCAGGGCGGCGCCCAGGCGGCGCAGGCCCACGTCGATGTCCTCGTCGCGGGACTCGACGAGGCCGTCGGAGTAGAACGCGAGCACACTTGCCTCGGGCAGTTCCAGTTCGACGGACTGGAAGGGAACCAGGCCGAGACCGAGGCCGAGTGGGGCTCCGGCGGGCAGGTCGGGGATGGTGACCTGGCCCTCCACGTCGATGATCAGGGGCGGAGGATGCCCGGCCCGCGCCATCGTGCACCGCCGGGTGACCGGGTCGTAGACGGCATAGAGACAGGTGGCGCCCACCACCGCAGGGACCTCGTCGGAAACGTCGGCGTCCTCGTCGTTCAACCGCCGGACCGTGTCGTCGAGGTGCGCCAGCAGTTCGTCGGGGGGCAGGTCAAGGTCCGCGAGCGTGCGCACGGCGGTGCGCAGTCTGCCCATGGTCGCCGCGGCGTTGATGCCGTGTCCGACCACATCGCCGACGACGAGGGCCACCCGTGCGCCGGACAGCTCGATCACATCGAACCAGTCACCCCCCACGCCGTGGTCCATATCGGCCGGCACGTAGCGGGAGGCCACCTCGACGGCGGCGCCACCGCGCACACGGTGGGGCAGCAGGTCGCGTTGGAGGGTGAGGGCCGCGGCGCGCTCGCGCGCGTACTGGAGAGCGTTCTCCAGGCAGAGCGCGGCCCGGGTGACGAGCTCCTCGGCGAGGAGCAGGTCGTCCTCCTGGAACGGCGTCGGCTCCTCGGAGCGGGCGAACACCGCCAGGCCCAGCACGCTGCGCCGCCCACGGATGGGTACCACCATCAACGAGTGGACGCCGCTGTTGCGGACCTTCTGCGCCCGTTCCGGGTCGTGGTAGACCCAGGGGCCATCGATGTCCAGCACCGGTTCCAGGTGAGACGTGCCCGTGCGCAGGGCGGCGGCGAACGCCGAGGTCGGCAGAGGGTGGATCACCTCTTCGCGCACCCACGGCAGCGTCGGGACATCCGGGTCGATGGTGGCCACACCGGCCCGGCGCAGCACCGGGCGGCGCCTGCTCGCCGTGCCGGTCCGCGCTGCGGGCTCCAGGCCGAACGGCACCGACTCCACCAGGTCGACGAGGGCGTGATCGGCCAGCAGGGGCACGGCGAGGTCGGCCAGTTCCTGCCCGGTCTGCATGACGTCGAGGGTGCTGCCGATGCGCGTGCTGGCCTCGCTGAGGATGGCCAGGCGCTCGCGTGCCCGCCGGTTGCCGGTGACATCCACGACCATGCAGCACACGCCCACGGGCGTGCCGTCGGCGCCCTGGAGGCAGAAGAACGAGGCTGAGAACGCGTGCTCACGGCGCCGGTTGGCAGGCGGCCACGCCCGGAACTCGTGGACCCTGGTGGTGCCGCTCTGCAGCACCTGCCGCATCACCACCTCCAGCGCCTCGGCCTCGAAACCGGGCAGCGAGTCCTTCAGACGGAGCCCGAACCGTCGATCACTGGGCACGCCGTCGTGACGCTGCATGGCGTCGTTCACCCAGGCGCAGCGCAGCTGCGGGTCATAAACGACGATGCCGATCGGTGCCCGGGCAAGGAGCGACTCCCGTACCGGTCCGTTGATCGCACCCGAGGACAGCGAGCCTATGTCGGTCACGGACACCAGCCACCGGGTGCCGGCATCCTGCCCCAACAGCAACGAGACCCGCAGCGTCATGGTGAGCGTGTGGCCCTCGCGATGGCGGATCGCCACAGTGCCGGACCAGCCACCCTGGGCGCGGCACTGCTCGGCGAACACCGAAGCCCTCTCGGCGTGCTCGGGGGGCGGCAGCACATGTGCGGCGGACCGGCCCACCACCTCTCGGGCCGAGTAGCCGACAAGCTGCTCAGCGGCCTGCGTCCACCCCGTCACGGTGCCCTCGTCATCGGTCATCGCTATGGCCGCATCGGGTATCTCGCGGGGGCTCGCCGGCTCGGCGAGTGGACTGTGGTCGGTGTTCGGCACTGGGGTTCATCCCATCGTGGAGGTGACAGAGCGTCGGCATGTGGGCGCGGCGGCCCGACCTGTAGCCGTGGTGGACGGTGATCCCAGTGGTGCAGGTTGGAACCCTTTGTCCATTTCTGATGAAATAATCAGATACGACCGCTTTGCCGTCAAGCCCCCCAAAACTGATCAAATAATCAGATTGGCGATGAGGTGGCGGTCAGCGGCCCCCGCCCGGACGGAGACCTGGCGGGGGTCGACGGCGTCCAGGGTGGACAACCAATGCCTCCAGTGTGATGATTAATCCATCAGAACTGGCTCTTTTATCGCGGTGTATGCCGATGTCAGCCTCACGCAGGAATCGCTTCGAACGCCGTCGGGCCGAGACCCGGCAGGCACTCGTCCACGCCGCACGGACGATCCTGGCCGAGTCCGGCGACACCAGCGTGAGCATTCGGACCATCGCGGAGCTCGCCGACGTGGGCTTCGGCTCCTTCTACAACCACTTCACGGGCAAGCCGGACCTGTTCGACGCGGCTGTGGCCGATGCGCTGGGGGAATACACCCAGGCCATCGAGGAACGGCTGCACGGCCTCGACGATCCCGCCGAGCGCCTCGCCGGCGGCGTGCGGCTCAGCGCCCGCATGGCTGGGGCACACCCTGAGATCATGCGCATCCTGCGCCACAGCGGGCTCGGCCGCATATGCGCCGGCCGCGGACTCGCTCCGCGTGCGAGGCACGATGTGGAGCAGGGGATGGCCTCGGGCCGCTTCACCGTGATCGACCCGGTCGTCGTTCTGGTCGCGTTGAACGGCAGCATGCTGGCGCTGCTGGAGCTCTGGTTCACCCATCCCGACGTGGACCACGGCCAGGCCTCGGACAGCATGGCCGAGATGCTCCTGCACATGCTCGGACTCTCCGCGGACGATGCCCGCGACATCGCCCGACGCCCACTTCCTGCCGCGGCCTGAGGAGGGCGCCGGGTCCATGCGGCTTCACAGTCGCGCAGCATGGCATTGTGGCGGTAGGAGGCGGGTCCTGGACCGGGCGCGCCATGCCGAGGCGAGGGATCGGCGCGCCGAGCGCGGCCCGGGCCTCGATGCGGGCCAGGGTGTGCCGTGACAGAGGCGGATGCCGCTGCCGAAGCCGAGGTGCTGATCGTTCGGGCGGATGGGGCCGAACCGGTACCGGCCGGGCTCGTGGAACCGCCCGGGGTCGCGGTTGTCCAAGGTCAGCACAAGGATGACGGAGGAGCCCCCTGGGCAGGCGTGGCAGCGACGTCCCTGGCGGCGAGCGGACCTGCGGTCGCTCACGTGTTCCTCCACCGCTCGTGGCAGCAGGCCGGGTCCGCGGCGCAGGTGGTCCAGCTGCTCGGGTCGGCGCACGAGGCAGGCCCCGGCCCTGTCGCTCGTCGGCCGACTTCGGCGGCGCGTCCAAATTCCACTACACCCGGTTTGTGCTTATATGCTCTCTTTCGTGCTCCGGACTGGGTGGATGTGGCCTCGTCGTCCTTTTCGTGGACGGTGGAGTCTTGCCCTGCTGTCACCGGTGATCTTGACCGTGGTCATCGCGAGCCTGGCGTTCTCCACTCCGAGAAAGATCGCTTTTAGCCGCCTCCTGACCGCCGCACCCGCCCTCGCGGCGTCCGTCTGGCCCGTGCTGCCCACCGTTGCGCTGGGAGCGGTCTGCGTTGCGATCATGATCGGGTTAAGCCTTGTCTACCCCGATCTAGGTACCTGGTTCACCGTGGGTGCCATTGCCGCGGTCACCGGGGCCGCGGCGTACGCGTCTCGTGTCCGCATCCAGAGGGAACAGGCGTTCGTCCAGCTCCGCCTGGTTGCGGAAGCGGCACAGAAAGTCCTCTTGCGCCCCTTGCCTCGCCGGGTCGGTTGCATCGAAATCGAGTCGATGTACGTCGCAGCGGCCGCGCAGGCCCGCATCGGCGGGGACTTCTACGAAGCCGTCTCCACGCCGTACGGCGTGCGACTGATCATCGGCGACGTTCGGGGCAAAGGCCTGCCCGCAGTAGGAGCGGCTGCGGCGGTGGTCAACTGCTTCCGGGAAGCCGCATACGACGAACCGACCCTGGAGGGCATCGTCCACCGCCTGGATGTGAGCAGCACCCGGCACAGCTGCACCCTGCCCACCGGGGAAGTACTGGAGCAGTTCACCACCGTGGCGCTCGCCGAGTTCCCGCACCAGGGCGGTCGCATCAAGCTCCTCAACTGCGGACATCCTCCCCCACTGCTCCTGCATCACGGCAATCTCCATGTACTGAACCCCACCGCCCCCTCGCCCATGCTCAACCTTGCGGCACTCATCGGCACCGACTACATCACCGACACGATCGTCTGTTCCTCCGGTGACCAGTTGCTCTTCTACACCGACGGCGTCATCGAGAGCCGGAACGGCAGAGGCGAGTTCTTTCCGTTGCAGGACTGGATGCGTCGCCAGACCTCAGCTGACCCCAGGGAACTGCTCGACACGCTTCATCGGGATCTCCTCCACCACAGCGGTGGCGGACTCGACGACGACGTCGCAGCCCTCGCGGTGCGCCTTCATGCCGACTCAGCGGAGGGGGTGGTCTGAGATACCGGACGGAGATCGGGTCGAGTGCAGGCGCCTATCTCGACCAGGGAATCCAGGCCGTACCGGCCGGCGCCACCGCCCTAGCCGCAACCGCCGCCACGGCCAGCGCCACGATGCCGCCACGTTCCGGGGCAAGGTCACGTACTCCAGTACGAAGCCCCGGCGCAGCACGGCCTGGCGGGAGACCTCGCTCGCGTCGCCCACCAGGCGAGTTTCCCGGCAGCCCCACACCAGGTCCCCGGTTCGGGTGTCTGAGCTTGGGATGACAGCACTTCACGGTGACATCGATGGGCCGTACGGCGAGGTGTCGTACGCGGATGCCCCCAATCAAGCCAGTCCGGACGCCGTGGGCGGGCGGGGAGCGGTGCCGGCTTCACCGGAACGGCCGTGTCGTTCCGGTGAAGCCGGTCGATCAGCGTGCGGTGCCCTTGCGTCGGTCAGCGGACGACGCGGACGGTCACTGGCATGGAGGTGCGATCCGTCTTCGCGTGCTGGTGGTGCTTGTCGGTCGAGTACAGAACTGAACGGAACTGCAGCTCACCCGTATGCGTGGTCCTGACGCTTGCGCGTGCATCGCCGTTGAAGCTCCGTGCGACGGCCTGCCAGCGGCCCCAGTGGCCGGGTTTGCCGGACCGCTCCTGTATGACGAGCACGGTGTACTGCTCGGCGTCGTCATCACCCTGGCCGTGCACCTTCACCACGTGGCCGGCATGCGCGGTGTGGGGGGTCGCCTGAATCGAGATGTCGCTCTTCGCGAACGCAGGGGATGCCGCCAGCACTGCTGAGGTCACACCCAGCGCGCCGACCGCCACGAGCCGCTTCATACCAAGCTTCATGCTCGGTTCTCCTTGGATCTCTTCGCTCCCTTTGCATCAACTAGGATTCAAAGCTAACTAATTGATGCGCTTTCATCGAATAAGAGAGACTGGCGCGCCAAGAAGTTGACCCTCGATTGTCACTACCCCGTAACTGGTGTCGGATGACCACCGCGCCGCCACACCGTGCGCTCACCGAGATGGGCTGTTTGACAGCCACCCAGTCGTCCCAGGTCAGAGGCGCTGACTCCGACTGGCTTCGTCATCAAAGGACATCCGTCTCGATCAGCTTCGCTCGTGCAGACCACGCTGGCACTCAGGCGCCCACAGCGCACGCCGAACGCGACCCAGCGAGTGACGTGGCGCATGAGCCGTCCCATCGGGCGCACCTATCGAAGCGGTACGCACACAGCCCTCATCCGTCACTCGTCCGGACGACCCACGGGACATGTCGACCGCCGTTTCGGAAACGGGGTCACCCATGGGTCTCAAGACAAAGCGGTGGCCTCGGATCCCGCTCAGCCGGAGAGACGACAGTCCCTACGATCGGTCACTGCAATTCCCGACTCTTGAGCCTGCGCGGGCTCGCCACGAACGTCCGCCGCAAGATCCCTTTTACCCTGGCCCCAGGTGACCACAAAGAACGGAGGGGGGGTCTGTACGGTGAGTGGTGTAACTCCAGAGCAGGAAGCGACAGTTGATGACTGACGTGACGAGTGACACCGAGGCCGGGAAGGCCGCTGCGA
>NZ_JBIAXT010000074.1:0-10329 GCF_042896945.1 Streptomyces sp. NPDC001222
AACAACGCCCGCTCCCGCTCCACCAGCAACGGCAACGCAACCGACGACGTCACCGACTCCCGCAACGGAAACCGCCCCAACACACCCTCCACCTCAGGGGTGAGCGCCGCCGCGAGCCGGGAGGCGGCCGGGCGGCCGGTGTCGCGCAGGGCGTCGGCCGCGGCGAGCAGCACCGCACCGGAGCCCTCGTGCTCCGGGACCCCGGCGGCCGCGCGCTCGTACAGCCGCGCGCCCTCCTCCAGGACCAGTTCGGTGTCGATGCCCGCCGGGATCTTGATCGTGGCATGGTGCCGCCAGGTGGTGACCGGATCGCCCCACCCCTCCACGGCATAGGTCCAGTTGCCCTCCCGGGGTACGGAGACGGTGGCGCCCCAGCGGTCGGTGCCGGGGGCGAGTTCACGCATCGCGATCCGGGGACCGGGACGGCCCTGTGGATCGGTGAGGACGGCATGGGCGGCGACGGCGTCGTGGCCCTCGCGGAAGACGGTGGCGGAGATCTCGAACTCCTCGCCCACGACCGCCTTGGCGGGGCGGCGGCCCTGGAGGACGAGGGGGCGTACGTCGAGGACGGGGATGCGTCCGAGGGCGAGGCCCGGGGCCGGTCCCTGGTCCGCCGAGGGTGTCCGGGGGCCAGGGGGACCGGCGTCTGAGGTCCTGGAAGGGGAGGCGCCGGTGCCCGGTGCCGTGGGTGTCGGCGAGTGGTGCGTCGGGGGCATGACCGCTCCTGTCCGCGTCAGCGTGGGTGGCGGATGAGGTGTCGGAAGGTGGCCGGCGGGTCTACCGGGGGAGCCTTCCCATCATGTGCGGGTGGGCATTCCGGCACTTTGTTAACTACTCACGCGTATGTCTACCTTCAAGACCGGCCGCATCCGGACGAGGGAAAGTGACCGGCCCCGCCCGCGGGGGCGAGGCCGGTAACAGTACGGGTGCCCGGTGAACGGCAGTTCAAGGGCGGTCCACCCGGAGAAGTTTGGCGGGCGAGCCGGAGCCGGCCTCGGTGACGTCCACGGACGACGACTGCCGGACGAGTGCCTGGCCCACCTGGGCCGGGGTGGCCTTCGGATGACGGGCCAGATACAGCGCGGCCGCACCCGTGACGTGCGGGGTCGCCATCGACGTACCGGACAGGGTGGTGTGGCCGGTGTCGCTCGTGTACGCGTCGGAGGTGATCCCCACACCGGGGGCGAACAGGTCCAATCCCGGGCCCCAGTTGGAGAAGGGCGCCCGGGTGTCGGTCCGGTCGACGGCGCCGACCGTCACGGCCTCGGGGACCCGGGCGGGGGAGTACCGGACGGCCGGAAGTCCGTCGTTGCCCGCCGCGACCACATAGGTGACCCCGGAGGCGATGGAGGCGCGCACTGCCGCGTCCAGTTGGGCGTTGGCCCGCCCGCCCAGGCTGAGGTTGGCGACCGCGGGCTTGTGCGCGTGCCGGGTCACCCAGTCGATACCGGCGATGACCTGGGCGGTGGTGCCGGAGCCGCGGTCGTCCAGGACGCGCACCGAGACCACCTTCGCCCGCTTGGCGACCCCGTAGACGGTGCCCGCGATGGTGCCGGCCACATGGGTGCCGTGCCCGTTGCCGTCGGCGGCGGTCCCGTCGCCGTCGACGAAGTCCCAGCCGTAGCTCGCCCGGCCGTCGAAGTCCTTGTGCGAGATACGGATGCCGGTGTCGATGACGTACGCCGTCACGCCCGCGCCCTCCGGGCCGGGGGAGGTGTAGCTCCCGTCGAGCGGGAGACGGGGCTGGTCGATGCGGTCCAGGCTCCAGGACGGCGGGTTCTTCTGGCTCGCGTCGAGCGAGACCCGGCTGTCCTGGACCACCGAGGCCACCCGGGAGTCCGCCGCGAGACGCCGGGCCTGGCGCTCGTCGGCCCGTATCGCGTACCCGTTGAGGGCCGTCCCGTAGATGTGGCCGATTCTCGTCCCGTACTTCTTCGCGATGCCCTCGCCGGCCGCCGACCCGGCCCTCGTTCCCCCCTTGAGCGTCACGATGTAGCTGCCGCGGACGGAGCCGGGTGCCCCGGCGCCGAGGACCATTCCCTCCGGTGCGGCGTGCGCGGGCTCGGCGGCGGCCGAGAGCGCCACCACCGTGGTGACCGCGGTGAGGCAGCCCGCCCAGCGCAGACGTGCGGTTCTCTTCCGTGCCATGGTGTGCGTTCCCCTCCTCCACTCGGCGTACGGCGACCACGGACCCTCCACGCCCCCGAACCACTGCCGACCGGTACGCCGGTGGGCAGCCTCTCGTGCGGTGTGAACCGCCACAAGGCCGCCCGGCGGGGCGGAATCGGCCATATCGGTCGTGCCCGCCACAGGTACGGACCTCTGGCGCGTGACGCGCGCGAACCGGCGGTAAGCCGAACGCACCGTCGCCACGCGGCGTACCGTCGGGGGAGACACACCGCGTACGCCCTTACGTGAAGGTGGAACTCGTGAAGGCCATCCGCAGGTTCACCGTCCGACCCGTCCTCCCCGAACCTCTCCACCCGCTCAGCGACCTCGCGCGCAATCTGCGCTGGTCCTGGCACTCCGAGACCCGCGACCTCTTCCAGTCCGTCGACCCCGAGCACTGGGCCGCCTCGGGCGGGGACCCGGTGCGGCTGCTGGGTAGCGTGCCGCCGGCACGGCTGGCGGAGCTGGCCGAGGACCGCCGCTTCCTGCGCCGCCTCGCCGCGGCCGCCGGCGATCTGGCCGACTACATGAGCGGCGAGCGCTGGTACCAGGCGCACTCCTCCGGGACCGATCTGCCCGCCGCCGTCGCCTACTTCTCGCCCGAGTTCGGCATCACCGCCGCGCTGCCCCAGTACTCCGGCGGCCTCGGCATCCTCGCCGGCGACCATCTGAAGGCGGCCAGCGACCTCGGGGTCCCGCTGATCGGCGTGGGCCTGCTGTACCGGCACGGCTACTTCCGGCAGACCCTCTCGCGGGACGGCTGGCAGCAGGAGCACTATCCGGTGCTCGACCCGCACGAACTGCCCCTGGCACCCCTGCGCGAGCCGGACGGCACCCCCGCCCGGGTGTCCCTGGGACTGCCCGGCGGCCGCCGGCTCCTGGCCCGGATCTGGCTCGCCCAGGTGGGCCGGGTGCCGCTGCTGATGCTCGACTCGGACGTGGAGGAGAACGACCTCGGCGAGCGGGGCGTCACCGACCGGCTCTACGGCGGCGGCAGCGAGCACCGGCTGCTCCAGGAGATGCTGCTCGGCATCGGAGGGGTGCGCGCGGTGCGCACGTACTGCCGACTGACCGGGCACCCCGAACCGGAGGTGTTCCACACCAACGAGGGCCACGCCGGCTTCCTCGGACTGGAGCGCATCGCGGAACTGTGCGCGAGGGGCCTGGACTTCGACGCGGCCCTGGAGGCGGTGCGGGCCGGCACGGTCTTCACCACCCACACCCCCGTCCCGGCCGGGATCGACCGTTTCGACCGGGAGTTGGTGGCCCGCCACTTCGGACCGGGCGCGGAGCTGGAGAACATCGCGGTGGAGCGGGTCCTCCAGCTCGGCATGGAGACCTACCCGGGCGGCGAGCCCAACCTGTTCAACATGGCGGTGATGGGCCTCAGGCTCGGCCAGCGCGCCAACGGTGTCTCGCTGCTGCACGGCCATGTCAGCCGGGAGATGTTCTCCGGTCTGTGGCCGGGTTTCGACCCCGACGAGGTGCCGATCACGTCCGTGACCAACGGGGTGCACGCGCCGACCTGGGTGGCACCGGAGGTGTTCCGGCTCGGGGCGCGGCAGATCGGCGCGGAGCGCACCGAGGACGCCATGACGGTCGGCGGGCGCGAGCGCTGGGACGGCATCGCGGAGATCCCGGCCCAGGAGATCTGGGACCTGCGCCGGGTGTTGCGCGAACAGCTGGTGCTGGAGGTGCGGGAGCGGCTGTACGCGTCCTGGCGGCAGCGCGGCGCGGGAACGGCGGAGCTCGGCTGGGTCGAGGGGGTGCTCGACCCCGACGTGCTGACCATCGGCTTCGCCCGCCGGGTGCCGTCGTACAAGCGCCTGACCCTGATGCTGCGCGACCGGGACCGCCTGATGGAGCTGCTGCTGCACCCGGAGCGCCCGCTCCAGATCGTCGTGGCGGGCAAGGCGCACCCGGCGGACGACGGCGGCAAGCGGCTGGTCCAGGAGCTGGTGCGGTTCGCGGACGACCCCCGGGTGCGTCATCGCATCGTCTTCCTCCCCGACTACGGCATGGCGATGGCGCAGAAGCTCTACCCCGGCTGCGACGTGTGGCTGAACAATCCGCTCCGGCCGCTGGAGGCGTGCGGGACGAGCGGCATGAAGGCGGCGCTCAACGGGTGCCTCAACCTGTCGGTCCTGGACGGCTGGTGGGACGAGTGGTTCCAGCCGGACTTCGGCTGGGCGATCCCCACGGCGGACGGCGCCGCGACGGACGAGGACCGCCGCGACGAGCTGGAGGCGGCGGCGCTGTACGACCTGCTGGAGCGGCGGGTGGCCCCGCGGTTCTACGAACGGGGGCAGGACGGGCTGCCCGACCGCTGGATCGAGATGGTCCGCCAGACCCTGATGAACCTCGGTCCCAAGGTGCTCGCCGGGCGGATGGTGCGCGAGTACGTGGAGCGGCTGTACACCCCGGCGGCGCACGCGCACCGGGCGATGACCCCGAACGCGGCGGGGCAGCTCGCGGGCTGGAAGGCGCGGGTGCGGGCGGCCTGGCCGGCGGTCACGGTCGACCATGTCGAGGCGACGGCCGCGACGTCGACGGCGGAGCTGGGCGCGACGCTCGCGCTGCGGGTCCGGGTGGGGCTCGGCGACCTGACGCCCGACGACGTGGAGGTCCAGGCGGTGTCGGGCCGGGTCGACGCGGACGACCGCATCGCGGACGCGACGGCGACGGCCCTGAAACCGGCGGGCGGCCCGGACCTGGAGGGCCGCTGGCTGTACGAGGGCCCGCTGTCCCTGGACCGCACGGGCCCGTTCGGCTACACCGTACGCATCCTCCCCACCCACCCCCTCCTGGCCTCGAGCGCGGAACTGGGCCTGCTCACGGTCCCCTCGGAGGAACTGGCGGAGGCACCGGGAGTACTGCTGCGCTGACGACGACGGCGGCCCGCTCCGGGGGGAGCGGGCCGTTCCGGTCGAGCGCGAGGTCCGAGGGCGAGGACGAGGGCAGGTCAGGGCGTGCGTTAAGTCACGCGCTTGGCCCCATTTGTCGTTTCTGATGGCCGCGTTCACGCTTCCCGTTTCCGCGACGGATGCGCGCGCAGGACGATGTCCCGGTCGTGGCACGGGCGTCGGAGCCGTCCGTCGGGCAGGCCGAAACCGCCGTCCGGCGAGAGAGGCGGGGCGGGCGCGGCGAAGCGCCACGGTTGTGCGGGCCGCCGGGGAGGTGTCAGTCCTGCGGGATGTCCGCGCACAGCTTGCGCAGAACCGCTCCGCAGCGTCGGGCGTACGCCTGCTGAAGGCCTCGGGCCGCCGGGCCGCCCGCCTTCGTGTACCACCGGGCCGGGCGGCTGAAGGCCGTGATCGTCAGCCAGACCGTGCCGTCGCCGGTGCGGTCCACGACGAAGGCCTCCTCGCCGCACTCCGGATGCCCCGGCAGCGTGCCGTAGGCCCAGCCGGCGCGGCGGTGCTCCTCGACCGTCCAGACCACCCGGCAGGGGGCCTTGATCACGCCGGCCAGGGAGAGGGTGACATCGATGCCGGGGGCCGCCCGGTCCGCGCCGGCCAGGAGGCCGACGCCCAGCGCCCGGTGCAGCTGCCAGGTGAGGAGGGCCTCGGCCGCGCGGCGGAAGACCTCCTCGCCCTCGCCGATACGTGCGCGGACGTGCAGGGGGCGGAACCCCTCGGGGCAGTGGCCGTCGCGGGTCGCGCCGACATCCTCGTACGTGAAGGACATGGTCCCCAGCGTAGGGCGGCCCCCGGCGTCGCCTTCCCGCCGGGGGCCGCTGTGGTGCTCTGTTCGTGGCTAGTTCACGTTGACCGCGGACCAGGCCGCCGCCACCGCCTTGTACTCGGTGCTGCTGGAGCCGTAGAGGGCCGAGGCCGCCGAGAGGGTGCCCGCGCGGGCGGACTTGTAGTTGGTCGTCGACGTGAAGTACGTCGTCAGCGCCTTGTACCAGATCTGCAGCGCCTTGTCCCGGCCGATGCCGGTGACCGTGGAGCCGTTGGACGTGGGCGAGTTGTAGCTCACGCCGTTGATCGTCTTCGCGCCGCTGCCCTCCGACAGCAGGTAGAAGAAGTGGTTCGCCACACCGGACGAGTAGTGCACGTCGAGGTTGCCGACGGAGGACGACCAGGAGTCGGCCGAGCCGCCGTCCTTGCTGGGCTTGTCCATGTAGCGCAGCGGGGTACCGTCGCCGTTGATGTTGATCTTCTCGCCGATGAGGTAGTCACCGGGGTCATTGGCGTTGTTCGCGTAGAACTCCACGCCGGTGCCCATGATGTCGCTGGTGGCCTCGTTCAGGCCGCCGGACTCACCGCTGTAGTCGAGGCCCGCAGTGTTGGCGGTGACACCGTGGCTCATCTCGTGGCCGGCCACGTCCAGCGAGGTCAGCGGGTCGGCGTTGCCGGACCCGTCGCCGTAGGTCATGCAGAAGCAGCTGTCGTCCCAGAACGCGTTGACGTAGCCGCTGCCGTAGTGGACGCGGGAGTAGGCGCCGACACCGTCGTTCTTGATGCCGCTGCGGCCGAAGGTGTTCTTGTAGAAGTCCCAGGTCTCCTGCGCGCCGTAGGCGGCGTCGGCGGCCGCCGTCTGGTCGGAGGAGGAGGTGGAGGCGGTGCCGGTGCCGAAGACGTTGGTCGAGCCGGAGACCAGGGTGCCCTTGCCGGAGGTCTTGCGGGCCAGGTTGTAGGTCTTGTGGCTGCCGCGCGAGGCGTCGGTCAGGTTGTACGTCGAGCCCGACTGGGTGGTGGTGAGGCTGATGGTGCCCGAGTACAGCGTCTTGCCGGTGCCGTTCGCGTTCTCGATGCCCTGGTACCGGAACAGCTCCTTGCCGGTGGCGGCGTCGGTGATGACGTGCAGCTGGTTCGGGGTGCCGTCGTCCTGGAGACCGCCGACGATCGTCTCGTAGGCGAGGACGGGCTTGCCGGAGCCGGCCCAGATGACCTTGCGCGCACCGTCGGCGGCGGACTTGGCGGAGCCCAGCGACCTGGCGGTGCTCACGGCCTGCTTCTCCGCCTTCGCAGCGGTGATCTGCGGCTTGAGGGAGGCCACCTTGATCGCCGACTTGGTCGCCTTGGTGACGCCCTCGGCCTTGCCGGCCTTCGAGGTGTGGACCACGAGGTCCCCGCCGAGCACCGGGAGGCCGGCGTAGGTGCGCTCGTAGCGCGTGTGCACCGTGCCGTCGACGTCTCTCACGACGTCCTTGACGACCAGCTTCTCCTTGGTGCCGAGGCCGATCTGCCGGGCCGTCTCCGAGGCGTTGGCCTGCGCCTCCCTCACGAGGGTGACACGGGCCGACGCGGACAGGGCGGTCGGGGCGGCGGCGAGGGGGGCCTTGGCGGCGGCCGACCCGGTCTGGGCGGAGGCGCCGGTGGACAGGCCGGTGGTGAGGAGCGCTCCGGCGGCGACGGCGGTCGCTATGACCAGAGTGGTGCGCTGGTGACGCGCGTAGCGGGGAGTCACACAAGCTCCTTATGTGGGGGAGACCGACCAGCGTGGGGTTGCCGGCCGGAAGGGATGTGAAGTTGCTGTGCTCGTGCGGCGGGTGGTGGAAGGGTCCCATTAGGGGCGCGTACATGTCAGGAGCCCAAAGTGATGTTGGCTCAAAGTCGATTGGCTGGTTAATGTTTCGGAAATGTGAACGAGCGCCGTCCCGGAGGTTCGAACCTCCGGGACGGCGCCCTGCTTGAGGCGCTCTGAACTGCGGGTTACGGGAAGGTGATCTTCCAGCTGTTGATCTTGCCGACGTCCTGAGCCGCCTGGTCCTGGACCTTCAGCTTCCAGGTGCCGTTGGCCGTTTCCGACGAGGCGTTGACCGTGTAGGTGTCGGTCACGTTGTCCGCGGAGTCGGAGGAGCTGAAGTTCTTCAGCCGGTACGCGGTGCCCGAGGGGCCGATCAGGTCGATTACCAGGTCACCGCGCCAGGTGTGGGTGATGTTCGGCGTCACCTGGAGGTTGTTCGGCGCGTTGCCGGTACGGCCGCTCACGGTGATCGACGAGGTCACCGCCGGTCCGTTGTCCGGGATCGACACCGGGGTCGTGCTCTCGTACGACGTGCCGCCGCCGGAGCCGCCGCCGGAGCGGGAACCGACCGCGATCGCCGCCCACGCGTCCTGCACGGCCTTGTACTCGGCGCCCGTGGTGCCGTACAGCTCGCCCGCCGCCGCCAGCGTGCCGGTGCGGGCCGACGCGTAGTTGGTGGTCGAGGTGAACTTCGTGGTGAGCGCCCGGTACCAGATCTGCAGCGCCTTGTCCCGGCCGATACCGGTGACCGGAAGCCCGTCCGCCGTGGGCGAGTTGTAGCTGACACCGTTGATGACCTTGGCGCCGCTGCCCTCGCTCAGCAGATAGAAGAAGTGGTTCGCCGGGCCGGAAGAGTAGTGCACGTCGAGGCCGCCGAGCCCCGAGTACCAGCTGTCCTTGGACGAGCCGTCCTTGCTGGGCTTGTCCATGTAGCGCAGCGGGGTGCCGTCGCCGTTGATGTTGATCTTCTCGCCGATGAGGTAGTCGCCCACGTCCGACGAGTTGTTGGCGTAGAACTCCACGCCCGTGCCGAAGATGTCGGAGGTGGCCTCGTTGAGGCCGCCGGACTCGCCGGAGTAGTTCAGGCCCGCGGTGTTGGCGGTGACGCCGTGGCTCATCTCGTGGCCGGCCACGTCCAGCGCGGTCAGCGGGTCGGCGTTGCCGGACCCGTCGCCGTAGGTCATGCAGAAGCAGCTGTCGTCCCAGAACGCGTTCACGTACGAGTTGCCGTAGTGCACGCGGGAGTACGCGGCCTGGCCGTCGTTCTTGATGCCGCTGCGGCCGAAGGTGTTCTTGTAGAAGTCCCAGGTCTCCTGTGCGCCGTAGTGGGCGTCCGCGCCCGCGGTCGCGGCGTTCGACGTGGTGCCGTTGCCCCAGGTGTCGTTCGACTGGGAGAACAGCGTGCCGGTGCCGGAGGAGCCGTGGTTGAGGTTGTACGTCTTGTGCCCGCCGCGCGAGCCGTCGTTCAGCGTGTACGTCGAGCCGGACTGCGTGGTGGTCAGCGTGACCTGGCCGCTGTACTGGGTGTTGCCGACACCGGTCTCGATGCCCTGGTACCGGAACAGCTCCTTGCCGGTGGCGGCGTCGGTGACGACGTGCAGCTGGTTCGGGGTGCCGTCGTCCTGGAACCCGCCGATCACGGTCTCGTACGCCAGGGTGGGCGTGCCGTTCGCCGCCCAGATCACCTTGCGCGGCGCGTGGTCGGCGTCGGTCTTCTTCGAGCCCTCGGCCCGCGCGACGGACAGCGCCTTCTGCTCCGCCGTGGCGGCGGTCACGGCGGGCGTGAGCGTGGCGACCTTGATGGTGGCCGAGGTGGCCTTGATGACCCGCTGGGTCTGCCCGGACCTGGCCGTGTCGACCACGAGGTCGCCGCCGAGCACCGGGAGGCCGGCGTAGGTGCGCTCGTAGCGCGTGTGCACGGTGCCGTCGGCGTCCTTCACGACATCACGGACGACCAGCTTCTCCTGGGCGCCGAGGCCGATCGCCCGGGCGGTGTCCGCCTTCGCGGTGTCGGCGTCGCGCAGGAGTTCGGCGCGCTGCGAGGGGGACAGCTTCATGGCCATATGGGCGAGGTTGACCTTCCCCGCCTGGAGGCTGACCGGGACGGCACTCGCGGCGCCCGACTGGACGGCCGCGGCCAGCAGGGCGGAGACGCCGACGAGGGCGACGGCCGCGGCGCGGCGGGCGGGGGTGTGGGAGGTGCGTCTGCGAGAGGAACTGCTTCTCAACACTGACTCCTTCTGCGTGGCCGCGGGTCGCGCGGCCAGGGGAGACCGGACGGAGGGTCGCCCGTCCGGGCAGAACAAAGGCGGAACGCGGAACCAGGTGCATGAAGGTGACGGGCCACGGCACGGCGGCGAAGCTGTGGGGTTGCTGTGAGGTGGCCGTGGGAAGCGTGGCAGAGAGCGCCAGGATTGTCAGGATCGCATCAAGAAGTTGGCTGGAAATGGTTCGTTGCCCGGATAGTCATGTTCGCTATACGAACTGTTCAGACGGGCGTGCTGAGCGCGCGGTCCCGAGTGGGGCGGCGACGGCCGGCTCCGGACAGTCCGGCACGCGCTTCCGGACAGCGCAAAGGCCCCGTCGGCGGTGCTTGAGTTCTAGGAGTCGTCGCAACACCCCAGCCCAAGGGGTGCGATGGAGTTCCAGATCCGCAAGGTGCGGACGGTGGCCCAAGGCCGTAAG
>NZ_JBIAXT010000075.1:0-9228 GCF_042896945.1 Streptomyces sp. NPDC001222
ACCCGCCCACCCGTCACGGAACGTGCACACGATGCACGCAGCTGGACGGGGACACAGCGAACGCGGGATACCAGCGCATCCAACACCGTTCGGGATGCGCGCAGTTCCGGGAGCTGGCAGCAAATGCCACTCCTGGACACTGTTTAGGAACGGTATGTCCTCGCGGTGGCCTGCTCGGCCGAAGTCACCACCAGTGCGGGCAAGTTCCGTGCCGACGCGCTCGCGGCGAAGGTACAGTGCCGTCAGGCCCAGGCGACGGCGTCCTCGACGGGCACGCGGGGCAGCCGCGGGAACCACGGGTCGACACCGGGGTGACCGATGTTGACCACCAGGTGCGAACGCCAGCTGGTGCCGGCGAAGAACTCCTCGTCCACGCCGGCCTTGTCGAAGCCCCCCATGGGGCCGGCCGCGAGCCCCGCCGCGCGCACTGCGAGGAGGAAGACCCCGGTCTGCAGTGCCGAGCTGTAGGCCGCAAGGCTCTTGCGCGCCTCGGTCCGGTCGGCGAACGCCGTTCGCAGCATGGCGCCGCGGGCTGGGAAGACTGTCGGCATCTGCTCGTGGAAGTCGACGTCGTAGGCCAGGATCGCCACGGCCGGCGCTTGAAGCGTCTTGGTCCTGTTGCCCTCGTCGAGATGCCGGACCAGTCGCTCCTTGCCCTTGCGGGTGCGCACGAAGAGCACGCGCAGAGGCTGGCTGTTGGCGGTGCTCGGTGACCAGCGGGCGAGTTCCCAGATCGTGGCGAGTTCGTCGTCGGTAACGGCCGTCTGGGCGAAGGTGTTCGCGGTGCGGGCCTCGGTGAACAGCAGTTTTCGCCCGGCGTCGTCAAGGACGTCGAGGGGCTGCGGTTCGCGGTCGCTCATGCTCACGGCTTTTCTCTCTTGCTTCGGTGTGCGAATGGTGTGGTGCCGGGGCGAGCTCTGCCCGGGCACCGCTGGGCGGGACAGGCTTTGTGGAGCCGGGCGGGGCACAAATCCCGGCGTGGTCAGCCCGGCCTGTGGGTGCCGTCGGTCATGCGTGATCTGTTGGCCGCTTGCGCCGTTCCGCGCCCAACCGGGCGAAGTAGGCGGCCAGGTCGGGGTTGTCGACCGCCGCGGGGTTGAGGACCTGCTCGGCGGGGGCTCCCTGGAGGAGTCGTTTGACAGGGACCTCGAGTTTTTTGCCGGTGCGGGTGTGTGGGATGGCCGGTACGGCGAGGATCTCGTCGGGGACGTGGCGGGGTGAGGCGCCGGCGCGGATCGCGTCGCGGATCTTCTCGCGCAGGGCATCGTCCAGTGTCACGCCGGGCGCGGGGACGACGAACAAGGGCATCCAGTAGCCGCCGTCGGGTTCCTCCGTGCCGATGACGAGGGCCTCGGTGATCTCGGGGAGGCGTTCGACGATGTCGTGGATGTCGGCGCTGCCCAGGCGCACCCCGTTGCGGTTGAGGGTGGCGTCGGAGCGGCCGTGGACGATCACCGAGCCGTGGGAGGTGAGGGTGATCCAGTCGCCGTGCCGCCACACGCCGGGGTAGGCGGCGAAGTAGGCGTCGTGGTAGCGGCTGCCGTCGGGATCGTTCCAGAAGTACAGCGGCATCGACGGCATGGGGCGGGTGACGACCAGTTCGCCGACCTGGTCGAGGACCGGTCGTCCCGCGCCGTCGTACGCCGCCAGCGCCACGCCGAGGTTGGGTGCGGACAACTGCCCCGCCCAGACGGGGGTCGTGGGGGCGCTGCCGGCGAAGCCGGAGACGACGTCGGTGCCGCCGCTGGTGGAGGCCAGCTGGATGCCGGCTCCCACGTGGTCGCGGACCCAGGGGTAGGCGGAGGCGGGCAGGGCGGAGCCGGTGGAGCCGATGAGACGGACGGCCGACAGGTCGTGCACGGTGGGTTCGATGCCGAGCTTGGCCATGGCCAGCAGGTACTGGGGGCTGGTGCCGAAGACGGTGACCTTGTGGCGGGCCGCCAGCTCCCACAGGATGTCCGGGCGGGCCTGCGGCGCGGGGCTGCCGTCGTAGGTGCAGGTGGCGGCGCCGGTCAGCAGCGTGGAGACGACCAGGTTCCACATCATCCAGTGGGTGGTGGTGTACCACAGCAGGCGGTCCCCGGCGCCCAGGTCGCTGTGCAGGCCGAGGATCTTGAGGTGCTCCAGCAGGATTCCGCCGTGCCCGTGGACGATGCCCTTGGGCAGGCCGGTGGTGCCGGAGGAGAACACGACCCACAGCGGGTGGTCGAACGGGACCGGGGCGATGGTGAGGTACTCGGTGCGGGTGGCCGCGTCCTCCCAGGAAACCGTCGGCCTTGGGTGCCTGTCCCCGGGCCAGGCAAGGCCCACGTGATCGACGAGCACCGTGGCCTTCAGCGTCGGCAGGGCATCGGCCAGTTCGAGCGAGGCGGCGCGGCGGTCGTGGGTGGTGCCGTTGAAGAAGTAGCCGTCCGCGGTGATGAGGACCGTGGGTTCGAGCTGGGCGAAGCGGTCGGCGGCGGCCTTGGGTGCGTAGTCCTGGCCGCACACCGACCACACGGCGCCCAGGCTGGCGGTGGCGAGGAAGGCGATGACGGCGTGGGGGGTGTTGGGCAGGTAGCCCACCACCCGGTCGCCCTGCCCGACGCCCAGGTCGCGCAGAGTGGCAGCGACGGAGGCGACCCGGGCACGCAGCTGCCGGCCCGTGATCTCGTAGCCGGCTCCGGTCTCGTCCAGCGCGATGATCGCGGGAGCGTCCGGGGGCAGGTTGCGCAGCGCGTGGTGGGCGTAGTTGAGGGTGGCGCCGGAAAACCAGCGGGCGCCGGGCATGGTCTCCTCGGCCAGCACGCGCTCGTACTCGGTCGTCGCGTCGATGGCGAAGTACTCCCACACCGCCTCCCAGAACCCTTCCAGGTCGGCGACGGACCAGCGGTGCAGGGCCCGGTAGTCGAGGGGGTCGTGGGCGCCCTGGACGCCACGGTGGGCGGCCGCCCACCGGGCGAAGTGCGCGATGCGGCTGTCGGCGACCACCTGCGGGTCGGGAGTGAAGAAAGGTTCCGGGTACGGCATGGGGTGCGGGTCGGTCATGGTGGGTGCTCCTCGTCAGGGGACGGGCCGGGCATCGGCGGTACGGCGGGCCGTGTGCAGCAGAGGAGCCCAGGTCGCGGTGTCCGTGAAGTCGCCGGTGCCGGCGGGGACGGTGTCCATCACGACGCGGTCGGGGCGGAGCAGGACGGCGTCGGCCCGGCCGCTCGCCAGCCAGGCGGCCAGGCGGCCGTCGTCGCCGAGGTCATCGACCTGGATCGTGGGTGCGCCCAGTGCCGTGGCCACGGCCGTCATCGGCGGGGTGGGCGGCACAGCGGTCAGGACGGCGAACGAGTTTCCGAGGAGCTCGTCGAGGCGCACTCGCCTGCCGTCGCGCTGAACCCAGGGCTGCGGGCAGAACGTGCCGGCCAGCACGCGGCCGGTCAGCCGGGGGCGGCATCGTACCAGCGGACCGGTGGTCAGGGCGGGGCTGAGGTCACGGCTCACCGCCGCGGTCACGCCGGGGATGCGGGTGGCCGCGCCCACGACGGCCCGGCGCAACGCCGCACCGCGGTCCTGTCCGCCGGTCATGGCCCAGCCGACGGCGACCGCGACGCGGATCACATGGCGGGCGTGCGGCTTGCGCTCGAGCTCGTAGGTGTCCAGCAGCCCGTCGGGTGCGCCCTGTTGGAGGACGCGGGCGAGTTTCCAGGTGAGGTTGCGGGCATCGCGCAGGCCCGTGCACAGGCCCTGCCCGACGAAGGGCGGGGTGAGGTGGGCGGCGTCGCCGAGCAGGAAGACGCGCCCGTGGCGCCATCGGTCGGCGAGACGGGCCCGGAAGGTGTACTGCGCCTGCCGGATGACCTCGAAGTCGTCGCCTGGTGAGGCGGCGGGCGGCAGGTCCACCCAGGGGGCGACCAGCTCGCGCAGGCGCGCCCACCCGTCAGGGCCGTCCAGGGGCTCGTCGTCGGCCAGCCGGAACTCCCAGCGGTAGCGGTCCTCGCCGACGCGCATGAAGGTGGCCGGCCGGTTGGGGCAGCAGATCTGCTCGGCGCCCTCCCAGGTGCGCACCCGGCGGCTGGTGCGCACGTCGATGACCCGCCAGCTCTCCTCGAAGTGCAGGTCCTCCCATACGGCGCCGATGGCGTCGCGGGTGACGCTGCCCGCTCCGTCGCAGCCGAGGACGGCATCGGTCCACACGTGTTCCTCGTCGTCCGTGCCGTCGCGGCGGAAGGTCACCCGGACCGGTCCCGTCGAGCCGTCCGGTGCGTTGGTGTCCCGTGTGACGGACTGGGTGACGGACACGACCTCCACCCCGCCCCGCAGCTCGCACTCCGGTCGGTCGGCCAAGGCCTCCCGCAGCAGGCGTTCCAGCTCGGGTTGGTCGAACATGCTGGTCTGCGGGAAGCCGTGGTGTCCGTGCAGGGACCGCGGGAACTCAGTGATCACGCGGTGCCGGGCGTCCAGGAGCCGCAGCCCGCGCGCCGGGCGGGCGATGGCGGCGAACTCCTCGTGGACGTCGACGCTCTGCAGGATCCGGCGGACCTCGTCGTCCACGACGACGGCGCGCGGCAGCGGGTAGATGTCCCGGTGGCGCTCGAGGAGCAGACTGCGCACTCCGCGGCGGGCGAGCAGGAGCGCGGCCATGACCCCCACGGGTCCCGCACCGATGATCACCACCGGTATCCGGGATGCGGCCCTCATGGTGCGTCCGTAACGGCGGTCCGCTGCTCGCCCAGGTCGATCCGCCCGTCCGGGGTGGCGATCGTGGCGGTGATCAGGTCACCGGTACGCAGGTAACGAGGGTTCTTGGACTGACCTTTGAAGAACGCCTTCCACTTCACCGCGGGCGGCAGCAGTGCACTGATCTTCTCGACCGGCTTGGGCGGGGCCTTGAGAGCTGTGCCGCCGGGCGTGCCGGTCAACAGCAGGTCGCCCGCATCGAGCGTCTGGAAGCGCGCGAGCAGGGTGAGCGCCTGCGCGGGCCGTACGATCATGTCGGCGAGCGTGCGGTCCTGACGCGGCACGCCGTTGACCGAAAGTCGCAGCCGCAGGTCGAGCAGACGGTCGAAGTCCTCGGGTTCCAGCAGGGCCAGGTACGGCCCCGTCGGCGTGAAGGTCGGGTAGGACTTGCTCTCGTAGAACTGGGTCTTGGTCAGCTGCACGTCGCGGGCGCTGACGTCGTTGGTGAGGACCAGCCCGGCGACGTAGCGCGGCAGGTCCCGCTCCTCCACGACGGTGCCCACCGGCAGGGGGGCGCCCATGACGAGGCCGAGTTCCACCTCGTAGTCGAGGAACTTCACATGCGCGGGGCGGACGATCTGCTCGTGCGGGCCGCTGACCGAGCCGGACGCCTTGCGGAAGAAGGTGGGCGGGATGTCGCCGCGGAAGCCTGAATCGCGGGCGTGGCTGCGGTAGTTGACCATCTGGGCCACCACCCGGCAGGGGGTGGTGACCGGAGGCAGCGCCACCAGGTCGGCGAGGGGAGTGCCGCTGTCCGCGGAGGCGGCGGCCTCGCGGACCGCGTCCCGCTCGGCGAGCAGCTCGGCGGTGGTGACGGCTTTCGTCTCGATACGGACGGCGCGCTCGCCGCGTACCCCCCACCAGCCGTCCTTGGTGCGCAGAACATTGGTGCTCATGAGCTCATCGCTTTCATCAGGCCCAGCAGGCGTGCGGGGTCGAGTTCGTTGTCGCCGCGCAGGGCCGTCATGACCTCGCGCAGCTTGGCGGGGGAGGGGTTGGTGCCCAGGAAGTCGCGGGTGACCGGCGGGCCCCACTGGGCCAGGCCGCTCGCCGACATCGGCGCCCACCCGGGCTCGACGTCGCAGGAGAACAGGTCGCCGTCGGCGAAGTGCTCCAGCATGAAGCGGTCGGGGTCGCGCCAGTAGTCGAAGAGCTGGCTGCCCTGGATGTGCCGGCCGATGCCCCAGCTGCGCTGGTAGCCGCGTTCGGCCAGGTACTCACCGCCGGCGGCGATCGCGTCGAGGTCGGTGACCTGGTAGGCGGAGTGGACGTAACCGGTTCCGGGCCCCAGGTGCAGGGCCAGGGTGTGGTGGTCCACGGCCAGGCTGCCCTGGTCGCAGCGGATGAACGCCATGGTCGGTCCGCGGCCCCGCTGTCCGTCCAGGAACAGGAAGTCGCTGGCGATCATCCCGAGGGTGTCCAGGTACCAGTCCAGGGCCCGCTGGAACACGCGGGTCTCCAGCACCACGTGCCCGAGTCGCTGGATACGCGACGGCTCGCGGGGCGGTCGCTGGGTGGTGTTCGTGCGGCGGGCTTCCGTGCCGGTATTGAGGATCAGCGGCTGCTGCTCCGGCAGCGCGGGCAACTGTTCCGCGCAGTGCACGACCCGGACGGGGAAGCCCGAGGGATCGAGCAGGGCGACTGACCCTCCGCCACCGGGTACGCCGATGTCGCGGACGGTACTGCCGGTGGCGCGGGCGAGCCGGTCGAGATCGGCCCGTTCGGCCGCGCGGAACGCCGGCCCGATGAACCGGGACCCACGCCCGCGCCGGATGACCATGCAGGGTGAGCCCGCGAACGTGCCGCGCAGCCACAGTTCCCGCTCGGTGCGGGCGGCGATCGCGAATCCGAAGTCACGTGCGAACACCTCGGCTCGGTCCAGGTCCGGCTTCTCGAACTCCAGCCATGCCAGGTCCGCCACCTTGATCACCGGGTTCCGGGCGCGTCCGGGGTGCTCGCCGCGCAGGGCGCCCCGCTCGCTGTGGAGGCCTTGGTGGGGCGTGTGGGGATCGTCCCTGTTAACGGGGGAGTGGGACATGGTGTCCTCCAAGCAACACTGCCGTAATGAGGAAATCATCAACTTTGGCGTTACCCATCGTCAATAGGGTGAGCCCAAATTATTGATGATCTCATCAGTAATGGCAGACCTATCGCCCCGGTTGTTACACTCGGCGCATGCCGATGTCAGCCCCGCCCAAGAACCGCTTCGAGCGGCGCCGCGCCGAAACCCGTCAGGCGCTCGTCCGTGCGGCCCGGCAGATCCTCGCGGAGACCGGGGACACCAGCGCCAGCATCCAGGCGATCGCCGAGCGCGCGGATGTGGGCTTCGGTTCCTTCTACAACCATTTCGCGTCCAAGACGGAGCTGTTCGACGCCGCGGTGACGGATGCCCTGGAGGAGTTCGGCCAGGTCATCGACGAGCGCGTGCAGGGGATCGAGGACCCCGCCGAGCTCGTCGCGGTCGGCTTCCGGCTCACCGCCCGGATGGCCGACTCGCACCCCGAACTCATGCGGATCCTGCGCGACCGCGGTCTGGCCCACATCCACTCCGACCGCGGCCTGTCCCCGCGAGCCCTGCGCGACCTGGAGATCGGTATCGCCTCGGGCCGCTTCACCTGCGCCAACGCGACCACCGCCCTGTCCGCCATGGGCGGCACCCTGATGTCTTTGGTGGCGCTGAGGCTGGACCGCCCCGATCTGGACGGCGACGAGGCCGCCTCCGACCTGGCGGAGATGGTCCTGCGCATGTTGGGCCTCGCCGCGGACGAGGCCCACGAGGTCACCCGGCGCCCCCTACCCGGCCTCGACTGAACCGGACCCCGACTGATCAACGGGGGCCCGGAGTCCATCGCGACTCCGGGCCCCCGCGTGCTCCCTCATGGCCGCCAAGGCCGCGTCGACGCCCGCGGTGGGCGAGCCGAGGGCGGTGACGGTGTCGTAGCCGGGGCCGGCCGTGCACTCGATACCGCACCGGCCGTCGGAGCCGGAGGTGATGTCCCGCAGGGAGGTGCTGCCGAGCGCGTAGACGCCGACGTGCGCGGTGTCGCCGCGGGTGACCTCGGCGTCGTTGTCCGCGCCCGCGCTCAGCTTCTCGGCTGCCGGAGTGCTGTTCTGGATCTCGATCGGGAGCGAAGCAGTACCGATCGGTATGCCGAGGTCCTCGAGCGGCCTCGCGCTGCGGACGCGGTCGCCGTGGAACTGACCGGCCTTGGCGGCGGCCTGCGGGGCCATGGCCGATGTGCCGCCGTCCGGAACGGACGGGACCGGGATACGGGTGGGCTCGTCCTCGGAGAGCCTGTAGGTGGTCAGGCCGTGCTGGAAGTAGTCGATGTCGCCGACACGGTCACCGATCGCCTGGTTCGAGATGTTCAGGGCCCGCCAGTCAGCGCGAGACCGATCAGGTCGTCACCCGGTCCGCCGCCCGGCCTGGCTCTTTGAATCGGACTCGCCCCCAGGACGGAGTCCGTGGCGCTCTCGCGCAGGAACCCGTCGTTGTCGGCGAAGGGTGTGTCGTGGGACCACAGGTAGGCGCCGACGAACGCCTCGGTGCCACCGACGAACGCCTCGGTGCCACCGACGGACGTGGCGAACACTCCGGAGCGGAAGCCCAGGAAGGTGGGCACGTCGTGGGGGTCGCTGCCGTCCGCCGGGTAGGCCATGTCGTTGAACTCGCGCATCTCGATCAGGCCGGTCTTCTTGGACGCGGCGAAGCCCTGCCACATTCCGGGGCTGTCGTAACTCTTGATCAGCGTGCCGGTACGGGAGTCGAGGATCTGGACCAGGTGCTGGTAGGTCCTGAAGTCGCCGGTGAACGCGAAGGCGACACCGTGTTCGGCAGCGAGGCCCAGGAGCCAGAGGACCATCCCGACCTCGGCGAGGCCGACCGCGCTCTGCTCCACCTGCTCCACGCCGTGCTGAAGGAGGAGACTCATATCCCGCCAACTCGGCCTCAGCGAACGCACCCTACGCCGCCGGATCACCGACCTCACCACCCGCCTGGGGGCGACGAGCCGAGTCCAGGCGGGTGCGCAAGCGGTCCACCGCGGATGGCTGTGAACCGAGCGGACCGCCAAGCGCCGGGCCCGCTTTGCGGAGCCGGGGAGCGAAAGACCGTGGGCGCCGGTGCTCCCACAAAGCACCGGCGCCCACTCACCCCTGCCCGAGGTGGCTTTGATGTCCTGCTGAACAGGTGTCAGGGGACGAGGACGAGGCGGATCGGGTCGCCGATCTTGTTCTCCAGACGGTGGATCGCGATGGCCGCGTCGGCCAGCGGGAGGTGGTCGGTGATGGAGGGGGCCAGGTCGAGGCGGCCGGCCGCGGTCAGCTGCACCAGCTCGGAGACGGATTCGGGGGAGCCGCCGTAGTGTCCGCGTACCTGCTTCTGCAGGTAGTTGAAGGTCAGGCCCTCGGTGATGGTGAGCGGCCTGGGTGTGATGCCCACCAGGATCAGGGAGCCGCCCAGGCCGAGCACGGAGGCGGCCTGGTCGCGGACGGCGGGGACGCCGGCGCAGTCGAAGGCGA
>NZ_JBIAXT010000076.1:0-7859 GCF_042896945.1 Streptomyces sp. NPDC001222
CGGTGGCCGTTCTCATATCCGGACCCTCACTCCGACGCCGGGACAAACACCCGGATCAGGTGGGAACCGGTACACCACTTCCAGGGACGCAACCGACCGTGACGGCGCGATGTCGGCTGCGTGAAGTGACTGATGGCCCCGGCCTTACGCGGGGAGGCGGACCGGGGCTCTTCATCGACGCTACGCCGGTCCACACCGCCCTCCGAGTCCCGGTGACGCGACGCTGACGGCGATCCGGCCGACACTGACGCGTTGTTGACGCATCCCTGCGGGCGCGTCAACGGGGCGGGGATCACTGCTCGAAGCGGTAGCCCATCCCGGGCTCTGTGATGAGATGGCGGGGGTGCGCGGGGTCCCGCTCCAGTTTGCGCCGCAGTTGGGCCATGTAGACCCGAAGACGCCCCAGACCTCCTGCAGCAGATGCTTCTGGGTGACCAGCCGCCCGGGGTTGGTGACCAGGATCGCCGTGAAGTGCGGCTCGCCCCTACCGAGCGGCATCTGCTGGACGTTGCGTACCGCCTTCTTGGCGGGCAGGTCGATGGTGAAGTCGTCGGTCGTGACCTGGTCCGTCCGGTGGGCGGGCGGTCCCTGGTCCGAGCGGCGGACGGCGGCCCGCAGCCGGGCCGGCAACTCGTCCATGTCGAAAGGCCTTGGTGATGTACTCGTCGGCGCCCGCGTCGAGGGTCGCCACCTTCTCGCCCGCGGCCTGACGGGCCGACAGCACCAGGATCGGCACCCGGGTCCAGCCGCGCAGCGCTCTGATGACGTCGACGCCCTCCATGTCGGGCAGGCCGAGATCGAGCAGGACCGCATCGGGCCGGTGGACCGCTGCCAGGCTCAGAGCGGTCGCGCCGTCGGGTGCCGCGTGCACTTCGTACCGACGGGCCTGCAAGTTGATGACGAGGGCACGAACGATGGAGGGGTCGTCCTCCACCACCAGCATCCGGCTCATGGGCGTGCGCCTCTCCTTTCGTACGGAATCACCGATACCGGTGGCGGTCGACCGGTACGACGAAGGCGGGAGCCGGCGGCTCCGGAGCAACTCCGGGCCGCCGGCTCCCGTAGGGGCCATGCTGCGCCCTCAGTGCTTCGCTGCGAGGTCCGGCGGACTCCACGATGCGGCGCAGGTTGACGGCCGTGATCAGCACGAGCACGGCGAGGCACAGCCGGTCGTCGTACAGGGCCGGGAACGCGGACGTCAGAGCCGCCACGCCCGCCGTGACGGCGACGTGCGGGGCCGCGTGCGGGGCGACACGCGGGTGCACCCAGGTTCTGGCCGCTTCCGGCCGGATCCGTGCGCTCTTGCGCGTTCCTCGCGCCAGTCGGCGTCAAGAAGCACCCCCGGCACATCAGGATCCCATCAAGGCACCTCTCGTCCGGCTCCCCCGCTGTCTACCGTCGGTGGTATGGAAGGCCGTGACCACGTGCGACACGAGGTGACCGGCGCGCCCGCGGCGGAACCCGGGCGGGCGCTGTCCGACCGCCGCTGGACGAAGGAACTGCACAGCTCGGTCCGCTGTGCGGCCGCGCTCCTCGCGATGCTGCTCCTGATCGACTGGGGCGCCGGCACAGCGACTCATGGGCGCACCGCGATGTGGTGCGCGCTGTCCCTGCTGCTGTTCGTGGTGCTGTACCCACGGCGGATCACTGCGGGCGAGGGCTGGCTGGCCTCGCGCGGACTGCTGCGTACGCAGCGGGTCCGCACCGACCTGCTGGTGTCGGTGCGCTGTCTGGACGGCGTCTCCCAGCGGCTGGTGCTCCGGGACGCGCTCGGCGGCCGGGTCGAGCTCGATCCCCAGGTGCTGGTGAACAACCCCGATCTGTGGCACCGGCTGCACGACGACGCCCGCGCCGCGGCGGAGCTGGGCTGCCTGATGTGCGGGGAGACCGCGCTGCGCCGCGTCCAGCAGCGGGTCGACCGCGAGACCGCCCTCACCGTGTTCAAGGTGTCAGGGTTGGAGTAGCGGAATTGAGGACGTCGGTCCCGGTACAACGGCGGTGGTGCCGGAACCGGCTGAGCGGCCCGTGGCTCGTAGAGCCGCGGGCCGCCGTATGCGTCAGCCCTCGTGCGGCGGCCCCGCGGTGTCGAGTGCGGCGTCCGCTCTCTCAGCCGGGATTCACAGCGCCTTGACGGATCCGGTGGTCACCGTTGCCTGTCGACCGCCAGGGCCGCATCGACATGACGCTGTGTGTTCACAGGGCGCGGGGACCGCCCTCATGTGCCGCACGCCATATCCGGACCGCCAGGGCCCAGTCCTTTGATGCGTCCCTGATGTCGGTTTGATTCCCCACTTACGCCGGTCCGGCGGTTTTTAACGCAAGCTTGACGCCGCAGCCCGCCTCAACCGTGGGCCGAGACGTCACTCTCTGCTTACGCTGGTGCGGCCGTCCGTGTGATGGCCGATTCACCCACCGAGCCGCACACCAGGAGAGCACGCCGATGGCCACCACCGAACACCCACCTGCGAGCCGATTGCGGGCGTGGATGCTGGAGGGGCTGTCCGACATGGGCAAGGGCTCCACCCCTGCGGCCGCACAGCCCGCACCCGCGCACAAGGGGCAGCGCTGGTGGCGGGTGATGTGCCTGACCGGTGTCGACTACTTCTCCACCCTCGGCTACCAGCCCGGCATCGCCGCGCTCGCCGCCGGTCTGCTCTCCCCCATCGCCACCATCGTGCTGGTGATCGTGACGCTGGCCGGCGCCCTGCCCGTCTACCGCCGCGTCGCCGAGGAGAGCCCGCACGGCGAGGGCTCCATCGCCATGCTGGAACGGCTGCTCTCCTTCTGGCAGGGCAAGCTCTTCGTGCTGACGCTGCTCGGCTTCGCCGCCACCGACTTCCTGATCACCATCACCCTCTCCGCCGCCGACGCCTCCACCCACCTCGTGGAGAACCCCCATCTCACCGGCGTCCTCCACGGCCACCAGATGCTGATCACCCTGCTGCTGGTGGCCCTGCTCGGCGCGGTGTTCCTCAAGGGGTTCCTGGAGGCGATCGGGGTCGCGGTCGCCCTCGTCGGCATCTACCTCGTCCTCAACATGGTCGTGGTCGCCGTGGGCCTGTGGCATGTCGTCACCGCCGGACATGTGGTCACCGACTGGACCGGCGCCCTGACCGCCGAGCACGGCAATGTCTTCGTGATGGTCGGCCTGGCCCTGCTCGTGTTCCCGAAGCTGGCGCTCGGCCTGTCCGGCTTCGAGACCGGGGTCGCCGTCATGCCCCATGTGCAGGGCGACGCGGACGACACCGAGGAGAAGCCCACCGGCCGGATCCGGGACACGAAGAAGCTGCTCACGACCGCCGCGCTGATCATGAGCGGCTTCCTGATCGCGACCAGCTTCATCACGACGCTGCTGATCCCGGAGAAGGAGTTCAAGGCCGGCGGCCAGGCGAACGGGCGCGCGCTGGCGTATCTGGCGCACCAGTATCTGGGCGGCGGTTTCGGCACGGTCTACGACGTCTCGACGATCGCGATCCTGTGGTTCGCGGGCGCCTCCGCCATGGCCGGCCTGCTGAACCTCATGCCGCGCTATCTCCCCCGCTACGGCATGGCCCCGCACTGGGCCCGCGCCGTGCGGCCCATGGTCATGGTCTTCACCCTGGTCGCGTTCCTCGTCACCTGGATCTTCGACGCCGACGTCGACGCCCAGGGCGGCGCCTACGCCACCGGTGTGCTGGTGCTGATCAGCTCCGCGGCGATCGCGGTGACCATCGCCTCCCGCAAGGCCCGCCAGCGCAACTGGACCATCGCCTTCGCGGTGATATCCGCGGTGTTCCTCTACACCACGGTCGTCAACGTGATCGAGCGGCCGGACGGTGTGAAGATCGGTGCCTGCTTCATCGCCGGGATCATCCTCGTGTCGCTGCTGTCCCGCCTCGCCCGGTCCTTCGAGCTCCGCGTGACCAGCGTGGCCCTGGACGACATGGCGGAACGGTTCGTGCGGGACATCGCCAGCCGGAAGATCCGGTTCATCGCCAACGAGCCCGGCGAGCGGGACGCCGCCGAGTACCGCCACAAGATCGAGCAGATCCGCGCCGACAACGACATCACCCCCCAGGACGACTTCGTCTTCGTGGAGGTGACCGTCACCGACCCCTCGGAGTTCGAGGCGGGTCTGACCGTACGCGGTGAGGTCCTGCACGACCGCTACCGCGTGCTCACCCTGGAGTCGTCCTCCATCCCCAACGCCCTCGCCGCCCTGATGCTCCACGTCCGCGACACCACCGGCTGCATCCCGCACATCTACTTCGAGTGGACCGAGGGCAGCCCGTTCGCCAACTTCCTGCGGTTCTTCCTCTTCGGCCAGGGCGAGGTCGCCCCGGTCACCAGGGAAGTACTGCGCGAGGCGGAGACCGACCGCAAGCGGCGGCCGCGGGTTCACGTCGGCTGAACCGGACACGCGCCGACGGGACAGGCATCGCGCGAGGACGCGCGAGGAGCAGCCCGTCGGCGCGGTCGCACATCCGGCGCCGTAGGACCCTATTGAGTGGTTCACGACCAATTCGCGCTCTATAGAATTCGGAGAGGACGTGAACACCAGGGTGGAGCCGGCCATGCAGCAGAGCACAGAAGCAGCGAACGGCGCCGTGGGCGCACCGGCCGAGGAGGTCTCCCTGCTCCTGGACGACCAGCTCTGCTTCGCCCTGTACGCGGCCTCCCGCGCCGTCACCGCACGCTACCGGCCCCTGCTGGACGAACTCGGCCTCACCTACCCCCAGTACCTGGTGATGCTCGTGCTGTGGGACCAGGACTCGATCTCCGTACGCGATCTGGGCCAGGCCCTTCAACTGGAGTCCAGCACTCTCTCGCCCCTCCTGAAGCGTCTGGAGTCGAGCGGTCTGCTCAGGCGCGAGCGACGCCCGGAGGACGAACGCTCCGTCGCCATCCGTCTGACCGACGCCGGGGCCCGCCTGCGGGACCGGGCGTGGACGATCCCGCCCGCCATCGGCGACGCCATGGGCCTGACCCGCGAGCAGGAGGTGCAGGCCGGGCAGCTCCTGCGCCTCATCACCGCGAACGTCTCCGGCGGCTGAGGCGGCGACCGCCGGGAATCACCCGCCGCTCCGGGCGTTGAAGCCCTTGTGAGCGCCGTGACCGCACAGACCCGTATCTCCGTACTCGACCGTTCGCGCACCCGCGAGGGGCACGACGGGACCGAGGCCCTGCAGCAGACCGTGCGACTGGCCCAGGAGGCCGAAGGGCTCGGGTACCACCGGTTCTGGGTCTCGGAGCACCACGGTGTGCCCGGCGTCGCCGGGTCCGCGCCGACCGTGTTGGCCGCGGCCGTCGCGGCGGCCACCCGAACCATCCGGGTGGGCACGGGCGGCGTGATGCTGCCCAATCACCGGCCGCTGGTCGTGGCCGAGCAGTTCGGCGTGCTGGAGGCTCTCTTCCCCGGCCGGATCGACATGGGCCTCGGCCGCTCCGTCGGCTTCACCGACGGGGTGCGCAGGGCACTGGGCCGGGACAAGGACGACGCCGACGACTTCGCCGGCCAACTCGACGAACTTCTGGGGTGGTTCCGCGGCTCCTCCCCCACCGGCGTCCATGCGCGCCCCTCCGAGGGCCTGACCGTGCCGCCCTTCGTACTGGCCATGGGCGAGGGCGCGACGATCGCCGCACGGGCAGGGCTGCCCATGGTGATCGGAGACCTGCGGAACCGGGAGAAGATGCTCCGGGGAATCGAGCACTACCGGGAGACGTTCCGGCCTTCCCCACGGGCGAGCGAGCCGTATGTCGTCGTCTCCGGCACGATCGCGGTCGCCGCCACACCCGAGGAGGCCCGCCGCATCCTGCTCCCGGAGGCGTGGTCTATGGCGTATGCGCGGACCCACGGCACCTTCCCGCCCCTGCCGCCCGCCGAGCGCGTGGAGTCCCTGACGATGACCGCCAAGGAGCGCGGCTTCTACGAGGCCGGGCTCGCCGGCCATATCGCCGGCACCGAGGAGCAGGTCGCCGACGAGCTGGAGAACCTGCTCAAGGAGACCGGGGCGCGGGAGGTGCTCGTCACGACGAGCACGTACGACCGTACGGCGCTCGTGGACTCGTACCGAAGGCTGGCCCGGGTCGCCGGACTCGGCGCCTGAGTCCGTCGTCTCCCCTGGCGGGTCCCGGGGCGGCGACGGCTCGTCGGCGCATGGTCACAGGCCCAGGTCGCTGAGGCCCGGGTGGTCGTCGGGCCGGCGTCCGAGCGGCCAGTGGTACAGACGCTCCGCCTGCGTGATGGGCAGGTCGTTGATGCACGCATAGCGCTTGCGCATCAGGCCGTTGTCGTCGAACTCCCAGTTCTCGTTGCCGTAGGACCGGAACCAGTTGTCCGAGTCGTCGTGGCACTCGTAGGCGAAACGCACGGCGATGCGGTTGCCGTCGAAGGCCCAGAGCTCCTTGATGAGGCGGTACTCCAGCTCCCGCCGCCATTTACGGGTCAGGAAGGCGACGATCTCGTCGCGGCCGTCGACGAACTCCGCGCGGTTGCGCCAGCGGGAGTCGACCGTGTAGGCGAGGGCGACCTTCGCGGGGTCGCGGGAGTTCCAGCCGTCCTCCGCCTGCCGCACCTTCTCGACAGCGGTCTCCCGGGTGAAGGGCGGGAACGGAGGGCGTGGTTCGTCTGCCATGTCGTCTCCATCGGATGAGGGCGCCCAGCGGCGCCACCGGAGAACGCTCGTTCTCCGCTGACGTCCACCGTACGAGAACGATCATTCTCCCGCAAGAGCGGGCGCCGGGCGCGCCTCCGATCGAGAGGCCGGGAGCCCTTGATCGGCAGCCGATAAAGTCGTGCACAATTAAGTTGTGCACGACTTGATTGTGTGATCTACTTACGGCCGTCGCAGAGGCACTGCCCCCCTCACCCAAGGAAGCAGCAGTCATGAAGCACTTCACCCGTCGTTCCAAGCTCTACGCCGCCGCCCTGGCGTCCGTCGCCGGTCTGGCCACGGTGACCCTCGCGGCCACCGCAGGTGCCGCTCCCGCGACCGCATCGGCCGACAGCACCACCCACAAGAAGCCGACCGTGGTCCTCGTCCACGGCGCCTTCGCCGACGCCTCCAGCTGGAACGGCGTCATCAAGCGCCTGGAGCACGACGGCTATCCGGTGATCGCCCCCGCCAACCCGCTGCGCGGACTGAACGGCGACTCCGCCTATCTGGCCGCACTGCTCAAGAGCGTCAAGGGCCCGGTCGTCCTGGTCGGCCACTCCTACGGCGGCGCCGTCATCAGCCAGGCCGCCGACCACGACCCGAACGTGAAGGCGCTCGTCTACATCGCCGCCTTCTCACCGGCCAAGGGCGAGAGCGCCGCCGAGCTGTCCGGCAAGTTCCCCGGCAGCACGCTCGGCGCCACCCTGAACAAGGTCCCCTTCCCGCTGGAGGGCGGCGGTACGGGCACCGACCTGTACATCGACCCCGCCAAGTTCCACAACCAGTTCGCCGCCGACGTACCACGTGCCACGGCGGCCCTCATGGCTGCCACCCAGCGTCCCATCGCCGCCTCCGCCCTGGACGAGAAGGCCACCGAGGCCGCCTGGAAGACGATTCCCTCCTGGGACCTCATCACCACCCAGGACAAGAACATCCCGGCCGCCGCCCAGCGCTTCATGGCGAAGCGCGCCCACTCCCACAGCGTCGAGATCAAGGCCTCGCACGCCGTGTCCGTCTCGCAGCCCGGTGCGGTCACCGACCTGGTGGAAGAGGCGTCCGCCGCGACCGTGCGCTGACCCCCTCGGCCGCGCGCCCGCGCCGGCCGCGACGGCCGTGAGGCCCCCCTCGTGTGCTTGAGTTCTAGGAGTCGTCGCAACACCCCAGCCCAAGGGGTGCGATGGAGTTCCAGATCCGCAAGGTGCGGACGGTGGCCCAAGGCCGTAA
>NZ_JBIAXT010000077.1:0-7389 GCF_042896945.1 Streptomyces sp. NPDC001222
CCGAGTAGTCCTTCATCGCCATCGGCGGGGTTCTCGCTTCCTCCGGATCAAGCAGATCCAGTATCAGCGTGTCCACCACTCAGGGGGAGGCCCCGGTGGCTCCACACGTATCCAGCCATCCTGGCGTGTCTCCGCAGCGTCGGCTGCGGCGCCATTGCGGCAACCGTGATCCATTCTTTGCGGTGAAAAAACCAAAGGGTATCTCCGCAACCCACAGCTGCGGCATCATTACGGCCATGGCATTCACGCCCGCTATGTGCTGGTAACACTCGTGCCTCCGCAGCCCCGCCGCTGCGGCACCATTGCGGCAAGCAGGCTCTGCAGGGCAGCGTGGACTTGCCGAGCTTGTTTCCGCAGTCCCCGGGCTGCGGCATCATTGCGGCTTGAAAAACTGATAGACGGCGCACGGCAGAAGATCGCTCCTCCGCAGCTCGCGACTGCGGCACCATCGCGGCAGCAGCAGCTCAGAAACTGCCATCGCGTAGCCCTGGTATCTCCGTGGTTCATGACTGCGGCACCATTGCGGCGGGTACAAGGTCAACCACCTCAAGACCGGCTCCATCGTTTCTCCGCAGCGCCAGGCTGCGGCACCATTGCAGCTGGGTGACCCGCCAGCAGTGGGGCCCCGACTTCGAGGTTTCTCCGCAGCCAGCGGCTGCGGCATCATTGTGGACCATCACGCCCCTCCCAAGGGACCAGCAGCGGTGGTGTCTCCGCAGCCTGGAACTGCGGCACTATTGCGGCAGCTGGATCGGACCGACCATGCCGACGCCGAGTCGCTACCTTTCCGCAGCCTCTGGCTGCGGCACCATTGCAGTTACCTGGTCGGTGGCCGGCAGACCATGCCAGCGGAACATCTCCGCAGCTCGAAGCTGCGGTTCCATTGCGGCTTCGTGCCATTTCCGATTGTCCGAGCCATACCGCCAGTCTCCTCCGTAGCCCACGGCTGCGGCCCCATTGCGGCGACTACGCGGCAAACGAGGTTGTGTTCTCGGAGCACTGTCTCCGCGGCGCGTGTCCGCGGCACAATTGCGGCTGCTCGGTCCATCGCTGAAGGGTGTTCATATTCGACGTGCCTCCGCAGCCCAGGGCTGCGGCACCATTTAGGCATCACTGACCACGGACTTCAGGCCGGGGCAGAGGAGTGTCGCCGCAGTCCACGGGCTGCGGCCTCATTGCGGCCTGGACGTGCGCAAGGTCGACCCGAACCACGTCATCGTCTCCGCAGCCCGGGGCTGCGGCATCATTGCGGCATCCGCCACTGCCAGCCCGGCCGCCGCCAGTAGTACGGCGTCTCCGCAGCTGACGGCTGCGGCACCATTGCGGCTCGTTGGGGTCGAACAGCCACTTCATGACGTCGTATGTCTCCGCAGCCCTAGGCCGCGGCACCATTGCGGCACAGCCAATGGCGCGTCGAACGTGATCAACGTCAGTGGCATCACCGCAGTTTCCAGCTGCGGCTCCATTGCGGTATGTCGGTGTCCGGCCTCTGCGTCACCACGGAGGTGACATCTCCGCAGCCCGTGGCTGTGGCACCATTGCGGCACTTTGTCGATCTCGATCTCAAACAGGTTCGGGCAGGGACGCCGTAGCTACGGCTGCGGCACCATTCCGGCACGCCGTCCTGAGTGCCACCGACGTCCGTCCAGGAGTGTCTCCGCAGCCCTCCGCTGCGGCACCATTACGGCTGTTGCGCCTCCAGTCCGTTGAGGAACCCCTTCCCGCGTCTCCGCAGCCCTCGACTGGCGGCACCGACTGTCTCCGCGGCCCGGGGCTGCGGCACCATCGCGGTCTCCGGATCAGGTAGGCGCGGAACGTTTGGAGCCCAGTGCCGGCCAGCTACTGGCTACGGAACGTAGTTGACTGCGTTCGTCCCGGCCGTTCACTCGCGAGGGTGGCTGGATTCATCAGAGAAGCGATCGTGCGGTCAAGCTGCGGAAGAGACATCCGTCCGGGTGTCTTGCGAAGGTCAAGAGCTGGGGTCACGTGCGCTCTGGGGGCCCCGTAGGCCATGATGGGAAACGGCCCAAAGAATCAGAGCACCACCCTTCGAACATCCGGGGCCGTGAGTAGAAGGACACATGGAAAATGACCGCCATAACGCCACAGCAGAGGGATCTGCTGGCGATTTGTGCCTTGCGTGTAGGAAGCAAGTCCGTCGACTGGAACCTGATCGCCCGGACCTGCCAGTCGCCCGAGGCGCTCCAGGTCGTCCTCGGAGGCGACATCCCCGAGGACTCCGCCATCGCGCGCAAAAACCTCATACTCCTGCGCGAGGCCCTGCCTGCGATCGGCGATGCCCGCACGCGGGTGATCACCGAGCTTGAGGCAGCCGAGCGGGCTGGTGCGCGGCTGGTGACTGTGCTCGACCCGGATTACCCGGCCAACCTGCGCCTCGTGCCCAACCTGCCTCCCTTCCTGTTCCACCTCGGTGACCTCGAAGAGCGGGACGCCCGCTCGGCCGCCATCGTTGGCACGCGCAACGCGAGCGAGGACGGGATGCGCCGCGCTGCCCGCATGGCGCGGCTTTTGGTCGACGAGGACGTGGTGATTTTTAGCGGCCTTGCAAAGGGAATCGACACCGCCGCCCATACGGCCACGCTCGAAGCCGGGGGCCGTACCGTCGCCGTGATGGGAACTGGTATCGCGGCGAAGATCTACCCTGCGCAGAACAAGGGCCTCGCCGCTCGCATCGTCGACGAGGGCGGAGCATTGGTCTCGCAGTTCTGGCCCACCTCCGGGCCAGCCACCTGGACCTTCCCGCGGCGCAACGTCGTCACCTCCGGCTCGACGATGGGCAGCGTCGTCATTGAGGCGTCCTCGACCTCCGGCGCCAAGATGCAAGCCCGCATCGCCCACGAGCACGGCAAACAGGTCTTCTTGATCAAGTCCCTCGCGACGAGTGAACCCTGGGCGGCGAAGATGGTCGCGGAAGGAAATGCCGTGGAGGTCGCAGAGCTCGACGACGTCATCTCACGCCTCGGCAACGCCAAGCGGGTACAGCAGGCCGCACAACTGCGCCTCCAGCTCGCCCTGGCGGGCCTGTGACCAACGCTGCCGATCTGCCCAAGCCGCTCGGATTTCCGAACTGCCGCCTCTGCGCCTACAAGGGGAACGGGACCCCCAAGCTCTGCGCCGAGTGCGCTGCGCGGACTCTCAAGCCCTTGGCGGAGCACCACTGCAGCGTGTGTGGACAGAGCCTCGTGACGCCGACGTCGAACTGCTGGAACAGCATCTGCAGCTGGGAGCCCGGAGACCGCTACTTCACCCGGGTCGACGCCGTGGCCCTGCACGCGCCGCCGCTGAAGGAAACCATCTGGGAGTACAAGTACGGTCATAGGCCGGGATCGATCGGATGGGGCACGATCTTCGGCCGGCTCATCGTCGGCTGGCTGAACGCCCACGCTGATGAGATCGCGGACATCGACATCATTTTCGGCAATCCCACGGCACCCGACCGCACACCGCTCCAGCACATCGAGGCCATGATGAAGGCTGCTCATGCGGAGGATGGTCTCGGCCGCTGGCCCATCGCCGATCCCGAGAGCCCAGTTCTGATCAAGCAGTACGAGACAAAGAAGTCCGCCGGCGGCGGCGTTCGATGGGCCGAGAAGATGGAGGCCGCAAAAGAGCACGCCGCCGCCTTGAAGCTTCGCCAGAGCGTCCAAGGCAAGCGCATCCTGCTCGTCGACGACGTGTTCACCACTGGGTCGCAGTTCTACACCGTGGGGAAGTTTCTTATGACGCAGGGGAAGGCGGCGGAGGTCCGCGGCTTGGTCCTCGCCCGCGTTCCGGGCTGATGGCTGCTGGAGTGCTGCGCATCGACGGCACAGCGGCTCTCGCGCCGGGCGAGCCATGGAAAATGGCGGCTGGACCGTTCCTTCCCTGCGCCTTCAGGCCGGTTGAACCGCGCCGCATGGCGCAGTTGAGAGGGCGATAGTTACGACAGAACCGGGTCGCGGTAACGCTCGAACACTGCGTCCCGCTCCTGCTCCCACGTCCAGTCCGGGTCCCGGCGGTGGAACTCGGTCACGGCCAGCTCGAAGAATTGGTCGGACGGCTTCCGGCTGGATCCATTGACCACCAGTGCCGAGAGCATCGGCTCGGGGCCGGTGCTGTCCAGGCGGCAGACGTCCGCCAGCAGGAGCGACATCATCCGGCCGTGGTAGTGCACCCGGTGCTCCGGTGCCAGGGCCTCGCTCAGCGCCTTGTAGAAGTCGGTCCGGCCTTCTCGGGCCCACCCCCTCAGAATCTCCAGCATGGCGTCCCGGGCGGCCATGTAGTCCGCATCTCCATACTTCATGTGAGCCCCCTCCAGCCGACTGGAGCGACACGGTACAGAGTTGAAGAGGCGCTGAGGTAGGGCTTTGAGCCGTTGCCCAGGTGCTAGGCGGATCGCGGCCTGCTTGCACAGCCGTGAAGAAGCCCGCCAGCCACCGGGGTGCAGTACGGGGACGCCCTTGTGCTCGGCCTCGGTAGGTGGGGGAGCGGACCGTCCACCGTGACGCCCTTCGATTGTCAGTGCTGCCTCGTACGATCTCCCCCTTGATCAACCTGCATCAAGGGGGAGGGCCTCATGGACGAGATCCGTCGCGGCGAGCGAGGTAAGCAGAAGACCTGGCAGTGGCTCATGGTCCTGACGGCGCATAGGGGCCTGTGTGTCTACTGCGGTCGTTCAACGGCCACCACGATTGACCACGAGAGGCCCATCGCCGACACCGGTGCGGACGTCTGGTGGAACTTCGTTCCAGCCTGCGAGGACTGCAATCGCAGAAAGAATGGTCGTACTGCGAGGCGCTGGGTGGCCGACATGGATCTGAGCCACACATACCCAGATGCTGGTTTCAGGACGCGCGCGATGAGCCCCAGGGTGTACGTCGGCATCACAAGACGTGTGGAGCGCGTGCAGCGGGAGATAGCCGACATGGACCGGCGGGAGTGGTTCCAGCTGCACTACGGCAGTGAGAAGCACCGGAACAAGGCTGAACTGTTCGAGATACTCGATCGCTGTAAGGCGGAGCTGCGAGGCTATCCGCACTACCCCTGGCGGACGCCGAAGCTAAGGACGTCGCGGATCGTCTGCACGCGCCTGATCTGCTGCGGTTACCAGCATCCGAAGGCAGAGCGCTTGGTGGCTTTCCTGGAACCCGAGGAGCGCGCCGCCTTCAAGCGAGCTGTGTTCAACGAGCGCGTCCATGAGGGCGACGTGCTTGGTCGGCTCATCCGGGAGTACCTCTTTGCCAGAGAGCGCGACCGCGATGACGGGCGTAGCCGTCCAGGCCAGTGAAGGTCCACGCCCCCGGAGCCTGCTTGGTGCAGAGCACATATGCGGCCATCAGTCGGAGCCCGGCTACAGCGGCGCGCGGGACTCGTGCTGGGAGGTCACAGATATCCGGCTGCCTTGGAGCGCTCACGCCGGACGGTGGCGGCCACGGAGGCCGGATTGGCGTCGGGGCGGACCTGGAGGATGTTCGCGACAGCCACGGAGTTGCTGACACCGGAGCGCAGCTCTTCGCGAGCGAGGTAGGCGATGCTCGGGGTGGGTCCGTGATGTTCGCTGGTGTTCGTCCTGGTGAGCGGCACGGTGTTCGGTTGCTCAGGATCCTCGTTCGCGTCCTCTTCGCTGACGATGTTCGGTTGTTCGGGTGCCGTGTTCACCGGGTTCGCGGCCGCCTTATCCGGGGCGCCGGAGAGCCGGGCGCGGAGATGCTCGGCGGCGAGGAGTTCGGCGGCAGCCCGGTCCTCCGCACGCGCAACCTGACGGCGGACGCCCGCGACGGCGAGAGCGGCGTTCGCACGGGACATCTCGTGCCGCACCCACGCGGCGTCGGCCTCGGACAGATCCCGGTCGACGAAGCGCATGACCCCGAACCACAGCGTCTTCGCGAAGAGGCTCACCCCGGCACCCACCACGCCTAGCGCCGGACTGCCCACGGACAAGCCGTGCCAGAGGATCGCGCCCATGGTCGCGGCCAACAGTGACCAGCCGAGGCGCCTGGAGAAGCCGCGCTTGGCGGGGTCGAAGCGGCTCAACCACTCCAAGAGGATGTTGACGATCCAGCCTAGGTCGAACACCACTGCGGCGACGAAACCGACCCCGCGTCCAAGCAGGATGCCGATGCAGTAGGTGGACCAGATGACCGAAATCACGGTGAGGGTCAGGACGAGACTTGCGGCGGCACGTAGGGCAACCTGGTCCCAGTCGCGAGGCAGGACCGGGAGAGCGACGGCGTAATGCTCGGGGACGTCGTGGGTGACACCGTCGATCGTGTGCGGTACCTGGCGGACAAGGGTCTCAGTCCGAAACTTCACGAGGGTCCTTCACGTTGAGCCCGCTGCGGCACCCGTGGATCCAGCCGCAAGCACACCCGGTCGGCGAGGCCAGAGCTCTCGTGGGTGCTCAAGAAGCGTCTCAAACTAAGATTCGACCTCGCCGTCGCCTGCGCCGTACTCGGCGCCGCGGAACGCATCGACCCCCGCGTGCTCGCCGACATCGTGATGATCGGCGAACTGGGCCTGGACGGACGCGTCCGACCCGTGCGAGGCATCCTGCCCGCCGTACTGGCCGCCGCGGACGCCGGATACGAACAGGTGATCGTACCCGAGTGCGCGGCCGCAGAGGCCTCCCTCGTCCCCGGCGTGTCCGTGCTCGGCGTCCGCACCCTGCGCCAACTGATCGCCGTCCTCGCCGACGAACCCGTACCCGAGGAGGAACCTGACGAACAGGGCCGCCCCGACCCGCTCCTCGCCGGCCTGCGCGTACCGGGTACCGGCGCCGCCACCGGCATGCACAGCGTCGGTGCCGCACAGCACGACCAGGACCACGACCTCGCCGACGTCGTGGGGCAGCTCGCCGCCCGCACCGCGGTGGAGGTCGCCGCGGCGGGCGGACACCACCTCTTCCTCGAAGGACCGCCCGGCGCCGGAAAGACGATGCTGGCCGAGCGGCTTCCCGACGTCCTGCCCAAACTCACCCGACAGGAATCGCTGGAGGTCACAGCGGTGCACTCGGTGGCCGGACTGCTCCCCGTGGGCAAACCCCTCATCGACACCGCCCCCTACTGCGCCCCGCACCACTCCGCCACCATGCAGGCACTCGTCGGCGGCGGACCCGGCATCGCCCGCCCCGGCGCCGTCTCGCTCTCCCACCGCGGAATTCTCTTCCTCGACGAGACACCCGAGTTCAGCAGCCACGCCCTCGACGCGCTGCGCCAGCCGCTGGAGGCCGGACACGTCGTCATCGCACGCAGCGCGGGAGTCGTGCGCTTCCCGGCGAAGTTCCTGATGGTGAACCCTTATGCGTTGGTGGACAGTGTCCGCACGCTCGGTGCGTCGTTGTCTCCTGTGTGGAGGGGAACGACGCCAAGTGGCGCATGAGTGTGACGAAAC
>NZ_JBIAXT010000078.1:0-7363 GCF_042896945.1 Streptomyces sp. NPDC001222
CTTATGCGTTGGTGGACAGTGTCCGCACGCTCGGTGCGTCGTTGTCTCCTGTGTGGAGGGGAACGACGCCAAGTGGCGCATGAGTGTGACGAAACGACGGAGGCGACCTCCTCGGGAGCCGAGGCCGCTGCTGCGGGAGCTCTCAGAGGAGTTCAGTGCGGCCGGTATGGCCGCTTGGCTGGACAGCGAGGGGATCGGCGAGGGTACGCCCTTCCTGATCGCTCCTGATGGCTCCTACGACATCGAGCTGAATGGCTATTGGACGTCGACGCAGATGATCGGTGGATCTCGTCATACGAGGTCTGGCTCTGCGCGTGAGATGCGTACGTTCTGTGACTTCCTCTGGAATCACAGGCCGCCGGTGGCTGACGGGACTGAAGGGACCGAATCGGCGGCACCGGGCCGGGCTCGTGGGTGGCGGGACGCCACCGTCCGTGATCGTGAGGTCTACGAGTTCTGGCGGTGCGATGATCCGCAGGGGTCGAGGCTGATTGGGTCGTCCTGGAACCATGCGGTGTCGATGGCCTACGGGTTTTACAGATGGGCTGGCAAGCGCAAGTACACGGCCTCGAATCCGATCGATGAGCGAGCGTGCCGTCGCCGTGCTGGCGAGTCTCGCCGTCGGCCTCGACGGGGCGAAGAAGCGGGAAAGACTGCTGCGGAGAAGCGGCCGGATGCCCGCAGGAAGAAAGTCGTCTGGCTGACACCGGAGCAATACCGAAGCTGGAGGGATGTCGGGATTCGCGGCTATCTGCCGACCGGGCTGAAGGATCCGTCTTTCCGCGGGAAGCGGATCGCGAGGAACTCGGCCTACACCGACCTCATGGTTCGCACAGGGTTGAGGCTGGAGGAACAGTCAGCGCTGACCTTGTTCGAGCTCCCCGACCACGACGGCCTGAGCGCCTACTACCGGTTCTGGCTGCCGGAGGCGATCGCCAAGGGTGGGTCTTGCCGCGATGTCTACATTCCCGATGGAGGCCTGCGGGCCATCGTCGACTATGTCGAGATCGACCGGGCTGACGCCGTGGCCAGAGCTCAGGCTGCGGGCCGCTACGAGGCGGTCGAGGACAAGCTGGTGGTTGAGCCGGGGACGACGCGGGTTCGGATCGGGGACAAGTGGCACTTGGTGGAGGACCTGGACCCGGAGGAAAGACTGCGGCTGTTCACAACCACCGAACGAGGGCTCGAGCCGGCCGCACTCTGGCTGTCAGAAGACGGCACGCCGCTGACCTTGCACGCCTGGAAGTGGGTGTTCCGGGAGGCGAGCAAGCGCTGCCGCCTGCTCGGAGTGAAGATCCACGGGCATCCGCATGCCTTGCGGCACAGCTTCGCGGTCGTGACCTTGGAACAGCTTCAGCGGGCCCACCTTGAGTCCCTCAGTGCGATGGACATGGTTCAGCGCCGGCACTACCGGATGATCTGGGGCGACCCGCTGGACTGGGTCCGCATTCGACTTGGACACGCATCTCTTGAGACGACGCAGAACTACCTGCACACGTTGCGGGAGCTCGAGATGGAGACTCGCTTGATGCTGGTGCCCGACCTTTGGGAGCATCCCGACCGGCCCTACCTCGACGACATGGCCAAGGCCGTGGAGGCCGAGGAATGCCGCACGATCGAGGACGCCTGGGACGAGGACTCCTTCCTGGCGGAGGAGTGGGTATGAGTGATAACTCCGACGCGGTCTCATTGCCAGGCCCCCGCACGGCTCCGGGTCGCTCGTCACCCCAGCCCGCAGGGCTCTACGAACCGCCTCCGGTCGTTGCCCATGACGGTGACCGGGGACTTGTCGTCAACTTCACGGGCCGGGATCACCGCAAGGCGGTCTACAGCTTTGAGGACCTACCGCTGCCCGAACTGCACGAAGTCGTTGCCCGGGCTTTCGCCGCCCGGTTTGGTGGCAATCAGCTCAACACGGTGGCCAGCGCGAACGGGCAATGGACCGTCATCCAGAGGTTCTTGCGGTTCCTGAACACGTTGCCCCGACCACCGAGGGATCTATCCCGCCTGACGGGCTCCCACATGAAGCGCTACAGGCTGCATGTCAAAGCCGGCATGCGCGAGCGAGGGCTGTTCGACCACTTCAAACTGCTGCATAGCCTTCTGCGGAAGGTTCCGCCGGGCACCCTGCGGCCGGACGTGCTCGACATGATCTGGCAGGTCGAGCGCATCGACCAGCGGAAGGTCCGAAGTTTGCCCGGCTACGACGACGCAACGTTCCACCAGGTTGTGACAGCCGCCCGCAGCGCGGTCGTGGACATCTATCGGCGAATCCGGGATGGGGAGACTCTGCTGGCCCGCTACACCAGCGCTCCGACCGAGTTAACGGGCCCGGAGCGAGAGCGCGGGGCGGTGCTGGCGGAAGTAGCTCGAACCGGCCGGATTCCGACTGTCCTGCGGACGACGAGCCGGGGTGAGAAGGGCAGCGCGCCCGACCTGCCGGCCCGCCTTCGACTGGCGCGTCAGCTGTTCCTCACCCATGACGACATGATTCCGCTGGTGGTGCTCGGGGTCGCGGTTACTGGCCGCAACGCGGAAACGATCAAGGAACTTCCGGCGGTACACCGACTGATCGACGGACATGCGGTCGCGATGGAGATCGTCAAACGTCGTCGCGGAGCGGACCGCTGGTTTGAGGAGGTGACCTGGGACGTCGGCCGCCAAAGCGAACGGTTGAAGACGTCTGGTGGGTACTACCTGCTTTGCGAGCGTCTCGCCCGACGAGGCCGGCTGATCAGCCATTCACCGCTGGTCTGGTCGGTTTGGACGAACGGATCGATGAACGGCAAGGGGGAGACCCACGGCCACAAGAACCCCTTCGACAAGCGCCTTGGCTTCAATTACGCCCTGGTCGACTGGGTTGACACCTGTCCTGAGCTAGCACGGTTGCCGAACTTCAAACTCGATCTCGGTCGGCTCAAGACCACGGTCGATCGCATGAACACGCGGGCGGCAGGCGGGCATCTGCCCTCTTCGACTGTGTCGAACACCCAGGACGTGCTCTTCCGGAACTACCTCAGAGGCGATCCCGACGTTCAGGACTGGGCCGAAGAGATTGTCACCGAGGCATTGGAGGACGCCGAGGCTGCTGCCCGCGCCGCTTACCAGCGGGCCCGCAAAGACCAGGGCGAAATGAGGATCTTGCCCGGCCCAACCGAGGATGGTCCCAGCCGTCCAGCCGCTGACGTCGGCCTGGACGAGGAGACGGCCCGCCAGGTTCTGGCAGGAGAGCGTGACACCGCGTTCGCGGCATGCGCTGAGTCCGACGGCGGCTGCCGGGACTCGTTCCTGACCTGCTTCGCCTGCCGAAATGCTGTCGCCACAGCTGCCCACCTGCCCGCCCAGCTTGCATTGCTCGATGAGCTTGCCGAGCGGTGGGAAGGCACCGACCGCGACACCTGGTGGCGCGACTACGGACAGGCATGGCTGGCCATCAACGAGGACATTCTGCCCAGGTTCACTCCGGAGGAACGGGCTGCGGCCGAGGACGCCAAGCCAACCGACCGGGTGCTTTCCCTCCTCAACGGTCCCGAGGAGGACGAGGCCGCATGGGTCTGATGCAGTTGGCACCGCCATACTCTCCGGTCCGTCCCGACGCCCTGGTCCTGGGACGCCGCCGTCTGCGAAAGGGGGTCCGCCGAGGCGATACCTCGCGCTTCGCCGACGACGTCTGGAGGCTGACGCCGGCACTGCTGCAACAGCAGCAGCAGTCCCTGATCTTGAACTTCCGGGCGATTCCTGCCGCCTATCGGCTGATCGTCAAGCACCTCTTCTACGCGTTGCTGGCGGGGACGCCACCAGTGGGTGAAAGCAACCGCGGAGTGGTGACCATCCACGGCCACTTCCAGGCGATCAAGGAGTTCTTCGACTGGCTGGAGAAGCCGGCTCAGAACTCGCCTCGCCTCGACTCGCTCACGCCCGACATGCTCCGCCTCTTCCAGAAGCACCTGCTGGCCACGGTGACCTCCTCCGGACGACGAGGTGAGCATCGCCGACCCGTCCGCTTGCTCTGGACCTGGAGGGAGTCACTCAACGGTGACCACCTTCTCTTTGATCCTGAGCGGCTCGAGGACGACTGGCACGAAGCATCGGAAGGCAGGAGGCGGGAGAACGCTCGCCGTCGGATCCCGGAATCGGTCATCGGCCCGCTCCTGGTCTGGTCGATGCGGTTCGTCAACGACTTCGCCGACGACATCCTGGCCGCCCAGGACGAATGGCTGGCCCTCCAGAAGAGGACGCTCTGCGATGCCAGGGCCGGCCGCGGTGCCCGCCGCCGGCTCGAGACGCTCTTGCGGCGCTACCGGGACGAAGGCAGGCCTCTACCCGGTGGAACAAGCGGCCCACACGGGATCAACGTCAGCCACCTGGCCCGCGAGCTCGACTGCAATCGGCGTTCGCTGACCGAGCCCCAGGCTTGGGAGCTGATCGAACAAACCCGCCAGGAGGTGGGCGTCGCCGACAACGCATACCTCCACACCCGAGTCCGGGGCCTGCTGGATGGTGAGCCCTGGTTGAAGCAGATCTCTTACGACACTGATCTAACTGATCTCATCCGTGTCCTGACTGCCGCCGCCTACACCGTCATCGCCTACCTCTCCGGAATGCGTGACAGCGAGGTCAAGCATCTGAAGCGCGGATGCCTGACAGTGGATGCCGATCGGACGGGACGGATCACACGGAGGAAGATCACGAGCATGGCCTTCAAGGGCGAAGGCAGCCCGATGGGAGTCCGTGCGACGTGGGTCGTCGGCCACCCCGTCTCGGCTGCGGTTGCCGTGCTTGAGAGGCTGCAGCCCAAGCGCCAGCGCTGGCTGTTCGCGATTCCCCCTAGTTCGCCGACGCATCTCAAACCCCGTTCGACAGGGGCTAAGACGTCCAAGGGGACCAACCAAGACCTGAACCTGCTGATCACGTGGGTCAACGACTACTGCCACCGCACCCATCGCGACGACGGCATCCCGAATGTCAAGGGTCTGCCCTGGCGACTGAGCACAGCACAGTTCCGCCGAACCCTGGCCTGGTTCATCGGCCGCCGCCCCGGCGGCAGCATCGCTGGCGCCATCCAATACCGACATCTCAGTGTTCAGATGTTCGAGGGATACGCCGGAACATCGAAGGCTGGCTTCCGAGCGGAAGCCCAGCAAGAAGCCCTTCTCGCCCGCGGCGAAGGCCTCTCCATCATGGTCGACCGCCACGACCACGAGCAGCTGCGAGGTCCCTCGGCCGAGGAGGCACGCTCCCGTCTGGATAAGTTCGGTGACCGGATCCGCTTCCTCGGCCGCACACCAGACGACGCACAGATGAAGAAGCTCATGGCCCGCGACGACCCAAAGATCTACCCCGGCCGCTTCATCACCTGCACCGACAACGCCAACCGGCGCCTTTGCCGCCTGCCCGGCGAGAGCGACACGACCCCGGACCCCGGCCAGTGCAAGCCCCTGGCCTGCCGCAACGTCGCCCTGACCGACTCCAACATCCAGGCATGGCTCCAGCGTCTAGCTGAACAGGACACACGACTCCAAGCCGCCGACACGCTGGCGCCCCGCGTCCGCGTCCGCCTCGAAGAGGACCGCGCTGAAATCCGGTCCTTCCTCGCCCGGGCCGGCGCCCTCGAACCAGCGGAGACCTCGGCATGAGGAAGCACGCGCTGACCACCGAGACGGTCGCTGAAGTCATCGAAGGTCTTCTGGCCCAGGCCGCCGAAGCCGGGAAGGCTGCCACCGTCACCGCTCTCGCGAGACAGCTGGGCGTCCAACGCCAGACTCTCTACCGCGACTTCGGTCCCGCCGTCACCGACTACCTGTCTCGAGACGCCGCACGGCGCACCCGCCAACCGCGACCCGCCAAGGACCCGACCAGCGACCGCGAGACGATCGCCCGCCTCCGGCGCGAGAAGGACGAACTAACCAGGCACCTGCACATCTACGAGGACCACATCCGCCGTCTGACCATCGAGAACAGGAGGATGCAGAACGAGCTGGCCAAGTTCAGTGGCGTCGTCCGGCTCTCTGACTATCGCTCCCACCAATGATCGGCCAGCTGGTGAGCTCAACTGCACGCGGCAGCCGAGCCCACCGACCAGTTACTCCTCACCACGGCAGAGGAACCGCCGGGACGACAAGAATCTTGAAGCGCCTCTTCATCTCGTCCAGAAGCGCCTCGGAGATCGGCTCGGGGCCGCCGTCCGGTTCAGGCTTGCCATACTCAAGAAGTCCGGGGCCAGGGCCTTGTTCGCCAGGCGGACCGAACAAGGCGACTGCAGTTTCTGAGAACCCTGGGTGATGCTGGGCGCGATACTGCACGCCGTTGAACCCGGCTTTCCAGAGAGCCAAGGCCCACTGTTGCGACAGCTGATAGCTGCCATCAGCAGAAAGATCACCGAAGATGCCGTAGTTGCCGACGACTGACTCATGGGTGACGTCGGCAATGCGACCGACGGCACCGGGAACGAACTGCAGCTCACTCATTCGGCGGTCGTTCACGAGCTGCTCGGAGAGCGGACTGAAACCGCTGAGCGTCTCCAGGAAGGCGCCGGTCTCACTCTCAGCCAGATAACACGTGCCGAACTCGCTGTTCGTTCCACGCGGGTCGTCCCAACGGAAGAGACCCTTCATGCCGAAGTACCTTGCGTCCCGGGTGGCCCGGTGGATGCGGAAAAGGCTGTGCTGAATTTCCGCTGTCGGGAAGCCAGCCAGCTCGCGCGGATCCTCCGGAGGAAAGTTGCTTGTCACGACGCGAGCCTCTCTGCCGCACGACGAGCCACAGCGAGAACAGGCTCCGAGTCCGGCTTTCGAGCCAGCCATTGTCCTGGCGTCAGGCCGTTCAGCTCGCTGGACGCGGTGTTGATCCAAGCACTCACCGCATAGGGGTCGAGGCGCCCGAGGGCTTCGCGGAAGATCTTGAAGATGTCGGTGGCGTCGGGAGACACGGACCAATCTGGTCGGAACTGCCACACGGGAAAGTGTGTGGTTCCTCGGCCGGGGAGACCAAGCAGCCTCCCAGCTGCAACCCGCTTGGCGAGCGCCTGTCGGCTCACTCCCATCATCAAACTCAAGCGAGAGGTGTCGATCATCTCGCCAACACTCTCGGCCCAGATCATCGGAGCAAGTACCGACTGAGCGGCCTGCTGCCCCAGATGCCGGGCGACCATGGGACGCATGTGGTCCAAGGCGGATTCAGGGAGAGTGCTCACCTCTTCGATGAACCCCTTGATCATTTCTTCTCTGGCTTCTGTCACATCTCCAGAGTGCGTCAACCCGTCAACCTCGTCAACCCGTCAACCTCGTCAACCCGTCAACCCTTGTTCGGGGAGTCGTGGACAGGGGAGTCGTGGACAACGGACATGAAAATCACCTAGCCATAA
>NZ_JBIAXT010000079.1:0-6810 GCF_042896945.1 Streptomyces sp. NPDC001222
TCGCCCCGGCCACCGCATAGCGAACAGGGGCTGCCCGGCCTACGGCCGGACAGCCCCTCACCAAGATCTTCATCAGCCCTCTAGGGCCTGTCGTCCCGGTTCATGAACGGGGTATGGCAGTCCCGTTGCGGCGTATGGCAGTCCCGTTGCGGCGCCCGCCATCCTCTTGAGCCCGCCGATCGCCGCACCCTACGGTCCCTGTGTCGGTCCGGAACACGCGCCGGCAGATCCGCACCGGATCCCGACCGTGTGCCCGAGTGGTTGAGGGGCTCGCCTGCAAAGCGAGTTACGCGGGTTCGATTCCCGCCACGGTCTCTACCCCGCCTGACCAGGCAAAATAAAAGGGCGGCATCCCCCGGGGGATGCCGCCCTTTTGGTCGTCCGTCTCAGTTCCCGTCTCAGTTGGCACCTGCCCTGTGCCTACTGCGCCAGCGGCACTGCAGAATGCTGCGGCAGCATGGCTACAGGGAGGCGCCTCATGATCACAGGGCCCGAAGCAACCATCGTCACGCGTGCAAGCGGCGCGGTCGTTCGCGGCGTCAAGGAGCAGGTGACGGCTTCACCGAGCTGGCCCTCACTCCATGCAGGACTGATGGAACTGGCCGCGATCCTCAACGACTGGATCACCGCCGCCCATGAGGCTGAACAGCTAATCCGCAGGAAACTTGAGGGCGAGCCCCTTCCGCAACGGCGCACAGGGCTTCTGCGAGCGTTCAAGTTGGGTGAACTCCATATTGACGGAAGAGCTTCCAACGTAGGGCGCGTTGAAGAACTTACAACGCAGGTCAAGGAACAGCTGACGCCGAAGGTATCCCTAGTCAAGTACTTGACTCCGGAACAGCGGCGAAAGGCCGCGAGGCGCACCTTGCGCAACGTGATGCTCGTGTACTGCCCCGAACTGCTCGACGACTTCGAAGAGGCAACGAACCGCCGACGCGAGTGGATCGAAGCTAACCGCAGCGCGTTGCTAGAAGGCCTAGATTCCGAATCAGCCGATGCCGATGCGCTGCGCACATGGGCGGAAGAGGCACAGACGACCAGGCAAGGTTTACTTGGCGTGCGATCGGAACTGGTCAGATTGGTGCGCGAGAACTACCCCATGAGGCAAGGGCCTCAGGGGACGTAATAGCTACCGTCCGCCATGGCGCACATTCCGGGGCGGCTGCCGAGCAGCCGCCCAGCTACTTAGGTGCCTTGGCGGTCGCTTGTTGCCCCCTGCCAGATGAGGCTATCGACCTGTCCGGCGATGTCCGTCCGCACGGCATCCACCATGTGCTGATAGCGGGCAGCCATGGCCGTGGTCGACCACAGCATGAGGCCCATGACGGCACGCTCGGGGACACCGAGGATGAGTAGGACCGTGGCGGCCGTGTGGCGCGCATCGTGTAGACGTCCATCCCGCACCTTGGCCTCTGCCAGAAGAGCTTTCCATCGGTCCAGTCCCGCCGGTGGGATGGGCTACGGCCGTACTCATCCGGGAACACTAGGCCGTTCTCCTCCCACCGCTTCCCGGCCGCCTGTCGCTCCGCTTCCTGTGCCTTGAGGTGGGCACGGAGTAGGTCAACAAGCTGCTCGGGGAGACCGACCGCGCGGCGGCCGGCGCGCGACTTGGTGGTGGCGAAGTCCGGGTTGGTGCGCCGCCGCTGCGGGCAGTACCCGGCTGCCTTTCGTCCGCAGGGCTCCGCCGCCGTGCATCCATGGACGTACTGCGGCCGGTGACGGCTACGGCGGACCACGAGGAACCCACCGTCAAGGTCTACGTCCCCTTGCCGATCAGCCCTTGCCCTTCCATCTGCGCAACGGCGGAACGCACGGCGGTCAGGGACGCGCCGAACCGCTCGCACAGCTCCTTCTCGGTGGGGAAGCGGTCGCCGACCTTCACCCCCTCGCCACGCAACAGGTCGGTCACCCGCTCGACCAACGGCCGGCGGTCGCCGGTCCCTGCCACGTACCACCCGGCACCCTGCACGGACTCGATCAGTCCCTCGTTCCTGAGCGCGTTCAAGGCACGTTCGATGGTGCTACGGCTGACCTTGTACACGCTCATCAGCGCTGCCTGCGAGGGCAGCTCCTCTGTGATTTCACACGTCTCGATCTTCTGGCGCAATGATTCAGAGACCTGCAAGTACGTACCTCGCGGGCTGGCCTGCGGCATGGGCCCCCTTTCTTGACCTTGTCGCATCCTGGGATGGCAACTCCGCCCGAGTGCAAGCTTCCCACGGCGGCGCCGCTCAGGCTCACACGCCTGGTTCCGCCAAGCTTCGGCAGTCCACGCACCCTTTGCCCGCTCTTCCTCATTCAGGGTTCGGCACCTCTCTCATTCGCAGCTTTTCAGGATCTGCGCGCACAATTGAACTCACCTCTCGACAAAAGGCGAGCACCCGTTCAGCGATATAGTTTTCCAATCCATCAAAGCGCACAATATCCATGGAGAAGACGCCCTTCATTCCCTCCATGTCAATATGGCGATGGATCGGGGCCCAATCGACCGCCTGCGCCGAGGGCACCTCTTCGTCCGCGTCAACATAAAACAGCTCGCCGCTTGTGACCACCAGAGGGAAGCAAAGATGCATATACGCCCACTCCGGGACGGTATGACCAGTGTCCCGAATCGGCCTGAACGCTTCAACCGCCTTCATCAGAGGGAGTGTGAGAGAATCGAAGATGGAAGCGTTATCGGCCTGCCACTCCTTGTTCTTCAAATTCATTCTCACAAGCTGCAGGCCTCTTTTATCATCACGACTGGGACTGTGAGGTAGCTCCTGCAGCCCGAGCCAGTTCCAAGTCTTGCGACTCTTGAGGTACCTGCGAGCCCCTTCCCTTCTTGATACCCACTTCACCTCCTCGACAGGAAGCGTATGGGAATAGGGCGGAATATTTCGCTCATTGTCATCCGGCTTTCGCCCCAACACAACATAGGGCCCTGACGAATTTTTGCACTCAACCAAAAGCTTTACACCCAGCGTAATGTTCCCGGCTTCATTCGCGAAGAATTCTTTGAAGGCGTAAACGTCGACCTCTCGCGACTTTCCCTCATCGGGGTCCTTAAACGCCCGCCCAGTACCGGTGTAGAATCCGGCATTTTTCACCACCTTGGCGACCCGCTGCTCAAGTAGGTACCCAGTGCGTTCAAGAGCATGGATGACCTCATCGCTGGTCGGACTCGGATGCGCGCGTGCTGTCATGGCCAAAGCGTAGGGACTCGGTGAGGCGGTTAGGCTCCCGTTACGGAAATCACCGGTACGGAGGTAGGCCGTACCGCTGACGTACCGCGAGCTTGTCCTTGACCGCCTCCTACGTGGTGAGGCGGACGTTGACCCGGTATGGGCCGCAGACGTGGAGCTGGATCGTGCCGGACGGGCTGTGGGAGATCGCCAAGCCGCTGATCCCGGTGCAACAGGCACGGCCGCAGGGCGGCGGAACAGCGAATACCCCTGACGAGACGCTGTTGGCAGACGGTTGGGCCAACGGAGGTGGGTGATCGAGCGAACGATCTCGGGGCTGGCGACCGCAGACTCAGCCCTCGTTACGAGAGGAAGCCCCGCAACTACCTGGCCTTTCTCGGACTCGCGGCAGCCTTGTCCTGTTACAAGCGACTCGTCCGCCTCATCACGTAGGACACGGTCTAAGTCCCGGCCCTGGACAGAAGGCTGTGCCGTCTCAGTTTCCATCTCGTTCATCACGGTTCGCAGCCGTCCAGCACCGCTCAGCGCCGGCTGGCCATCACCTTGTCCACACGGGAGTGAACATTCATGGACTCGTCCGGATCCCACCCTGACCAGGCCGGACAAACCCGCAAAGCGGGTGCCTCGAGGTACCTCTCGAAGGTCGAGCATGCAACGGCGCGGCGGGGCTTGGCCCTCGGCACCTAATGCGTCGGGCTTGGGCTGGGCGGTGCGCCGGTAGCCGCGCCGCCCCTCGAGGGCCTTGGTGACGGTGGCGCCGCGCCAGCGGTTGGCGTCGCCGCTGGTGTCGTCCGGCTCGGGCCAGCGGGCCCGGTTGCGGTCGGCGCGGATCGTGGCGGCGGTGACGCCGATCCTGGCGGCGTCGAGCTCGCGGGCGGTATAGAGGCGCTGCGGCCCGAGCTCGGGGCAGCCGCCGGATACGAAGCGTCGAGTGTCCTGGAGACGGGCTGGGCAACAGATCCGGTTGGCGCAGCAGCAGGGTGGGACACGTCGAATGTCCTAGAGGGGGACTGAGCGCCGTGAGATCGGGAGGGTGGGAGGGCACCGGGCCCGCTCTTGGCAGTCGCCGTGCCTGAGGGCGGGTGCGTGGGGGTTACGGCGGGCTTCACTGCTGCCCGGTTGCCACTTCCGCTAGTGCCCGATGTGACGGCGAGGGTCGCGCCTAGGGCCACGGAGAGGGCCAGGGCCGTGCCCACGGCCAGGCCCCGGCTGTGGCGGGTGCCGCCGTGGAGGTTGCGCCGGGTGACCGCCGCCTCCTCGGTCCGTATGTGCTCGTTCGCGTCGGGGTGAGCGGCCAGCGGCGTCGGAAGGCGCGCCTCGGAGGGTGCCGAGAGCGGCAGAGGGTGTGGATCGGGTCCGGCGGGCCGAGAGGCGAGGACCTTCGCGCACTGCTCGGCGTCCGGGCGGGCCTCAGGGTCCTGGGCGGTCATGGCCCGTAGCAGGGCCGCGAGGTCCGAGGGCAACCAGGTGGGGACTTCGGGCGGGCGGTGGAGGCGGGCGACCGCCGCTTCCAACGGGGCGCCCTGATACTCCAGTTCGCCTTTCATGCACTCCAGTAGGACCAAGCCGAGCGCGTAGACGTCCGCAGCCGGTCCGACCTGCCTGCCCTCGACCTGCTCGGGTGCCAGGTAGGCGGCGGTGCCTATCAGCACGTCCGGTGCCGTGTGGCGGGTGGCGTTGGCCAGTCGCGCGATGCCGAAATCGGCAAGGTGAGGATCACCGGCCGCATCGAGTAGGACATTCGACGGTTTGACGTCGCGGTGCACTATGCCGGCCCGGTGGACATAGGCCAGCGCCCGCGTGAGGGCGGCGCCCAGATCGGCCACACGCCGCAGAGGCAGTGCTTCACTCGCCAGGAGGCTGCGCAGCGTGGGGCCCTTGACCAGTTGCATGACGAGGTAGGTGCGGTCGTCGTGGCGGCCGGCGTCGTAGACGGTGACCAGGCCGGGATGCTGCAGGCGGCCGAGGAGAACAGCCTCTGCGGGGAGATGGTCTTCTGTCTGTGAGTCCGGGCCAGGCCGGAAGATCTTGATGGCCACGGGCCGCCGAAGACGCGTATCGACGCCCTCGTAGACATCGGCCATGCCTCCCGACCCGACCCTCGCGCCCAACCGATAGCGGCCGGAGAGGACTTCGGCGGACTGCTCGTCCGTCGCAACCGCTGCGGGTGCCGACGGGACCGCTGATAGGCGGGCCTTCATCTGGTTCTCCGTTGCTGTCACCGCGTACCGGACTCGGCCATGGGCCATGATGTGAGGCGGGTACCCCCAGCCTGTGTCAGATATCCGAACCAAGTCGGCAGAGCGACGAAACGGCCACACTTCCCCCGTGGCTGGCGCGTTGCGGCAGGTCAGACAAGCTGCCAGTCGGACAGCTGGTCGTCGTCGCCGACCTCCGCCGTCAGCCGCTTCCCCGGCAGATCACTGACCGATACGCCGACAGCCGTGGCGTTCCGGCCGCCGGGTAGCGGGCGGGCTCTGTGCGCTCCTCCGGCGGGACGTCGGCAACGATCTCGGCCTGGTCGCCGAAGGGGCCTACGCTGCAGGCCTACAGCTGCCGGCTGAACTGTCCACGCACCAGTGCGCGTCACACCACCTCACATGAGCGAGACCGCTGGCCTGACTGCAGTCTTTGACGGCAACACCACTGCACCCTGCCGTACCACGGAAGTCGATGTTGGACACTGCGCAGGACGCTGGCGCGCCGCATCCCCGACCCTTGGGCCGCAGGAAGGAACTTGTAAAGCGGTGGTCACGTATCGAGGGCCGGACGGCAGTGACGGCAACAAGCGCGGACGCCTACGGCACCCGGTGGCCTGTCACGGAAGCCCCACAGACCCGCTGGCCCAGCCAACTGGGGTGTGCCGGCATCGTCTAATCACCTGTGCTTGGGACTCGGCTCGGCGCCAAGGCACGGAGCCAACCGGCGAGCGCGGAGAAGTCGGCGTCTACGAGGCCTTTGGCCGGGTCGACGCGATGAAGAAGCGACGGCCCAGGATGTTGGGCATCGACCCAGAGGCGGTCCATGGTGCTGATCTCGTCGTCGACCCAGATGAACGGCCGGCGGTTGGCCCACTCGACAAGGTGGCGGGTCTTCCAGTGCAGGCCGCGCGGACTGTCGTCGGCGCAGGCGTCCGGCCACTCCACGACAGGCAGCCTCGTCAGTCCGATACGTGGGGCGACGACCTCGTTTGCATCCTCCATCCATGTCGAGGCCCACACGAGATGACAGCCCAGGGCCATGAGGCGCGGCCCAAGACCAGGGTCAAGCCGCCCAAGCAGCGGATTCCCCCGGGCGGGCACCGGGGATTCGGAAACAGGGGCTTGCAAGCAACTGGATGACGACCCGAACGGCATGAGGGGACCGTCGACGTCGAGGAAGAGGATGGGACGCTCCGCTGCGCTTGTCACGGCGGCACGATAGCCCGGCGTGGCAAGGAAGTAACACACCCTCTGCCACGGGCCGTCTCGGGCAGTGCGAGGCCACCCGACGCCGACCGACAACGACAGAAGCCCACGGCATCTGAACTAGTCAGAGCCGTGGGCTTCTTCAGTCTCGCTGGTCAGGCAGACCGGTGATCAGTACACCGGCGTGTGATGCGGGCGAACGCGCAATACCGCACGTC
>NZ_JBIAXT010000080.1:0-6002 GCF_042896945.1 Streptomyces sp. NPDC001222
CCCCGACGGACGCCGCCCTGGCCGCCGATCTGGCGCTGCCGATCGAGGAGCTGGAGCTCACGGTCCGCTCCTACAACTGCCTCAAGCGTGAGGGCATCCACTCCGTGGGTGAGCTCGTCGCCCGCTCCGAGGCCGACCTCCTGGACATCCGCAACTTCGGCGCGAAGTCCATCGACGAGGTCAAGGCGAAGCTGGCCGGCATGGGCCTGGCCCTGAAGGACAGCCCGCCCGGATTCGACCCCACCGCCGCCGCCGACGCCTTCGGCGCGGACGACGACGCGGACGCCGGGTTCGTCGAGACCGAGCAGTACTGACGCGCTCCGCGGGGAGGCCGTACTGTGTCTGCGCGACCGGTCGTGGCTGGTCGCGCAGTTCCCCGCGCCCCTTCCGGAGGCGCCCCTTCGGGGCTGCCTCCGGATCTCCGACGGGCAACCGCTCGCTCGGATACTGACCCTGGTACCTGACACGGCCGGGGCAGACACCTAGGAGAATCACCATGCCGAGGCCCACCAAGGGCGCCCGTATGGGCGGCAGCGCCGCGCACGAGAAGATCATCCTCGCGAACCTCGCGAAGGCGCTCTTCGAGCACGGCCGTATCACCACCACCGAGGCGAAGGCGCGCAAGCTGCGTCCGTACGCCGAGCGTCTGGTCACCAAGGCGAAGAAGGGCGACCTTCACAACCGCCGTCAGGTGCTCCAGGTGATCACGGACAAGGGCATCGTCCACACGCTCTTCACCGAGATCGGCCCGCGCTACGAGAACCGTCCCGGTGGCTACACCCGTATCACCAAGATCGGTAACCGCCGTGGCGACAACGCGCCCATGGCCGTGATCGAGCTGGTCGAGGCGTTGACGGTGCAGCAGAAGGCGGTCGGCGAGGCCGAGGCGGCGACCAAGCGTGCCGTCAAGGAGGCCGACGCCAAGGCCGAGGAGACCCAGGTCGAGGACGCGGCTCCGGCCGCCGACGAGGCTGCCGAGGCTCCGGCCGAGGAGTCGAAGGACGCCTGAGGTCCGCCCTCGCACTGAAGCGGGTCCGCCCTTCGGGGCGGGCCCGCTTTCGCGTACCTGAGAGGATCGAGCAGTGAGTGACGAAGTACAGCCCGGGCACGTCCGCGTCCGTCTCGATCTCTCCTACGACGGCACCGACTTCCACGGCTGGGCCAAGCAGGCCGGTGGCAAGCGGACGGTGCAGGGAGAGATCGAGGACGCCCTGCGGACGGTCACGCGGTCCCGGGAGACCTACGAGCTGACCGTGGCCGGGCGGACCGACGCCGGCGTGCACGCCCGGGGACAGGTGGCCCATGTCGATCTGCCCCTGGAGGTCTGGGGCGAGCACCGTGGGAAGCTGCTGAAGCGGCTCGCGGGGCGCCTGCCCAAGGATGTACGGGTGTGGGCCCTGCGGGAGGCTCCCAGTGGCTTCAACGCCCGTTTCTCGGCCGTCTGGCGCCGCTACGCCTACCGGGTCACCGACAACCCCGGCGGTGTCGATCCCCTTCTGCGGGGTCATGTGCTGTGGCACGACTGGCCGCTCGACGTCGACGCCATGAACGAGGCGGCCCGGCGGCTGCTCGGGGAGCACGACTTCGCCGCCTACTGCAAGAAGCGCGAGGGCGCGACCACCATCCGCACGCTGCAGGAGCTGAGCCTGGTGCGCGGCCAGGACGGGATCGTCACCGCCACCGTCCGCGCGGACGCGTTCTGTCACAACATGGTGCGCTCGCTGATCGGGGCGCTGCTGTTCGTGGGGGACGGGCACCGCCCGCCGGACTGGCCCGGGAAGGTGCTGGCCGCCGGGGTGCGGGACTCGGCGGTCCATGTCGTACGGCCGCACGGGCTCACTCTGGAGGAGGTCGGCTACCCGGCCGACGAGCTGCTCGCCGCGCGGAACAAGGAGGCGCGGAACAAGCGGACGCTGCCGGGGGCGGGCTGCTGCTGAGCCCCCGGCAGCGTCCGTGGCGCCGCGGTGCTACTGGTTGGAGGCGGCGGAGGCCTGTGCCTCGCCGCGGCGGCGTATCTGGCGGAAGGTGAACTCCGCCAGGTCGTCGCCGGCCGTGAAGACCTTCGCGTCCTTGGTCGTCACGTCCTTGCCGCTGGTGAACCCGGCGAGCGTGAAGTAGGCGTAGCGGCCGTAGGAGTTGGTGGTGGAGCGGCAGATCTTCGTCCGGCAGAACGGGGGCACGCCCTTGCCGAACAGCGAGGTGATGATGCTCTTGCCGTCCGTCTCCTGCTTCGCCTTCGTCGCCTGGGACGCGGTGTCGAACAGAGCCACACCGACCGTCACCGCGACGCCGTCCTTGGTGTAGGTGGCGCGGAAGAGCTTGGTGCAGTCGTTCTTGGTGAGCACCGCGGGCAGGGTGCCCTGGACGGCCGACGCGCAGTTGGCCGTGGTGGCCGAGGGGCCCCGCTTGTAGATGTTCGCGCCCACGGTCAGCTGGGTCCCGGGGAACAGCGTGTTCGCGCTGATCGGGGCCGTGTCCTTCTTGGCGCTGGAGATGAAGTCCATCGGGTTCAGCGGGGGAGGCGCCGACGTCGGGGCGAAGGTCGGGACCGGATCGGCGCTCTCACCGGGGATGGCCGCGGTGCTGGGCAGCGCGCCGGCCGGCTGGTTGGAGGCCTTCGCGGTGCCGTTCGCGTTCACGACCGCGACCGTGACGGCGGCGCCGATGCCGATCGTGGCCAGGGCCCCGCCGAGGATCAGCAGTAGCCGACGGCGCTTGTTGCGCGCCTCGGACTGTTCGGCGAGCGCGGCCCAGTCGGGAGTGCCGCCACGGCTGTCCTGCTGGGAACTCGGTGTCCAGGGATCCCACTGAGGCTCCCCCTGCCCATAACTCATGCGGCGCATCTTAGACGCGCCGTGGACCGCGTTGTTCCCCTTCTGCGAGCACCACAGCGACATCACAGCCCAAGCGAGACAAAGCTCCGGTCGCCCGGTTGGTGCGGCCGAGTGGCGGCGGCTCCGTTTTGACCCATGTCGGTGGCCCCGTTATCCTGGCTGTTCGTTATGTGTATTGGCTTGCTCATTCTCACGTGAGGGGCCCTTACACCGGTCCACCGGGCCGATGACCAGCGACCAGCACGCGGTTTGCGTCACCGCAGTGCGGTCTGGGCTGTCGTGATCGTCTTCGGTGACCTTGTCAGGATCCTCACTGAAGAAGCGAAGGCTACGAACCGTGCGTACGTACAGCCCCAAGCCCGGCGATGTGACGCGTCAGTGGCACGTCATCGACGCCCAGGACGTCGTCCTGGGCCGTCTGGCCACCACCGCCGCCACCCTTCTGCGCGGCAAGCACAAGCCGATCTACGCGCCCCACGTGGACGCCGGCGACTTCGTCATCATCATCAACGCGGACAAGGTGCACCTGTCCGGTAACAAGCGGACCCAGAAGATGGCGTACCGCCACTCCGGCTACCCGGGTGGTCTGCGTTCCGTCCGCTACGACGACCTGCTGGCGAACAACCCCGAGAAGGCCGTCGAGAAGGCCGTCAAGGGCATGCTCCCCAAGAACTCCCTGGGCCGTCAGATGCTCTCGAAGCTGAAGGTCTACAAGGGTGACCAGCACCCGCACGCTGCCCAGCAGCCGGTGCCGTTCGAGATCACCCAGGTCGCGCAGTAAGTCCGGCCACCCCCTAAAGCTGAAGAGAATCTGAGGAGAATCGTGGCCGAGACCACTGCCGAGCAGCCGCTCGAAGAGCTTGACATCGACAGCTACACCACCGAGACCGAGGTCCCGCTCGAGGGTGAGTACACCTCCGAGTCCATGGCCTCGCGCTTCGGTGAGCCCCAGCCGGCCGCCGGCCTGGGCCGCCGCAAGAACGCCATCGCCCGTGTCCGGATCGTTCCGGGCACCGGCAAGTGGAAGATCAACGGTCGCACCCTCGAGGACTACTTCCCGAACAAGGTGCACCAGCAGGAAGTCAACGAGCCCTTCAAGGTGCTCGAGCTCGAGGGCCGCTACGACATCATCGCCCGCATCGCGGGTGGCGGTGTCTCCGGTCAGGCCGGTGCGCTCCGTCTCGGTGTCGCCCGCGCGCTGAACGAGGCGGACGTCGACAACAACCGTGGCGCGCTGAAGAAGGCGGGCTTCCTGCGCCGCGACGACCGTGCGGTCGAGCGCAAGAAGGCCGGTCTGAAGAAGGCCCGCAAGGCGCCGCAGTACAGCAAGCGCTAATCACGCCGCTGGTCGCGCAGGCTCGTACCGCCTGCTGCGCGCTCGTATCGCCCCGGCCGCACGCTCTGTGCCGCCGGGGCGGTTCGTTTACGCGGAAAGATGCTTATCACCGGCTTATGGGGCTTATGGAGCAATCCCGACAGGCCCGGGGCGGCTGCGTGGGATAAGCCTCAAGACAGGCCCGGGGATGTACGTATCCCGCGCCGGTCTGGACACTCGGCATGAGCCGCACTTTTGCAGCAAGTTCGGAGGACAGCACAGTGGGACGACTCTTCGGCACGGACGGCGTGCGCGGTGTCGCCAACGCGGATCTCACGGCTGAGATGGCACTCGGCCTGTCCGTCGCGGCGGCTCACGTACTGGCCGAGGCGGGTACGTTCGAGGGCCACCGGCCGACGGCGGTCGTCGGACGCGATCCGCGTGCGTCCGGGGAGTTCCTGGAGGCCGCCGTGGTCGCGGGCCTCGCCAGCGCGGGCGTGGACGTGCTACGCGTCGGTGTGCTGCCCACCCCGGCCGTCGCGTATCTGACCGGTGCGCTGGGCGCGGACCTCGGTGTCATGCTCTCCGCCAGCCACAACGCCATGCCCGACAACGGCGTCAAGTTCTTCGCCCGGGGCGGCCACAAGCTGGCCGACGAGCTGGAGGACAAGATCGAGACCGTGTACGAGGAGCACCGCACCGGCGCTCCCTGGGTCCGGCCCACCGGTGCCGGCGTCGGCCGGGTGAAGTCGTACGGCGAGGGCTTCGACCGGTACGTCGCTCACCTGATCGGGGTTCTTCCGAACCGGCTCGACGGGCTCAGGATCGTCCTGGACGAGGCGCACGGCGCCGCCGCCCGGGTCTCGCCGGAGGCGTTCAGCCGGGCGGGTGCCGAGATCGTCACGATCGGCGCGGAGCCGGACGGGCTCAACATCAACGACGGCTGCGGCTCCACCCACCTGGACAAGCTGAAGGCCGCCGTGGTCGAGCACGGCGCCGACCTCGGCATCGCGCACGACGGGGACGCCGATCGCTGTCTCGCCGTGGACCACACCGGTGAGGAGGTGGACGGCGACCAGATCCTGGCCGTGCTCGCGCTGGCGATGCGGGAGCGTTCCGCACTGCGCTCCGACACCGTTGTCGCGACGGTCATGTCGAATCTGGGCTTCAAGCTGGCCATGGAGCGCGAGGGCATCCAGCTCGTGCAGACCGCCGTCGGCGACCGGTATGTGCTGGAGGAGATGAAGGACAAGGGCTACGCCCTGGGCGGCGAGCAGTCCGGCCACGTCATCATCCTGGACCACGCCACCACCGGCGACGGCACGCTGACCGGCCTGATGCTGGCCGCGCGGGTCGCGGAGACCGGCCGTACGCTCAAGGACCTCGCGTCCGTGATGGAGCGGCTGCCGCAGGTCCTCGTGAACGTCCCCGACGTAGACAAGTCCCGCGTCGCCACCTCCGCCGAGCTGGCCACCGCCGTGACCGAGGCCGAGCGGGAACTGGGGTCCACCGGACGGGTGCTGCTGCGTCCGTCGGGCACGGAGCCGCTGGTGCGGGTCATGGTCGAGGCCGCGGACATCGAGCAGGCCCGGTCGGTGGCCGGCCGTCTCGCGGACGCCGTGAAGTCGGCGCTCGGCTAGGGCCTGTCGTCCAACTCCCGCCTGCGCGACAGGCCCTAGAAGGTCGATGAAGATCTTGGTGAGGGGTTGTCTGGTCGTGCGGCTGGATGGCCCCTACGGTCATGTGCCGGCCGGTGCCAGGTGCCAGGTGCCACTGGCGTAGGTGAGTCCGAGGTTGATCAGTCGGCGAAGGTTGAGGGCGGCGGTTCGGGTGTGGAGCCAGGTGTTGTTGCT
>NZ_JBIAXT010000081.1:0-5940 GCF_042896945.1 Streptomyces sp. NPDC001222
ACTCCAAGCCTTCGACATCACCTTCGACGGCCGGCTCACCGCCGGACGCCGCTGAACGAAACCGACCGAGTTCCACCGTTCGCTACACAGACCCACGAACGCCTCCGCGAGGTCGTGAACAGGGCGAACGTTGCCTGATGCGGCACTAGGTACGAAGGTCGGCCGACGTGCAGCGGGCAAGACGCAGGTGCATGAAAGCCGTCGTAGAGACCGAAGTCCCCTCGTGGCACGGGGCGTTGTCAGTGGGGTCTTGTAGCTTTGGCGTTGGTTGCCGCACTGGTCAGACTGCGGACAGGTGACGGCGTCCTGCATGGGGCAAAAAAGGAGGTGGAGCATCGGTGACCACAGAACTGCGTGACACCACGGCCTCCTTCGATGCTGCTCCTGCTCGTCGATACCGGGGAAAGAACAAGGGGAAGCGCTGGACGCGAAGCGCGGACACTGAGCTTGCGGTGATCCGTCTGCCGCTCGATGTCCACGATCCCGGCATCCGGCACCGGACCGAGAGTTTGTTCTCGGCGATGTGGTCCGTCAAACGGGCACTGCAGCGCGATGCGCGGGACGCCGTAGACGCGTACTGGGCGGGCGATGTCCGCCGTGAGACGGATGCGAGAGCGTGGCGGCTGGAGCTGGGTCTGTCCCGGGAGGGTATGGAGCGCCGCGCTTACCGGCACATGGCAAACGCAAAACATCTCGCACACCACGTCACCAAAGCGCTGGTGATGCACCAGGCGGACGAAGTGTTCGAGACGTCGGTGAGCCGGCATCTGTTCCCGGATTCGTCCGGCCGCAGGCACGGCCGGCCCCGCGCGGGCCCGTGGTGGGACTACACCCGCATCCCGGGCCGCGCCCGCTCCCATACCATCGCCCGGAAGTGGGAGACGTTCCGGCTGCACGGCACCCTGGCCGGGCACCTGGACACCTACCGCAACCGCAACCTCGACCCTACGGTCACCACCCCCGAGCAGGCTGCCGCGCTTCCTGCAGGGACCGGGGTGCTCGAGCAGCCACGGCACCTGCCCACGCCTGTACGTCCTGCGGGACGTATTGAGACGGGCGAGGTGACGGCGAGGAACACCGCGAAGACGCGAGCCGCGACGTGGTGGGACCACACCGGACCTTTAGCCGTCGTGTTCACCGGCGGCGCCGATGCACGTCGTGGTGACCTGGTCCTGCCCGTCCGCCTGCCCTCGGGGTCGGGCCGCTGGCCGCGCCTGGTGCACTTCCTGACCCATCCCGATACCTGGCACAAGATCGACCTCGTGCGCCGCCGCGACACCTCCGCGCCGGGCGGGTGGGCGTACGAAGCCCACCTGATGGTCCTGACCGGCTGCTACGCATCCCCCACCACGAAGGCCCGCCGCACGGCAGCGGCTCAGCTCGAGCGGGTTGGCGGCATCGACGGCAACGTCTCCAACCTCTCCATCGTCTCCTTCCCCAACACCTTCGCCCCCGCCGACGGCAACGTCGAAACAACCCGCATCGAGCCCAGCGACGCGGAGCTTGCCGCGCTGGCGAAATCCCGCCGCAAGGACCGCGGCCGCAGACGCGCTCTCGACCGCTCCCGCCGAGCCTCCAACCCCGGCCAGTACCAGCCATCGAAACGCCAACAAGCCCGCGCCGAACGGCGCCAGGCCGCGGGCCTTCCCGCACGGACCGTCCACACGCCTGGCGGAGCAAGGGCAGCGAACAAGGATGGGATGCCCAAGCAGCCCTACCGGCGCGACAGCCTGTCAGCCAGCTTCCGGCTCAACCGGGCCCGGCTCGCCGAAGCCGCCGCCACGCAGGCTGCGGCCAAAGACCACCGCGCCCGCCGCATCGCCGAAGACATCACCGCCGACCACAGCGCGAACCTGATCGTTGAGGACTGCGACATCCGCACGTGGTACCGCAGGTGGGGCAAAGCACTGCAAGCCACCACACCCGGTAGGCTCATCACCGCTATCGGCCGGGAGTGTGAGAAGGCCGGCGGGCGAATGCTGCGCGCCTCCGCCTTCACCACCAAATTGTCCCTGACGTGCTTCTGCGGAGCGACGGTCGCTAAAACCCTCGCCGACCGAATCCACGCCTGCCCCTCATGCGGGCTCGTCGCAGACCGGGACAAGGTCTCCGCCGCCCTCTGCGCCCACGTCCACCTCACCGACCCCGACGACCCCAGCACCGCGCGCCTGGACGTCGTCCAGGCGCGCCACACACAGATCGTGTTCCATGAAGGGCTGCAAGAAGCCCTGTCGAGTCAACCGCAGCGCCGTGCCCGCCCCGCACGGGGCCGCACCCACGCGGCAGCCCACAAGCCGGATGCTTTCGGCCGCGGGCCTCTGCTCGACAAAACACCACCACCCGGTACCGGACTTACCCCGAATGAGACCCGACCCGCGAACGAGCGGCACAAGGCCCACGTCGGAACAGCTGGCTGCACAGAGCTGGTACGCCACCCAGGCATGCTGGCCCCGCACAGGCACCAGGTGGGCATCACCTCATTACGTGATGACTCTTAGCGGTTCGCCACCGCCTGCTTGATCAGTGTCTTACCGAAGTCCCACATCAGGCCGCCGCCGTGCGCGTCGTCCATCACCGCGGTGAAGGCGTCCACGAACCGGTCGACGTCCTGCTCGTCGATGATCAGCGGCGGGATCAGCTTGATCACCTCCAGATGGTCGCCGGAGACCTGGGTGAGGATCCGGTGCCGTTGCAGCAGCGGGACGACGACCATCTGCGCGAACAGGCCCTTACGGGCGGCCTGGAGCATGGTCCACCGCCCGCGCAGCCTGAGCGAGCTGGGTCGGCCGAACTCGATGCCGATCATCAGACCCCGGCCGCGTACGTCGCTGAGCAGCTCGTACTTGTCCACGAGCGCCGTGAGCCGGGACTTCAGCTGCTCGCCGACGGCCCGGGCGTTGGCGACGATCTGCTCGTTCTCCATGACGCTGAGGACCGCGAGCCCGGACGTCATCGCCTGGGCGTTGGAGCCGAAGCTCGCCGAGTGCACCAGCACCCGGTCCATCGACGAGTAGACCTTCTTGAAGATCCACTCCTTGCCGAGGGTGGCGCCGACCGGTACATAGCCGCCCGAGAGCGCCTTCGCCACGCACACCAGGTCCGGGGTCACGCCGTCCTCGTGCTGGTAGGCGTAGAAGTCTCCGGTCCGGCCGAGGCCGGTCTGCACCTCGTCGGCGATCAGCAGCGCCTTGTGCCGGTGCAGCAGCTCCTGGGCGGCCCGCAGATAGCCGGTCGGGGCCTCGTGCACGCCCTTGCCCTGGATCGGCTCGACGATGAGGGCCGCCACGTCCCCCTTGTCCAGCTCCCGGGCCAGGGCGTCGAGGTCGCCGAGCGGGACCGGGGTGTCGGGCAGCAGCGGGGCGAAGCCGTCACGGAACCCGGATTCACCGTTCACCGAGAGGGACCCGGTGGTCAGCCCGTGGAAGGCGTGGCTGCAGTACAGGATCCGCGGCCGGCCGGTGGCGTACCGGGCGAACTTCAGCGCGGTCTCGACCGCCTCCGTCCCGCTGTTGCCGAAGAACACCCGGTCCAGATGGGGGCTGTGCGCGAGCAGCTTCTCCGCCAGCAGCCCGGGCAGCGGCTGGCAGTCGAAGCGGGTGAGGTCGGCGAGCTGCGCGTCCAGGACGTCGTGCAGCGCTTTGCGGACCACGGGGTGGTGGCGGCCCAGGCCCATCACCCCGAAGCCGGCGAGCATGTCCAGGTAGTCGTTGCCGTCCGCGTCCCAGAAGTGGGCACCCTCGGCCCGCTCGTAGATCTTGTCGAAGCCGATGGTGTGGAGCATGCGCGGGAGCTGGTGGTTGAGGTACCTGGCGTGCAGCTCGTAGCGCTCGGCCCCGCGCTCGGCGAGGAGCGCGCCGAGGTCGAAGTCACCGCCGGAAGGGATGGTCATTCCTGTTTCTCCTTGGACAGCTCGTCCCTGGCGGTCAGGCTGGCGCTGATCCGCCCCGCGATCTCGACGGGCGTGAGACCGATGTCGGCGAGCACCTCGGCGCGCTTGGCGTGCGCGAGGAACTGCTCCGGGATGCCGAACCTGCGGACGGGTACGTCGACGTCGGCGTCGCCGAGCGCCAGCGCGACCGCGGATCCGACGCCGGCGGCACGGCTGTTGTCCTCGACGACCGCGACCAGCCGGTGACCGGCGGCGAGTCCCGGCAGATCGGGGTCGACGGGCTTGACCCAGCGCGGGTCGACGACCGTGCAGCCGATGCCACGGGCCTCGAGGAGGTCGGCGGTCTGCAGGCAGACGGGTGCCATGACACCGACGGCGACCAGCAGCACATCCGGCCGCTCCGCACGATGCAGCACGTCCAGGCCGCCCACCCGGTCCACGGCGGGGATCGCGGGGCCCACCGACTCCTTCGGGAAGCGGATCAGGGTCGGGGCGTCGTCGACCGCCACCGCCTCCCGCAGCTGCGCCCGCAGCTGGTCGGCGTCGCGTGGTGCGGCGATCCTGAGGCCCGGCACGACCTGGAGGACCGACATGTCCCACATGCCGTTGTGCGAGGCTCCGTCGACGCCCGTGACCCCGGCCCGGTCCAGGACGAAGGTGACGCCGCAGCGGTGCAGGGCCACGTCCATGAGGAGCTGGTCGAAGGCCCGGTTGAGGAAGGTCGCGTAGACGGCGACGACGGGATGCAGGCCGCCCGTTGCCAGGCCCGCCGCGGACACCGCCGCGTGCTGCTCGGCTATGCCCACGTCCCACACCCGGTCGGGGAACCGCTCCGCGAACCCGGCCAGGCCGACCGGGTGCAGCATGGCCGCCGTGATGGCGACGACGTCCTCGCGCTCCTCGCCGATCCGCGCGATCTCGTCGCCGAACACCGACGTCCACGAGGGGCCGCCGGAGGGCCTCAGCGGCGCGCAGGTGAGCGGGTCCATCACGCCGACGGTGTGGAAGCGGTCCTCCTCGTGGGCGAGCGCGGGCTCGTAGCCGCGGCCCTTCTCGGTCAGACAGTGGATCACCACCGGCCCGTGGAAGCGCTTCGCGCGGCGCAGCGCCGACTCGACGGCCCGGACGTCGTGCCCGTCGATGGGTCCTACGTACTTCAGGCCCAGGTCCTCGAAGAGGCCCTGCGGGGCGAACGCGTCCTTGAAGCCCTTCTTCGCGCCGTGCAGGGCCTCGTAGACGGTGTTGCCGACGACGGGCGTGCGCTGGAGCACGTCCTTGCCCCACGCCAGCACCTTCTCGTAGCCGTCCGTCGTGCGCAGGGTGGCGAGGTGGTTGGCGAGTCCGCCGATGGTGGGCGCGTACGAGCGCTCGTTGTCGTTGACGACGATGATCAGCGGGCGGTCCTTGGCGGCGGCGATGTTGTTGAGCGCCTCCCAGGCCATGCCGCCGGTGAGGGCGCCGTCGCCGATGACCGCGACGACATGGCCTTTCTCCCCCTGGACCTGGCGGGCCTTGGCGAGCCCGTCGGCCCAGCCGAGCGCGGTGGAGGCATGGCTGTTCTCGATGATGTCGTGCTCCGACTCCTCACGCGACGGATAGCCGGACAGGCCGCCCTTGCCGCGCAGTTTGGAGAAGTCCTGACGTCCTGTCAGCAGCTTGTGCACATAGCTCTGGTGGCCGGTGTCCCACAGGATGCGGTCGACCGGTGACTCGAAGGCCCGGTGGAGCGCGATGGAGAGTTCCACCACCCCCAGATTGGGCCCCAGATGACCCCCCGTCCTCGCGACCGCGTGGATCAGGAACTCCCTGATCTCCTCGGCCAGTCGGCTCAGGTCCGCCTCGGACAGTGCCTTCAGGTCACGTGGTCCCCGGATGCTCTCCAGAATCGTCACGCTCGGGCCCCCTCTCACGTCCGTGCTGTTCAACTCACGGTGACGGCCGGTTCTCCGGCCCCGGCGCCGTCCTTCTCCATCTGCTCGGCCAGCTTCATGGCCTCCTCGATCAGGGTCTCCACGATCTTCGACTCGGGCACCGTCTTGATGACCTCGCCC
>NZ_JBIAXT010000082.1:0-5731 GCF_042896945.1 Streptomyces sp. NPDC001222
ACTCCAAGCCTTCGACATCACCTTCGACGGCCGGCTCACCGCCGGACGCCGCTGAACGAAACCGACCGAGTTCCACCGTTCGCTACACAGACCCGCACAGCGTCCACCCACTGCGCCTTGGTCGCAGTGCGGCAACAGCTCCGTAGGAATCGCGCCACCGGGCCCGCTCGCCCTTGCGCGAGCGGGCTCTGGGTGTGACGGTGAAGGTACAGACGGATTCAAGGGGTCCGCATACGGACGAGCCTTTTGGTCCCGTCCTCTAACCACGGAGGCCACTTGGACAGCCACGCCGACAACCTTTCCGGCGCGGTTCAGGAGCTGGAGAGCCACGATCGGATAAGGCAGCTGGAGACCCAGGTCTCCCAGCTTCAGCAGGCAGTCACCTCGCACGCGGTGATCGACCAGGCGATAGGCGTCATCGTGGTCGTGGGTCGGATGACGGCCGACGAAGCATGGGACGCCCTGCGCGAGACCTCGATGTGCACGAACATCAAGCTGCGTCATGTGGCGGAACTCGTGGTCACTTGGGGCCGGGGCGGAAGAGATCTTCCCGCGAACGTTCGTGACGAACTCTCGCGAAGGCTCAGGCGCCAAGCCGTGCAGTGACCGGACGGTGCTGCAGGTGGCCTCCCTTCAGGGGGATGTGGGTCTCTGCATGAGGGAGGTTGGGGGGCATCGCGTTCATGGCTGTGTCGTACAGCTACGCGGAGGTGCGGCGGGGCTACGCGGTGGTGGCGGGGGCCGTGAACGCGTCTCAGACGGTGCGGGCCGAACCGCGGACGAATCCGGGGCCAGCGCATGAAATGTGCGACCCCAAGGCCGCCTCCGCGCAGACGTCGCACGGATCACGCGGAGTCCCGTTCTCGCCCCCGCCCTCCGGACTTCGGTCGATGCTCACTGGCCGCGCCCCCGTCGGACGGCGCTGGAGGTCCGGACGGCTCCGAGGACATCACTGGGGCGCCGTCTGCCACCCACCGGTAACGAGCAACCAGCATGATGCGGTCGACGCCTTCGCGCACGAACGTGTCCACGGTGCCTTGGGCGGCCGGGCGTTGACGGACGAGGACGTCGTCGGGTTCCCCCTCGTTCGTGATCTGCTGGGCGTCCCCTGTCCAGGGACAACCCACGAACACGTACACCCAAGGAACCATGCCGGACATCCTGCCCGTACCAGCCAACCACCTCTGGTTCAGGCACGAAGACCATACAGAGGATCCGCCCGAAGGGACCACACGCGCCGCGCCCTTGAAAGCACCTCCGTTCGCCTGTAGCCCGCTCCGGTGAAGACCGGCACAGCGGGCGTGGCGTGACCGTCGCCCCGCGGGCCTCGGCCTATGACCGCGACGGACGGTCATGGTCCGCGTCGACGATCTCCCACCGGCCGGCCCAGCGGCGGGCCCCATCGCTCATTCCTCGCCGGCTCGGTTTCCCCCGGTGCGACCTGGGCACCCGCGTCGCGCCCGCGTGCCGCCCGGCCCCAGGGTCTGTCGTCAAACTCGCGTCGTCGCCCGAAGGGCGGCCCTGCGGCCTCAGGTGCGTGGTCTGGGGGTCCCCCTGCTCGATGAGCTCGGGGGAGTGCCGGGCGGAAGCCCTCGTACTGGAGGTACGGGGGGTTTCGCCCGGTGCGGCGGTGGGGGCACCGCCCGCGCGAGCGAAGCCGAGCGTGCATGGCGTCGCGGGGCAGGCGGGACCGTGACGCCGTGGGGAAACGGCCCGTGGAGGAGAACGATGCCGCAACTGTCGGAACGCACCGCCGCCGCGTGGCGCCGCACCACCGCCGCGTCGTCTCTCGGTGGGGCGCTGCTGCGCTGGACCACGACGACCGATCACAAGGTGATCGGCAGGCTGTACATGGTCACATCCTTCTGCTTCTTCCTCTTCGCCGGTCTGCTGGCCCTGGGCATGCGGGCGGAACTCGCCCGTCCAGGACTGCAGTTCCTGTCCGAGGAGGGCTACAACCAGTTCTTCACGGTGCATGGCACGGTGATGATGCTGCTCTTCGCGACCCCCATGTTCGCCGGGTTCGCCAATGCGGTGATGCCGCTGCAGATCGGTGCGCCGGACGTGGCCTTCCCCCGGCTGAACGCTCTGTCGTACTGGATGTACCTCTTCGGCGGGCTGATGGTCGTGTCGGGGTTCCTGGTGCCCAGCGGCGCCGCGTCGTTCGGCTGGTTCGCCTACGCCCCGCTGAACAGCGCCTACCGCTCCCCCGGAGCAGGCGGCGACCTGTGGGTGATGGGCCTCGTGGTGACGGGCGTGTCGACGACGCTCGGCGCGGTCAACTTCATCGCCACCATCCTGTGTCTGCGCGCTCCCGGCATGACGATGTTCAGGATGCCGATCTTCACGTGGAACATCCTGTTCACATCGATCCTCGTCCTGCCGGCGTTCCCCGTGCTCACCGCCGCTCTGCTGGCCCTGGAGGCGGACCGGAAGTTCGGGGCGCACGTCTTCGACGCGACGAACGGCGGCGCCATTGTGTGGCAGCACCTGTTCTGGTTCTTCGGCCATCCTGAGGTCTACATCGTCGCGCTGCCGTTCTTCGGGATCGTCTCGGAGATCCTTCCGGTGTTCTCGCGCAAGCCGATGTTCGGCTATCTGCCGATGATCGGCGCGACGATCGCGATCACGATGCTGTCCGCAGTCGTCTGGGCCCACCACATGTTCGCCACCGGTGCGGTGCTGCTGCCGTTCTTCTCCCTGATGTCGTTCCTGATCGCGGTGCCTACGGGGATCAAGTTCTTCGCCTGGATCGGCACGATGCACCGGGGTTCGCTCTCGTTCGAGACGCCTATGCTGTGGTCTCTGGGGTTCCTGGTGTCATTCCTGCTGGGCGGGCTCAGCGGCGTGCTCATCGCCTCCCCGCCGATCGACTTCCACGTCACCGACTCGTACTTCATCGTGGCCCATCTGCACTACGTCCTGTTCGGCACGGTCGTCTTCGCGATGTTCGGCGGGTTCTACTTCTGGTGGCCCAAGTTCACCGGGAAGCTCCTCGACGAGCGGCTCGGCAAGGTGCACTTCTGGCTGCTGTTTCCGGGGTTCCAGCTGACCTTCCTGGTGCAGCACTGGCTCGGTGCGGAGGGCATGCCGCGCCGCTACGCCGACTACCTTCCCGCCGACGGGTTCACCCTGCTCAACACCCTGTCGTCCGCAGGGGCGTTGCTGCTCGGCATCTCCACGCTGCCGTTCCTGTACAACGTCTGGCGCACCGCGCAGCACGGGGAGAAGGTCTCCGAGGACGACCCCTGGGGGTATGGCCGGGCACTCGAGTGGGCGACGTCCTGTCCTCCTCCGCGGCACAACTTCCTTGCCCTGCCGCGGGTGCGCTCGGAGTCGCCCGCCTTCGACCTGCATCATCCCGAGGCCGGTCTGCGGCCGGTGAAGGAGCTGCGATGAAGATCGAGGCTCTGCTCTTCGGCGGTGTCGCCCTGTTCTTCGCGGGTTCCGCCGCGCTGTACGCGGCCTGGTCGGGCGATCCGGCCGGCACCGCGGTGCTGATCGCCGCCTTCGGTATGGCCGGCGTGATCTCCTTCTTCTGCGCGGTGCAGTACCGGCGTCGCGGACGCCGCCCCCAGGACCGTACGGACGCCGAAGTGGCGGACGCGGTCGGCCATCTGGAGTTCTTCCCGCCCCACAGCCCCTGGCCAGTGATCACGGCACTGGGCTCCGCCGTCACCGCTCTGGGCGTGGTCTACGGGCTGTGGCTGTTCCTCATCGGTGCCGGGGTGCTGGCGCGGGGGGTTCTCGGTCTGGTTTTCCAGTACGCGACTCGGGGCGACTGACCAGCCTCCTCGGTGCCCCCGGCCGGCACCGGGTCAGGGGCCGGTGACCGCTCTCGTAGCCGCCTTCCAGGGTCTGGCGCACCTCCCCGGTCTCCTCGCCCTCGGCCAGACGCTGCCGCTCCGCCTCCAGCAGCGCATGGCACAGCCGCCGGGTGAGCAGGAACGCGACGACCGGCGCCACCACCAAGGAGATGCGCAGGATCCACGTCAGAGCGTTGAGCGAGATACGGAAGGTCTCCGCCACGATGTCGTTGCCGCCTGCCAGCAGCAGGACACCGTAGAAGGTGATCCCGGCGACGCCGAGTCCGGTGCGTACGGGGCGTTCCCGCGGCCGGTCGCACAGATGCCGTTCCTCGCGCCCCTCGGCCGTCAGACGCTGTTCGACGAAAGGGTAGACGTACAGGACGAGGAAGAGCAGCGCCGGCAGGACGACGGCCGGCAGCAGCACGTTCCACATGATCGTGTGGCCGGCGATGTTCGTCTCCCAGTCCGGCACGAGCCGCAGCCCGCCCTCCAGGAAGCCGACGTACCAGTCGGGCTGGGAGCCGGTCGTCGCCACGTCGGGGCGGTAGGGCCCGTAGACCCACACCGGATTGATCTGGGCGACCCCGCCCAGCAGTGCCGTCACCCCGAACACCATGAAGGACAGCCCCATCGAGGCCGCCATGAACTGCGGGAACAGCGGCTTGCCGACGGCGTTCCGGTTGGTCCTGCCGGGGCCGCGCCACTGCGTGTGCTTCAAGTAGAAGACCAGCATCAGATGCACGGTGACCAGCGCCAGCAACACCCCGGGCAGCAGCAGGATGTGCAGACCGTACAACCGGGGGATCAAGTCCACACCGGGATACTCCGAACCGAACGCGAACATGCTCACGTAGGTCCCCACCACCGGCAGGGACAGCATGATGCCCTGAGCGATGCGCAGTCCGGTACCGGACAGCAGGTCGCCGGGGAGCGAATACCCCGCGAAGCCCTCGGCCAGGGCGAGCACGAGGAGCGTGACGCCGATGACCCAGTTCATCTCCCGGGGCCTGCGGAAGGCACCCGTGAAGAAGATCCGCAGCAGGTGCGCACCGATGGCCGCCACGAACATCAGGGCCGCCCAGTGGTGCATCTGCCGGATGAGGAGTCCGCCGCGTACGTCGAAGCTGATGTGCAGGGTCGAATCGAACGCCTGCGTCATGCGGACACCACGCATCGGCACATACCGCCCCTCGTACACCACCTCCCCCATCCCCGGCTGGAAGAAGAACGTGAGCCACACACCCGTCACGACGAGCACGATCAAGCTGTAGAGGGCGATCTCACCGAGGAGGAAGGACCAATGCTCGGGAAAGGCCTTGCGCAGCAGTTGGCCGCCGCCGTCCCACACGGGCAGCCGCCCGTCCGCGGCGTCCACCAGCCGTTCTCCCGGACGGACCGCTTCCGATGTCCGCGACGCCGGCAGCGGCCGACGCCCGCCATTCACGGTGTTTCCCGCTCGTCACACCGGTCCCGGTCCACGGAACCCCTCCTTCTGCCGCTTCTTGGCCGGCCGCTCCACGCCGTGCCTTGCCGCCCGGACGCGCGGCGAGTACCCCGTCGCCGCGAAAACCCGCGCACCCCGGGCGGTACACCCGTTCGGATGCCGACCGGCCGGGCCCGCCTGACGTCCCGTCCTCAGGGAAGAGTGCGATGCCGAGGACGACCAGCACGATGACTCGTCGACCTGAGACGGAATCATGCACCATGGCAATCCTCGCCGAGCCGACAGTCGAACCAGCCGCTGTCCGACGGGCCTCGGTCGGCTGAGCCCCCTCCACGGTGCCGGTCGCGATAGGGGTCCGGTCGTCGAGACAGGCGACACCCGCACGATGGTGTCCCGCCGAGTGGTGTAGCAGCGATCTCCGCATAGCCCCTGGTCATGGGGCGGCCATCGCGCAACTCTCCGAGTAGCGAAGCTCGTT
>NZ_JBIAXT010000083.1:1937-3491 GCF_042896945.1 Streptomyces sp. NPDC001222
CGTTCTCGAGGTCCAGAGCCACTACGTCGGCAAGTGTCCGACGGTGGTCAGCTCATGGGTGGAACGTTGACTACTCGGCACAGATGGCTCGGATGGCATCGCTAGTACTGCTTCGGCGTGGAACGTGGTGATCATCGGGTGACTGTGTCGGGCACGCTGTTGGGTGTCTGAGGGTGCGGCCGTCTGGTCGTCCTTCGATGCCGGCCCCAGTGCACTCGAATCTTGCTGGTTCGGGGTGATGGGTGGTTGGTCGTTGTTTGAGAACTGCACAGTGGACGCGAGCATCTGTGGCCAAGTTTTTAAGGGCGCACGGTGGATGCCTTGGCACCAGGAACCGATGAAGGACGTGGGAGGCCACGATAGTCCCCGGGGAGTCGTCAACCAGGCTTTGATCCGGGGGTTTCCGAATGGGGAAACCCGGCAGTCGTCATGGGCTGTCACCCGCTGCTGAACACATAGGCAGTGTGGAGGGAACGCGGGGAAGTGAAACATCTCAGTACCCGCAGGAAGAGAAAACAACCGTGATTCCGGGAGTAGTGGCGAGCGAAACTGGATGAGGCTAAACCTTAAGCGTGTGAGACCCGGCAGGGGTTGCGCTTGGGGGGTTGTGGGATCTCTCTTCCACGGTCTGCCGGCCGTGGGACGAGTCAGAAACCGTTGATGTAGGCGAAGGACATGCGAAAGGTCCGGCGTAGAGGGTAAGACCCCCGTAGTCGAAACGTCAGCGGCTCGTTTGAGAGACACCCAAGTAGCACGGGGCCCGAGAAATCCCGTGTGAATCTGGCGGGACCACCCGCTAAGCCTAAATATTCCCTGGTGACCGATAGCGGATAGTACCGTGAGGGAATGGTGAAAAGTACCCCGGGAGGGGAGTGAAATAGTACCTGAAACCGTGTGCCTACAAGCCGTGGGAGCGTCGGGGCTTCGGCCCTCGTGACTGCGTGCCTTTTGAAGAATGAGCCTGCGAGTTTGCGGTGTGTTGCGAGGTTAACCCGGGTGGGGTAGCCGTAGCGAAAGCGAGTCCGAATAGGGCGGTGGAGTAGCACGCTCAAGACCCGAAGCGGAGTGATCTAGCCATGGGCAGGTTGAAGCGGAGGTAAGACTTCGTGGAGGACCGAACCCACCAGGGTTGAAAACCTGGGGGATGACCTGTGGTTAGGGGTGAAAGGCCAATCAAACTCCGTTATAGCTGGTTCTCCCCGAAATGCATTTAGGTGCAGCGTCGTGTGTTTCTTGCCGGAGGTAGAGCACTGGATAGGCGATGGGCCCTACCGGGTTACTGACCTTAGCCAAACTCCGAATGCCGGTAAGTGAGAGCGCGGCAGTGAGACTGTGGGGGATAAGCTCCATGGTCGAGAGGGAAACAGCCCAGAGCATCGACTAAGGCCCCTAAGCGTACGCTAAGTGGGAAAGGATGTGGAGTCGCACAGACAACCAGGAGGTTGGCTTAGAAGCAGCCACCCTTGAAAGAGTGCGTAATAGCTCACTGGTCTAGTGATTCCGCGCCGACAATGTAGCGGGGCTCAAGCGTACCGCCGAAGTCGTGTCATTGCA
>NZ_JBIAXT010000083.1:3587-5434 GCF_042896945.1 Streptomyces sp. NPDC001222
GGATGGGTAGGGGAGCGTCGTCTGCCGGGTGAAGCGGCACTGGAAGGTAGTCGTGGACGGTTGACGAGTGAGAATGCAGGCATGAGTAGCGATTCACACGTGAGAAACGTGTGCGCCGATTGACTAAGGGTTCCTGGGTCAAGCTGATCTGCCCAGGGTAAGTCGGGACCTAAGGCGAGGCCGACAGGCGTAGTCGATGGATAACCGGTTGATATTCCGGTACCCGCTGTGAAGCGTCAAACATCGAGCATCGTGATGCTAAGGCCGTGAAGCCGCCCTGATCTCTTCGGAGTTGAGGGGAGTGGTGGAGCCGCTGAACCAAGCGGTTAGTAGGTGAGTGATGGGGTGACGCAGGAAGGTAGTCCATCCCGGGCGGTGGTTGTCCCGGGGTAAGGGTGTAGGGCGCAAGGTAGGCAAATCCGCCTTGCTTTTGTCTGAGACCTGATGCCGAGCCGATTGTGGCGAAGTGGATGATCCTATGCTGTCGAGAAAAGCCTCTAGCGAGTTTCATGGCGGCCCGTACCCTAAACCGACTCAGGTGGTCAGGTAGAGAATACCGAGGCGTTCGGGTGAACTATGGTTAAGGAATTCGGCAAAATGCCCCCGTAACTTCGGGAGAAGGGGGGCCATTCCTGGTGATCCGTTTTACACGGTGAGCTGGGGGTGGCCGCAGAGACCAGCGAGAAGCGACTGTTTACTAAAAACACAGGTCCGTGCGAAGCCGTAAGGCGATGTATACGGACTGACGCCTGCCCGGTGCTGGAACGTTAAGGGGACCGGTTAGCTCACTTTCGGGTGGGCGAAGCTGAGAACTTAAGCGCCAGTAAACGGCGGTGGTAACTATAACCATCCTAAGGTAGCGAAATTCCTTGTCGGGTAAGTTCCGACCTGCACGAATGGCGTAACGACTTCTCGACTGTCTCAACCATAGGCCCGGTGAAATTGCACTACGAGTAAAGATGCTCGTTTCGCGCAGCAGGACGGAAAGACCCCGGGACCTTTACTACAGTTTGATATTGGTGTTCGGTTCGGCTTGTGTAGGATAGCTGGGAGACTGTGAAGCTCGGACGCCAGTTCGGGTGGAGTCGTCGTTGAAATACCAGTCTGGTCGTGCTGGATGTCTAACCCGGGTCCGTGATCCGGATCGGGGACAGTGTCTGATGGGTAGTTTAACTGGGGCGGTTGCCTCCTAAAGGGTAACGGAGGCGCCCAAAGGTTCCCTCAGCCTGGTTGGCAATCAGGTGTTGAGTGTAAGTGCACAAGGGAGCTTGACTGTGAGACCGACGGGTCGAGCAGGGACGAAAGTCGGGACTAGTGATCCGGCGGTGGCTTGTGGAAGCGCCGTCGCTCAACGGATAAAAGGTACCCCGGGGATAACAGGCTGATCTTCCCCAAGAGTCCATATCGACGGGATGGTTTGGCACCTCGATGTCGGCTCGTCGCATCCTGGGGCTGGAGTCGGTCCCAAGGGTTGGGCTGTTCGCCCATTAAAGCGGTACGCGAGCTGGGTTTAGAACGTCGTGAGACAGTTCGGTCCCTATCCGCTGTGCGCGTAGGAGTCTTGAGAAGGGCTGTCCCTAGTACGAGAGGACCGGGACGGACGAACCTCTGGTGTGCCAGTTGTTCTGCCAAGGGCATGGCTGGTTGGCTACGTTCGGGAGGGATAACCGCTGAAAGCATCTAAGCGGGAAGCCTGCTTCGAGATGAGGACTCCCACCCACTTGATGGGGTAAGGCTCCCAGTAGACGACTGGGTTGATAGGCCGGATCTGGAAGCACGGTAACGTGTGGAGGTGACCGGTACTAATAGGCCGAGGGCTTGTCCTCAGTTGCTCGCGTCCACTGTGT
>NZ_JBIAXT010000084.1:0-4327 GCF_042896945.1 Streptomyces sp. NPDC001222
CACTCCAAGCCTTCGACATCACCTTCGACGGCCGGCTCACCGCCGGACGCCGCTGAACAAAACCGACCGAGTTCCACCGTTCGCTACACAGACCCCCAAGGTCAGTAGCGGGCTTGGCGGAGTCGGCATTCACGTCGATCGGGCCACGTGCGAGGGTGGTGGCCATGCCGCAGCTGGGTCATCGCCTCCGGTTCTTCAGATTCGCGTTGGGGTTTGCTCCGACGGGCTTCGCTGCATGCCGGGAGACAGGTGTCCCAGCTCTGGAGCACGCCTTGGTAGAAAGCGCGACGCTCTGTGGCATTCATCGGTGCCAGGTGACGGTCTATCGGCATCTGTTCGTCGCGAAGAGGTGCGGAAGGTGCTCGGACTGCCGGGTGAAGGCGGTCGATGCCACGTCCAGGCCCTGAGCCAGGCCCCCCTGCGTGCGGGTGTGGTCGGGGGTCTGCATCCCCGTTGTGGCCGCTTTGCCCATGTCCTTGGTTGGAGTGGAGGAAGGAGGGACGGGCGGCGTGGGCCGCGGCCGGGGGTCGGGGCGCCCTCGGCCCCGGTTGCGTGTCGGCTGGGGGCGCCATGCTGTGGCGCCGTCGGCGGGGCGATGCCCGGCGGGGGAGGACGTCGATGGCCCGATGCTGTTCTCCTGTGGCTGTGTCCTCGTCAAGGCCGGTGAGTGGGAGCTGTGGTGGTGGATGGGGGCGTTGTGTGGGTGGGCACGTACCCGGTGGTAGCTGCCCTGGGAATCGAGCGGCATGACTTCCTCCCGCAGCTTCCATGCGTTGGTGCAGCCCTCACCAGCAGGCCGTCGGTAGGCCGCCGGCGGGGACCGGGCCACCAGTGCGGCAGTGTCTGTTCGGGCACCGGCCCGGCGGCGCTGTCAGTGCTGCGCCATAAGGTGCCGGGCATACCGTTCCTGGTGGCGATGGGGGTAGATGGTGCGCAGGCCGGTCGATGGTGAGGTGCATGTCCATTACGGTCAGATCTACGTCGAGAGCGACCCCGCGAGTTGCGGCCCAGACCTTGCGGAGGCGTTCGCGGGCCAGAGTTCCGGGCTGTGCGGGGCGGCTGTCCCCGGCGCGCTGTGGCTGATGACCGGGCTGCACACGGGCAATGTCGGCTTCACCGTCGAAGTGCACGACCAGGCTCCGCCGCTGGATGCGGACTGGGAGGACGTCGTGGAGGTGTCCTTCCATCCCGTCTCGGGCAGTAGCGCGCTCGTGCAATGGGGCGGCGAGAACTGCTGGGACCTGGACCTGGAAGTGACCGACTACCGGGTGCGCTACTGCGCCAAGGGCATGGACGAGGCCAACCAGCGGGACACCCGCATGGACGACGAACCCCAACTGGACTGCTACCTGCTGCAGTTGTGGCCGGCTCGCCCTGCACTGGACCGCGTCCTGAGGCAGTCCTCGGCGAATGCCGCCTACTGGCACGACTACGCCTGCCAACTGCCACCACCTCCCACACCCGCCGAACGCGCCGAAACCGAACGCCTCGCCCGCCTCGCGCAGGAGCAAGCAGAACGAGAGTGCCGGATCGCCTACGAACGATGGGAGTGGGGCGGGCAGTTGCCGAGCCAAGCCCTGCGCGCCGTGGGCGGCAACGTGCGCGGCCTGCTCGACTTCGACCCGGCCCTCGTCCACGCCATCGATGCCGCCGACGCCAAGGTCCAGCGCGGGGTGGCCCTGCTGGCGGCGCGCCGTGCCTGCGAGAGGGCCGGTCTGACAGCAATTGACTGGATCTCCGCAGGACTTACCGCCCTGGCCGAGGGCGGTCCGTTGCCGCCGCCCCTCGACAGCCCGGACGCCGTGTGGCAGGCCCTGGAAACCGACCCCCGCGTCCCGGACAGAACCGTCGGCCGGGCTGTCGCGCCCAAGCGTCCCCCCTTCCAGCCGCCGGTCCGTGACGATGCGTACGCGCCGGTGCCCAAGCCGGAGCCGACGGCGCAGATCGTGGGCCCCTCGGCTGCCATGGTGAAGTTGCCGGGCCTGCCCACACCACTGACGCCACAGTCCGTCGGGGAGAGGCCGTACGTGGTGGAGGTCACGATCGGCGAGCCGGACCCGTCCCTGCGCATGTCCCAGCCGCACATGGCCGTCCCTGCCCTGCTCGGGGCCGCCGAAACCGACACGCTCCTAGCGGCCCTCGATGCCGTGTACGCGGCCGTGGTCACCTACGGGGAGGACTACCGGACACTGCTTCAGGAGATCTGGTCCGCTTGTCGGGGACGTCCGCAGACACGGAGAGCGCGACCGCGAGTCTGACTTTGCCGACCCCGGGGAAGCCGGTACACCTCCGCGAGCGGACGTATCTGCCCCCGCTCTGTACCTGCCTAACAGCTTCAGGTATCCACGGGCGGGAAGATGGGTGAGCCCGTGAGGGGGCGCCCCCGCTCTGCCTGCCTCACAGCTTCAGGAAGGCGCAGGCGGCGAGCCAGACGGTCAGCCCGAACGTCAGGGGCACGACCAACTGTGGAACCTGGATGGCGACGCTGACGGCAAAGGCGGTGCCGAGAGCGGCAACAGCGAGCTTGGTGCGAGCAGGATCGGACCTGGGGGCGGGACCTCCTGGCGAGTTAGGACGGCCGTCGGGCGACGGACCGTGACCCCTTGTCATCCCAAGGAACTCTCGGGGACATCATCACGCCTCCCGATCCGATCAGTAGCGGGGGCGAAAACGGTCGTTTGCGCCCCGTCGTAGCGATCCAATCCCGCGTGACTGCGAAACCGGGGCAATTCCGGCAGGATGTGAGCTTCTGAAGTCGTCTCCATGAATGACCAGAGTCTGCACATGCTGGCGGCGGATCTCTGAGCCGGTGTGAACGGCGGGCTCACGGCGCGCCCGTCGCTGGGGCTCGGGACGCGGCAAATGCGGTAGCGGTCTCGGCGGTAGTGATGGTCTGCAGCAGGACTTCCCTGGCTGCATTGATCTCGGCCAATCGCTGATCAAGGGTGCACAGCTGGGCGTGGAGCGCGTCCAGGACGCCGGGACATGGCAGTACGGCGGCCTCGGCGGTGGTGCAGGGAAGGACCTGGCGGATGATGCGAGTCGGTAGTCCCGCCGCGAGCAGGGCCCGGATCCGCAGGACGGTCGCGTGGGCAGTCTCGTCATAGGTCCGGTACCCGTTGGGCCGGCGTTCGGGCCGGAGCAGCCCAGCCCGTTCGTAGTAGCGCAGGAGGCGTTCGCTGGTCCCGGTCTGCTTGGCCAGTTCTCCGATGAGCACTGTCTGCTTCTCCTCTCAGGTTTGACCTTCCAACGGTGTCAAGCAGCAACAGTGTGGCCGCCCTGCCGCATTCCGGCGGCCCACTCTCCTTTGGAGGAACCTGTGATCATCGATGCCCACGGCCATGTCCACGACCCGGTCGAAAGCCACCTTGCCGCCCTGGACGATGCGGGAGTGGATCGCGCGGTGCTCTTCGGTACCCGCCCGCATCCGGAACGGGCCGTTGATCTTGTATCCCTGCGTCGTGAGATGAGCGTCCTCGACAATGCCTTGGCAGGCCGTGGGAACAGCGTCGACGGCTACCGAACTGCCTGGACGGAGCTGCACGAGGCCCTGGCCGCGTACCCGGACAGGTTCATCGGGTTCGGCTCCGTGCCGCTGGACCTGCCCGAGGAGGACATCGCGGCCCTGATCGAGCGCGAGGTGGTGGGGCGTGGACTGCGCGGCATCGGGGAGCTCACGCCTCCCGCGGCGGAGGCTGCCCGGATCGAGCCCATACTCGCCGCGGCGCATGACCATGGCGGGCTGCCTGTCGTCGTCCATGGTTTCGCTCCCACCACCGCGGAAGACCTGCGCACCCTGTCCCGTCTCGCCGCGCGATACCCGGTGGTTCCACTGGTGGTCAGCCAGCTCGGTGGGATGAACTGGATGGAGGCCATCGAACTGGTGCGGGACACGCCGAGCATGTATCTGGAACTGTCCACGGCGAACATCATCTTCGCGGTGCGGCTGGCGATCCGTGAGATCCCCGAGCGGACATTGTTCGGCTCGGACGCCCCCTACGGTGATCCGGTGCTCGCCCGCACCACCGTCGAACGGGTCACCCCTCCTGGCGAGGTACGTGAGCGGGTGCTCGGAGGAACCCTGGGGGAGCTCCTGGGCATCCTCTGAACTGAAGCCCTCCTCGACGTCAGCCCCCCGCATGGGCGTGCCGTTCAACGAGACTCTCGCCCGGCACGCCACCATGCCGATCGCCGATGACGTCAGCGAGAGTCAACTGGGTGACTGGTACCGGTCGCTCTGGAGAAGAATGCCAGCAGGATCAGCAGGTGGATGCGGACGCAGGGCGGCTCGAGCGAGCTGACGTTCAGGGGTACCTTCGGCCCCGAC
>NZ_JBIAXT010000085.1:0-3720 GCF_042896945.1 Streptomyces sp. NPDC001222
GTCGGGGCCGAAGGTACCCCTGAACGTCAGCTCGCTCGAGCCGCCCTGCGTCCGCATCCACCTGCTGATCCTGCTGGCATTCTTCTCCAGAGCGAAGTCGAGGACCTTCTACGCCGTCGCCTCGTCCACCCACACGCTGTTCGACGTGGGACCTGCCGTACTTCCGTGTCTTGGCCTCAGACAGGGCCTTGTCTTCCTCCTCGTTCGGCTTCACGTGCTGGCGTCCGGTACGAGGTCGAACCGGCCGTAGCCGACAGTCCGATCCGCGCGCTGTCCCGCGCTGGTGCGCTGGCTCTGGAGGCCGAGTACATGTATCCCTTCCGGCGCGTCAGGGTGCAGAACCGTGCTGTAGGACGTGCGGGGTTCGCTGGCTGTGTGAGATGCCTCTCTCCCGTCGTCGTGGCGCGGGTCGCCTGGGGAGGTGGACCATGTAGTGATGACCTCCTCGCCCCGCCCGCCGCACGTCGGTGGCCGACCGGATCCGATAGCCGGGACTACCGCGCTCGGTGGAGAGCCCCCTCCCGCCCGCGGGTACCTGCTGGACAACGCGCGCGCCGAGGCGGGCGAGCGATTCGTTTGGCTGGCCGAGCTGTTCGACGATGTGACGCGCGGGCACTTCGAGCGACTGGGGGTCAGGGCCGGCTCGCGCTGCTGGGAAGTGGGGGCCGGTGGCCCCAGTATCCCGGAGGCGCTCGCGGCGGCCGTCGGTCCGACCGGGCACGTGCTGGTCACGGACATCGACCTGTCGTGGCTGAAGACAGGCGACGGGTACGAGGTGCGTCGGCACGACGTCGCCGCTGATCCGCCCCCGGAGCCGGGGACGTTCGATCTGGTGCACGCCCGGCTCGTGCTGGTCCATGTACCCGACCGGGCTCGGGCGTTGGCCACGATGGCGGCAGCGCTACGGCCCGGTGGCTGGTTGCTGGTCGAGGACGCCGATACCGCTCTGCAGCCACTGGCATGCCTGGACGACAGCGGCCCTGCGCAGCGGCGGGCCAACAAGCTGCGCGACGCGGTCCGGGAGTTGCTGGCGCGCCGCGGCGCGGACCTGCGCTACGGCCGGACACTGCCACGGGCATTGCGTGAGGCTGGCTTGGTAGATGTCGCCGCGGGGGGCTCCTTCCCATTCGGCGGGCCGGCCTGCGACCGGCTGGAGGCGGCGACCATCCGGCACGTGCGCGGCGAACTGCTCGCGGCCGGCCTGGCCGACGACGCCGAGATCGACGCGCACCTGACCGCCATCCACGCCGGCAAACTCGACCTGACACTCGCGCCGCTGATCTCGGCCTGGGGACGCCGTCCAGCCGAGCACCCGCCGGCACTCGGTTAGTTGCACATCCAAGCCTTGTCCGACCTGCCCACAGCGCTGTTCGTCGAGGGAGGCCAAGCAGCTCGCGCAGGTGCGCGCCGTGCGTCACCGAAGCTGGGGCCAACCCGCGATCCCGTCAAGCCTCTCCCACCGACAAAACGTTAGAAGCCGTTGCTCTATCGATCTTAGTGGGCATGAGTTCGAGGTCGTCGACTCGGTCGGGTGATCTCATGGCTGGCTGAGTATGAAAGCGGGGCCTCCTGCACAGCTCGTGGGTGTCGAATCCAACCGAGCAACACGAGGCCCCTGGTGCTGCAGTCTTCCGTGTCGGCTCCGATGTCGTCCAACTCGGCGTCCCTGAAGCGTGATTGCCTCGCTCACCGGCTCGGGAACGTCGGGGATCGGCCGTACAGGCGTCCGAGGTATCCGTCCGACATGAGCGACGTGGAGTGGGCGATAGTACGCGACGTGATGCCGGTCCCCGGCTGGCTGGAGGGCCGCGGCGGGCAACTGGAAAGCTACTGCCACCGGCAGGTGGTCGACGCGGTGCGCTACCTGGTCGCGGGCGGCATCACCTGGCGGACGATGCCCGCGGACTTCCCCGCGTGGGACCGCGTCCACGCCTTCTTCCGGCGCTGGCGGGACAAGGGCCTGGCCGCCGAGTTCCACGACCGGCTGCGCGACCGAGTCCGCATGGCTGCGGGCCGCGATCCAGAGCCGACGGCAGCCGTCATCGACGCGCAGTCGGTGAAGGGAGCCGACTCGGTGCCTGCCGCGACCAGGGGCTTCGACGGCGGAAAGAAGATCAACGGCCGCAAGGGCCACATCGTGGTGGACGCCCTCGGACTGCTGCTGGCCGTGATCGGGACCGCAGCCTCGGTCACCGACCGGGACGCGGGGCAGACCCTGCTGGTCCGGCTGCGTGAGCGGCACTGGCGCCTCACACGGGTGTGGGCCGACGGAAACTACTCCTGGGGCCGTGGGCCGGCGACGGCGGCGAGGGTGCCAAGCACTGGCTGCACATCCTCACCGAGATCAAAAACCGCGGCGTGGGCGACGTCCTGATGCTGGTCTGCGACGGACTGAAGGGCCTGCCCGAGGCCGTCGGAATCATCTGGCCGCAGACGATCGTCCAGACCAGCGTGGTCCACCTGCTGCGGAACTCCTTCCGCTATGCCGCCCGCCAGGACTGGGACAAGATCGCCAAGCTCCTCAAGCCTGTCTACACCGCACCGACCGAGGAGGCAGCCCTGGACCGGTTCGCCGAGTTCGCCGACGCCTGGGGCAGAAAGTATCCGGCAATCGTTGAGTCTCTCGACCTCCCGCCGAGTCGAGGGCCGTCCCGGCGACTTCATGGGCGACCGCCCCGTCAACTCCGTCATCCAACCCGCTGGTCGTCCCACAACACACCTCTCTGATCAGGTGTGTTGCAACGACTGGTTGAACCTGGGCAATACGTATCAATTCGGTAATACCGACCGGCTCGCCGACATCGGCGCCTCGGCGTCGGTCGGGTCCGTCGCGGACAGTTACGACAACGCGATGGCCGAGGCCCTGAACGGCACCTTCAAGGCCGAGCTGATCGAGATGCAGGGCCCCTGGAACGACGTCGACCAGGTCGAGCGGGCGATCTTCCAGTGGGTCACGTGGTACAACGAAGAGCGTCTCCACTCCGCGCTCGACTATGTACCGCCTGCCGAGTACGAGGAAGCCTTCTGGCGGAGCCCGGAGCAAACCCCGCAGTCCGCCTGAGACAAGATCACCGGCCTCTACGAAACTCGGGGCAGCTCAGCTGTGCCTCAGGCCGAGCTCATGCCCTCCGCAGTGGTAGTAGGCGATCATCGCCATGAGCTCGATGAACCGCTGGTCGCAAACCCGCGCGGTCATGACGAACTCAAGTCCGTGACCGTCCTTTTCCATCGGAGCCCAGCACCCGGCGCTCACATAGGCCCAGCCGTCGCTGCGGGGGCCGGGCCCCGCCACGACAATCCGCAGATCGGGCACTACTTCTCGCCGTTCGGGTCCGAGGTCGTAGTCGACGACCTCCACACCATGCCCCGTGAAGAACGCCCGCACGTGTGACGCAACGGCCTTGGCGGCCGACAGCCCTACCTCACTCACCGCGCGATCATCCCAGACCACGACCGACCACCAACCGGCGACACAGCGTCAGGAAGCGGCCGACCTCGGCCGCAACTACGCCAAGCCTCAACAAACAGTCACATACCGGTGGCCATCAACGGCGTGCCGTACAACTCTCCGGACCCAGACGACTGCCCCAACCGCTCCCGGAGCGTGAATCGGGTGGCCTGCTCCGGACGTGTCAGTGACTTTGTGTAAGTCCCCGGGGGTTACCTGGTGTTGAGCCGGTCCTCGAAGAACAGTGAGAACTGGTTCAGCGCCTTCTTCCA
>NZ_JBIAXT010000086.1:0-3472 GCF_042896945.1 Streptomyces sp. NPDC001222
CGAAACCTGCCTGCCCTGTCGATGTCAGTGCCCGGATCTATGGTCAGGACATGACTGCGACAGATGCCGCTGCACCGGACCGGACCGGGAGGGGCAGCCGATGACCCGCCGCAGCCAGGGCTTCGTCCGGCATGTCCAGCTCGACTCGTGCGTGGACACGGTCCAGGGGCGCACCGCCTGATCACTTCCTGGGGTGACTGTCTTGCGTGGCTGGCCTGTCGTTCGCCTGGTCGGGACGAGCCGCCCACTGGAGGAGGAAACGCAGTGCTTCCCGGGAGGGAGAGTCGGGTGGGGCTGTATACGCGACCAGTTGCTGGTCAGGTTGCGTGTCGACGGAGAACTGCTGGACGTCCAGGGTGATGCTGCCCGCGACGGGGTGGAGGTAGGTCTTGGTGAGCTGCCGCGGCCCGCGGACCCGGTGGCTGGCCCACCAGATGCGGAAGTCCGGATCGCGCATGCTCAACTCGCCGACCAGCGCGGCAAGGTCCTGATCTTTGGGGTGGCGTCCAGCTTCCATACGGAGAACAGCCACGCACTCGCGTGCGGCTCCCGGCCAGTCCGCGTACAGCGCGCGGTAGGCGTCGTCGAGGAAGGTCAGCCGGATCAGGTTGCGTTCGGCCGGGGCGAGTGCGCCGAAGTCGGTGAGTAGGGCGGCCGCGCCCCGATTCCAGGCCAGGACGTCCAGGCGCCGGTTGAGAATCATGGCGGGGATGTCGTGCATGGTCGAGAGCAACTGCTGCAGCTGCGGGTCGACCTGCGGCCTGCTCGGTCTCGGCGTGGGAGCACCGGAGGTGACGTCGGCGACGGTGAAGAGGTAGGCGCGTTCGTCCGGAGCGAGTTGCAGTGCGTCGGCGAGCGCGTCGAGGACCGGGCGGGAGACCCGTCGGGTGCGCCCCTGCTCCAGGCGGACGATGTAGTCGATGCTCACGTGTGCGAGCTGCGCCAGCTCCTCGCGGCGCAGGCTCGGTACCCGGCGCGGACGACCGTCGTCGGGAAGGCCGACCTGGTGTGGATCGAGGGCGGCACGGCGGGAGCGCAGAAAGTCGCCGAGCTCGTTGCCGCCGGAAGCGTTGTCCTGGAGTTCCATGACTTAAGTGTCCGCAGGCGTACAGCCGCGCGCCTGGTACTGGCGTGCATAGGCAGCACCCTCCCTGGTACCCCCCACGCGCCGACGCCACGGTGGATGTGTGGCCGCCAGCAGGAGGCCACCGGAGCCCGCCCACCGCGAGCCCGCCCCTCCGTGACTGGAGCACCACCGTGAGGACCGACGTCACCTTTCCCAGTGCCGGCCTGAAGCTCGCCGGCCACCTGTACACGCCGGACGACAGAGCCGTCGGCCCGCACCCGGCGATCGTCGTCAGCCACCCCGGCAGCGGCGTGAAGGAGCAGGCCGCCGGCCTGTACGCGCAGCGCCTGGCCGAGCAGGGCTTCGTCGCCCTCGCGTTCGACGCCGCCTACCAAGGCGAGAGCGAGGGCGAACCACGCGGCCTGGAGGACCCGGCCCAGCGCGTCGAGGACGTCAAGGCCGCGGTCTCGTTCCTCACTACTCGTGACGACGTGGACGCTGACCGCATCGGAGCGTTGGGTATCTGCGCCTCCGGCGGCTACGTCCTCACCTCGACGGCGTCCGATCACCGGATCAAGGCTGTCGGCACCGTCAGCGCCGTGGACATCGCCCGCCAGTTCCGCAGCGGCGCCGACGGCGCCCAGGATCCGGCAGTCTTCCAGGGCATGCTCGCCGCGGCCGCGGCCGCACGTACAGCCGAGGCCCGCGGTGAGGGAGTCCAGACCTTCCCGCTCTTCCCCGACACGCCCGAGCAGGCCCGCGCTCTGGGAGGCCAGCATGCCGTGGAGGGCTGCGAGTACTACTGCTCCCACCGAGCCCAGCACCCACGCTCGGCGAAGTCCTTCACCTGGTCCAGCGTCGACCGCATGGCCTTCTTCGACGCCTTCCGCTTCGTCCACCTGATCGCGCCGCGCCCGCTCCTCATGATCGTCGGACGCGAGGCGGTGACCTCCTGGATGAGCGTGGAAGCGTTCCAGAACGCCCGCGCACCGAAGGAGCTCTACTGGATCGACGGCGCCAGCCACGTCGACCTCTACGACAAGGAGCCGTACGTCGGGCCCGCGGTCGAAAAGCTGACCGACTTCTTCCGGGCCCAGCTGGCCGACGCCGGGTAGACGTCAGGGCGGCCCGCCGATCCGGTCGCTCTACCAGCCCCGACGGCCTGCTGAACTGGACCAGATCACGCGAGACAGCATCCGGCATCCGCTCGCCCGGGAGCACAACGACCGAGACGCCCAGCAACCCCACGTCTCAACGGAAGTGGTCGCCGCACGTCACCGGGCCTAGCTTGATCTTCAACGTGTTGCGTCGAATGGTGCGTCGAACTCGATCACTCGGTTAGGGATCCGGCGTACGCGGAGGCGGCCTTCGTCTGAACATGTGCTCCGACCAAGGAACACACATGTCCAGCACGAAGGCCGTGAGGCTGGTCCGCCAGCTCAAGGCCCTCGGCCACGCCATCACCCTCGCTCTCGTCGGCTGAGTTGGCGACTTCCCTCAAGCTCTGGCCGACGAATGCGTCAGCATGCCCGTGACCTGGCGGATTTTCCGTTCAACTTCTCAGCGGAAGTCGGCGGCGTGGTCGATGGCCCACTGGGCGTAGGTGTGTGCCGGCGCGCCGGTGATCTTTTCGGCGATGGTGGAGGTGGGGACCGGGACGTCGTTGGCGGAGGCCCACTGGCTGACGATCGCCTCGGCAATGACCGGAGGCAGCGTTCTACCGACTTCCGAGCGAGCCTGCTTGTCCGAGATGCGTTCGATCCGGATGGGGCGGTCGATGGCCGCGCCGATGTGCTCGACCTGGCGTTGCAGGGTCAGGGACTCGGCCCCGTAGATGGTGTAGGCCTGGTGCGAGCGCCCCGGTTCGGTCAGGGCGGTCACCGCGAGCGCCGCGATGTCCTTCTCGTGCACAGGTGCCGACTGCGCCAGCGGATAGGGAAGGCGGACGATGTTGTCGGTGCGGATCGATTCGGCCCACCAGGTGCGGGTGTTGGTCGCGAAGGTCCCCGGCCTGAGGAACGTCCAGTCCATGCCGGAGCGTTGGACCGCCTGCTCGATCGTGCGGTTCAGGCGGGGGACCGGGTGGTCGGCATCGGGGTTCAGGACCGACACCGAGGAGAGCAGAACAACCTGCCGGATCCCTGCAGTTGTGGCGACCGCAGCGACCTTCTCGATGTCGTAGGGCTTCTGCGGGTTGAGCATCCCGTATAGGAACATCTTTTCGGCACCGTCGAACGCTACGGGCAGCGTCTCGGGACGCTCCAGGTCGGCGGCTACGGTTTCCAACCCGGGCGTCGAGCCCGCAGCAGGAGTCAGAACCTGCTCTCGGGTAAGTGTCCATGAGTGTCTTTTAGATGTCATGAGTGTTGTACGATCTTGTGCATGAACCTGACGGAATGGGCACGT
>NZ_JBIAXT010000087.1:0-2928 GCF_042896945.1 Streptomyces sp. NPDC001222
GGGAGTGTCTAATCAACGGCGGATCCGATGATCAAGGAGACGCCTGATGAGCGAGGCCATCACCGAGCACGGGACCGTGGAAGAGCCGGTCGTCGAGTCGGCCGCGGAGGCGGTGTCGGACGAGCAGTTGATCGCGATGCTGGTCGACCGCGCCCGCAATGACGGACTGCAGCTGACCGGGGAGGGCGGGCTGCTGCAGCAGCTGACGAAGCGGGTGCTGGAGTCCGCCTTGGAGGGGGAGATCACCGACCATGTCGGCTATGGCAAGCACGACGCGGCGGGCCGGAACAGCGGCAACAGCCGCAACGGCACCCGCACCAAGACAGTGCTGACCGACGTCGGCCCGGTTGAGGTGAAGGTGCCGAGGGATGTGGCCGGCACCTTCGAGCCGCAGATCGTCAAGAAGCGGCAGCGCCGCCTGACCGGTGTCGACGAGATGGTGCTATCGCTGTCGGCGAAGGGCCTGACCCATGGGGAGATATCGGCTCATCTGGCCGAGGTGTACGGAGCCGAAGTCTCCAAGCAGACCATCAGCACCATCACGGACAAGGTGATGGAAGGCATGGCCGAATGGCAGTCACGTCCGCTGGATCGCGTTTACCCGGTCGTCTTCGTGGACGCCATCAACGTGAAGATCCGCGACGGCCAGGTCGCCAACCGGCCGATCTACCTGGCCATGGCTGTGACCGTCGAGGGCACCCGGGACATCCTGGGGATCTGGGCAGGTGATGGCGGCGAGGGTGCCAAGCACTGGCTCAGTGTGTTCACCGAGCTCCGCAACCGCGGCGTCGAGGACGTGCTCATGCTTGTCTGCGACGGATTGAAGGGCCTGCCGGACGCGGTCGAGACGATCTGGCCGCGAACTGTGGTGCAAACATGCATAGTTCATCTGATTCGGAACAGCATCCGCTACGTGGCCCGGCAGGACTGGGACAAGGTCGCGAAGGATCTCAAGCCCGTCTACACCGCGCCGAGCGAGGCCGCCGCGACCGAACGGTTCCTGGAGTTCTCCGAGAAGTGGGGCACCAAGTACCCGGCCGTGATCAAGCTGTGGTCCGACGCCTGGGCCGAGATGGTGCCCTTCCTCTCCTTCGACGTCGAGATCCGCAAGGTGATCTGTTCAACGAACGCGATTGAGAGCGTGAACGCCCGCATCCGCAAGGCCGTGAGGGCTCGTGGCCACTTCCCGTCGGAGAACGCCGCGTTGAAGTGCGTCTACATGGCGCTCATGTCACTGGATCCGACCGGCAAGGGGCGCCGCCGCTGGACGATGCGCTGGAAGGCACCCCTGAACGCCTTCCAGATCGCCTTCGAAGGACGCCTCACCCCCACCACCAGCAACTGACTCAACAACCAAGATCAGCCGTTGATTGGACAGGAACGCCGGAAGCGCTGCGCTGATCACCTCGGAGACAGGAAAATCGCCTCGGGCGTCCCGGTCGGCCGATGGGTCTGCGATGCCGGTGAGCTCGTTGGACAGGATGGCGATGGGGGTCAACCAGGGGACCACGGTTTGTTGCCACGGCAGCAGTGATGCCGCCCGGAGCACGCGTGTCAGATTCCGTCTTCTTCCCTGACCCCTCCGGGGCGCCCGCCCGGCACAGAATCGCCGCGTGGGAGGGGAGTACGTCATGGCGCGCCAGGACGTGAAGGACGAGGTCATCCACTTGAGGTCCGCCGGGGTGGACCTGGGCAAACGGTTCCTGCTCGCCTGCACCCGCACCCCCAGCCCGAAGCGGCAGGGAAGCTGGAGCCTGGAGACAGAACGGTTCGGCACCACTCAGGCTGAGATCCGGCGGCTGCTGGCCTGGCTGGTGGAGGCTCGCGTCGAAGTGGTTGTCATGGAGGCGACCTCGGACTACTGGCGGAGCGTCTACTACATGCTCCAGCCGCATCTGAACTTGATGCTGGTCAACCCTGCCCATCTGAAGGGGATCAGGGGCCGCAAGACCGACCCGAGCGACGCGGCGTTCCTCGCCCGGGCCGGTGCGTCGGGCCTGGCGATGGGTTCCTTCGTCCCGGAGCGGGAGATTCGCGAGTTGCGGGACCTGACCCGTCGCCGGACCGAGATCGTCCGCGCCGCGGGGCGTGAGGCCCAGCGGCTGGAGAAGGAACTCGAGGACACCGGGATGAAGGTCAGTTCGGTGCTCAGCAACATTGTCGGCGCCACAGGACGTGCCATCCTCGAAGCCCTCATCGCCGGTGAGCGGGACCGCGAACGTCTCGCGGACCTGGCCTGCGGCAAAGCCCGGAACAAGATCCCATCTCTCATCGAGGCCCTGGACGGCGAATTCACCGTGCACCATGCCTTCATGGTCCGCCACTACCTCGATGAGATCGACCGCCTCAACAGCGCCATCGCGATGTTCGACACCCGAATCGCCTCGCTACTGACCAGGCACGAGGAGGACTTGGACAACCTCGACACCATCCCCGGCGTCGGCCGGCTGGCCGCTGAGATCATCATGGCCGAGACGGGCGGGGACATGGCCCAGTTCGCCTCCGCCCAGCACCTCGCCTCGTGGATCGGAGTCTGCCCAGGACAGAACGAGTCGGCCGGGGTCACCAGATCCGGACGCACCCGCCCGGGCAACAGCAACCTCAAGCGCCTGCTTGGGACCGCCGCTATGGCCGCGATCAGGGACAAGACCTCCTACCTCGCCGCGTTCTTCCGCCGTATCTCCGCTCGCAGAGGCGGCAAACGGGCACTGGTCGCCGTCATGCACAAGCTCGCCATCGCCATCTGGCACGTCCTGCGGGACAAGGCCCCCTACCGCGACCTCGGAGCCGACTACTTCGCCAAGCGCGATCCCGAACGTGCCATGCGCCGCATGATCAAGGAGGCCAATAGCCTCGGCCTGACGCTCCGCTTCGAACCGATCCAAGCCGCCTGACCTGGGCAGCGCACTTCATTTTCGTGTCAGACCC
>NZ_JBIAXT010000088.1:0-2253 GCF_042896945.1 Streptomyces sp. NPDC001222
ACACCTCCCCGAACACCGGAAACACCGCCGCCAAACCACCACCCATCCCCGCCCACTGCGCCCCCTGACCCGAAAACACCATCCCCAACCGACGGCGGGCCGCCGACTGAGGGGCGGGGGCCTGCGCGGCGGAGGTGAGGCCGCGGATCAGTTCCTCCTTCGTGCCACCGGACACGACCGCGCGGCAGGGAAGGGCAGCGCGTGTGGTGGCCAGCGAGTACGCCGCATCGGTCAGGGCGTCCTCGGGCAGGGCGGCGAAGTGGTCGCGGATCCGGTCGAGTTGGCCTCGCAGCCCGCCGGGGGTGGCCGCCGCGACGACGAGGGGCAGGACGGGCGGGACGGTCCGCTCCGGCGCAGGCGCGGGTTCGGCCGCGGGCGGCTCCTCGACGATCACATGGGCGTTGGTACCGCTGATGCCGAACGACGACACACCCGCCCGACGCATCCGACCGGGAGTGGGCGGCCAGGGCTGCGCATGGACGGCGAGCCGCACCGCGCCGGCCGACCAGTCCACCACGGTGGTGGGTTCGTCGGCATGCAGGGTGGGCGGCACGGACCCGTGCCGCAGGGCGAGCAGCATCTTGATGACGCCGCCGACGCCCGCGGCGGCGGAGGTGTGGCCGATGTTGGACTTCAGGGAGCCGAGCCACACCGGGCCGTGCGCCTCCCGCTCCCGGCCGTAGGTCGCCAGCAGTGCCTGTGCCTCGATGGGGTCGCCCAGCCGGGTACCGGTCCCGTGCCCCTCCACCACGTCCACGTCGGAGCCGGACAGCCCGGCATCCGCCCATGCCGCCCGGATCACCCGCTCCTGCGCCGGACCCGAGGGGGCGGTCAGGCCGTTCGAGGCGCCGTCGGAGTTCACGGCCGTGCCCCGTACCAGACCCAGCACCGGATGACCGAGTCGGCGGGCGTCCGACAACCGCTCCACCAGCAGCACCCCGACGCCCTCCGACCAGCCGGTACCGTCCGCGCCCGCGCCGAACGACTTGCACCGCCCGTCCACGGCCAGGCCCTGCTGACGCGAGAACTCGATCCAGGCGCCAGGGGTGGACATGACGGTGACCCCACCGGCGAGTGCCATGGCGCATTCGCCGTTCCGCAGCGCACGGACCGCCAGATGCAGGGCGACCAGCGACGAGGAGCACGCGGTGTCCACGGTGATCGCCGGACCGTGAAGACCGAGTGAGTACGCGATCCGGCCGGACGCCACGCTGGCGGCACCCCCGGCGAGCAGGTATCCGCGCAGCTCGTCCGCGCCGGTGTCCATGTCGGCGTAGGTCTGCCCGGCGAAGCCCATGAAGACGCCGGTGCGGGTGTCGCGCAGCGAGGCCGGGTCGATACCGCCGCGCTCGATCGCCTCCCAGGCGACTTCGAGCAGCAGGCGCTGCTGCGGGTCGGTCGCCAGGGCCTCGCGGGGCGACATGCCGAAGAACTCCGCGTCGAAGTCGCCGGCACCGTCGAGGAAACCGCCACGGGTGGAGTCGGAGCGGGCGGCGAGGTCGTCGAGGTCCCAGCCGCGGTCGTCGGGGAAGTCGCCGATCGCGTCCACGCCCTCGGCGACGAGTCGCCAGAGGTCCTCCGGGGTGCGGACGCCGCCGGGGTATCGGCAGGCCATCGAGACGACGGCGATCGGGTCGTCACCGGACTCCAGGTCGGCGAGTCGTTCCCGGGTGCGCTGCAGTTCCGCGGTGACGCGCTTGAGATACGCGGTGAGCTTCTGCTCGTTCGGGGTGGTCATCGCTGATCAGCTCGCTTCCGGGCCGAGTTCTTGGTCGACGAGTGCGAACAGGTCGTCGAGGGACGGGTCGGATTCGGGGCTCAGCAGGGTGCCCAGGTACTCGGCGAGTGCGGCCGGTGAGGGATGGTCGAAGACGAGCGTGGCGGAGAGCGTCAGGCCGCTGATCCGGTTGATGCGGTTGCGTAGTTCGACGCCGGTCAGCGAGTCGAAGCCGATCTCGTGGAACGGCCGGTCGGGGTCGATCGCGCCTGGGTCGGCGTGGCCGAGCACGGCCGCGGTCTGCTCGCACACCGCGTCCAGCACAAAGGAGGCTCGGTCGGACTCGGGGAGTTCGGCGAGCCGTTCGAGCAGGCCCGGGCCGGCGGACGTCGCCGGGAACCCGGTGGCCGCGACGGTCCGCGCGGGTGCGCCGTCCACGATCCAGTAGTGCTGGTGGTCGAAGGCGTAGGTGGGCAGGTCGATCCGGCGTGCTCCGGTGCCGGCGAAGAAACCGGCCCAGTCCACCGGCACACCCG
>NZ_JBIAXT010000089.1:0-2158 GCF_042896945.1 Streptomyces sp. NPDC001222
CACTCCAAGCCTTCGACATCACCTTCGACGGCCGGCTCACCGCCGGACGCCGCTGAACAAAACCGACCGAGTTCCACCGTTCGCTACACAGACCCTACTGGCCGTCCACGTGCGTCTACCTCTGCCGCCGTCCGTGGCTGTTGATGTCGGCGGTGGATGTCAACTCCTGGGTAAGGGCATGTCCATGCAGGATCTCAGCGGGGCGAGATACTCGGTGAGGCTCCGGACAGGCAGTGGTCGCATGCGGCTTTCATGGAGGGATACGACGCGCCCAGAGCTATCCGACTGCCCGGAGCGTCGTCCTCGCAGACGTATCCCCCTGGGCCTGAAGCTGTCTTGACGTGCAGCATTACTTCGTAGGAGGAGATGTGCACGGTGCGATGTGCCCCCGCTGGGATGACTCCTAGGCTGTGCTCCTCCGCGCATTCGTTGTCCCCGTCGCCGGCACACCAGAAGACGCGCACCGGGTGCGATGTGCTGTTCACCAGAGCGATCGGATCGACGTTCTCGGGGTCGGTCGGATCAGGGTTGCAGCCAGCGATAGCGAGTGCAGCCAAGCCCAGCAGGATCATGGTCGCAAAGCGGGCAGCACGGCCGTTCAGCAGATCCACTTGCTCTCCGAGGGGGCGTCGTATGAAGCCCGCACCGTATCGCAAGACCTCCGCCCCAGTACCTCAGCTTGGGAAGCTGCGAGCCTTTGGGGCCAGGGAAGATGCCGACCTGGGCAATGGTCTGGCCGTGGCCCCTCGGGCTCAGCTGCTTTCCCCGTGGTTCCCCGTTGCTCCCCGCTCGTTCTGGTGCGGTTGTGGTGCGGCCGAATCAAACCGCACGCGGTCTTGAAAACCGTCGTGGCGCGAGTCACCGAGGGTTCAAATCCCACACCCACCGCGCAGGTGAACGGCCCCTGACCAGGGCCCGGGGTACGTCTTACTGTGCCCGACGGTCGGCACAGTCCCTGCGACTCTCCCGGCTACGCTCGCGCGGGAGCGCCCCGCGGCGCGCGGCTGCGGGGCGCCTTGTGGGGTTTAGTCGATGAGATACCGCCCGTTGTACGTACCGCCCTTGCAGGTGAAGTCCGTAAAATCGGGCGTTCCGCCGCCCTGCCTGCACTGAGCAGGGCTGATTGCGCCACTCTGTGCGGTGGCGGTGGCGGCGCCTGTGAGGCCGAGTCCGGCGAGGGCGGCCGTGGCGATGACGGCGGCGAGGATTCGTCGAATGCGCATTCGGTTCCCCTTTCACGGATTGCCTCGGTTGGGGCACTAGTCAGCTTGATCCTCACCCATGTGGGTAGCGCGTGATGTTGCGCCATTCGGGTGACAGTGCTGGCGGGTGCGGGGTCGGTGACGCGACCCCTCGGACAGGTCCTAGATGTATTGATCACGAGGTTGTCAACGCGGGCCGGACTTGATCATGGCGAAGACCTCCGGTGCGGTGGAGCTGTCTAGGAACGCACCACACGGAGGTCTTCGTCTCCCGCCGTAATGCCCGGCTGACCGTGCACGGCAGGCGGCTGCCCGTAGAGCGTGTCTGTTCGGGCCGTCCCGTCGCGCATGTCGCGGCCGAGATTGACGCTCGGCACGGCTGCGCGACTTTGCTCACCGCGGCCGGCGTCGCACCACGCGTCGTCATGGAGATCCTTGGGCACAGCCAGATCGCCGTCACTATGAACGGCTACGCGCACGTGGTCCAGGACACGCAGCGCGAGGCGGTCAGTCACATGGATCGGCTGCTCACAAGGCGCCTACAGCGCGAGTAGGCCCGTCGCTGATGTCAGATCTGGATGTCAAAGACCCCCAACCATGATCGGCTGGGGGTCTTTGTCCGGGTGGGCGCGGACGGTTTCGAACCGCCGACATCCGCCTTGTAAGGGCGGGGGCATGGAACGCCCCTGGCGCGCAGGTCACTCCGGCTCTGAAGAGCTCGCAGGTCACCGGCGCATCTCGACTGTTGTGGGCCGCTGTTGACCGTGGTTGACCGCTCTATCTGGCACGACTGTGGCATGCGCTGTGAGACCAGGCGCTTAGAAGATGCGGGCAGGTATTGGTGAGCGCGGCCGGCGGCACTGTCGGCGACGGCTCAATATGAGGCCAGCTTCGGCGCTTCAGTTGTGGGCCATCCGTAGTCTCGTTGGATGGTGTGTCCGTCAGTCGTTGCTGCT
>NZ_JBIAXT010000090.1:0-1734 GCF_042896945.1 Streptomyces sp. NPDC001222
CCGCGTTCTCCTTCGCGGCGATGAAGTCGAGGGTGCCGAGGTGGGCGAGCTGTTGGCGTGTCATGCCCCGCAGGTGCGCGAGGTCGAGTTCCTCGATGGTCTTGATCGCGGGGAAGCGGGCCTGCCGGATGCGTTGCTCGCCGCCGTGGCTGTCGCGGGCCGAGACCTCGCGCTGCAGGCAGGCGACGAGGTATTCGAGGTGGCTCCAGGACTCGGCCTGGGCGCGTTCGGCGAGCCGCTCGGCGGCATCCAGCAGGGCGGGCGCCTTCATCGCGCGGGCGAGGAAGGCCAGGTCAGCTGTGGTCTGACGGGTGGTGCGGGTCGCCGGACTCTTGGTGGGGGTCGTGGTGGTGGGCATCAGGTGTCCTCCTTTCCGGCACCGCCCTCGATGAGGGTGAAGAGGCGGTCGTAGGAGCCGAGCTGGCGCTGTTCGACCTCGACGCCCAGGTCGTCCGGGGCAAGGCCGGCCAGGCCTCGGGCCCGGGCGTGTGAGGCCCGCTGACGGATCGCCTGGCCGCGCAGGATCTCGGCCGCGGCGGCGTGCTCGGGGTCGGTGATGGTCTGGTGGCGGGCCCAGCAGCGGCTGTGGTGGGCGACGGTCTCGCCCGCGCGGGTGGTGGCGACGATCTCCTCCGTGTCCGCGCGGACGGTGATCTGCCGGCCGATCGCGCGCGGGTGGACGGAGTAGTCGCAGGTGTCGACGCGGATGTAGTGGTCGCGGCCCAGGCGGGTGTGCAGGGGCCACCAGTTCGGTGGGGCGACCGGCGGCAGGCCGAGCATCGCCGACCTGTCGGCCTCCCAGCGTTCAAGGGGCCGGCAGCCGATCGTGCGGTGGTGCCTGCGGTTGGCGACCTGCAGCCATCCGGCCAGCTGGGTGTTGAAGTCGCCCGGCCCGGCGAAGGTGCGGCCGGGCAGGAAGCTGGTCTCCAGGTAGCCGTTCGCCCGTTCTACCAAGCCTTTGGCTTCCGGGTCGCGGGGCCGGCACAGATGGATCCGGATCGCGAGCAGGCCCGCGAACGCCGCGAACTCGGACGTCAGCTTGCCCTGGCCCACCCCGGGTTCGTTGTCCCAGACCAGCATCTTCGGGACGGCCTGCCAGCCGGTCAGCAGCCGCCAGTGCCCGTCGATGAGGTCAGCGGTGGTCCGCGACGGCAGCATCCGGGCCGTGATCATCCTCGAGTAGCCCGACACCATGACCAGGACCGGAGGCCGTCCCGTCTGCCCGTAGCCCAGCGGGATGTCCGTCGGCGGGAACCACAGGTCGCACTGGGCGAGCTCGCCGGGTGAGTAGACCGTGCGCGAGACCGGGTCGACCGGCAGGTAGGCGGGCCGCAGCTCGCGCACCCGCTCCTTGAGGATGGTCAGGCCGCGGTCCCAGCCGATCCGCTCGGCGATCACCGTGGCCGGCATCGTCGGACTCTGCTTCAACAGCTCGCGGATGGCGGGCTCGACCGCATCAACCGCCGAGCCCTTCAGCGGGCGCTGGTAGACCGGCGGCCGGTCCGAAGCCAGGGCCCGCAGCACGGTGCCCCTGGAAATCCCCAACCGCCGAGCCACCGCCCGCGCCGACAGGCCCTCGGCCCGGTGCAGCCGCCGGATCTCAGCCCAGTCCTCCACGCCGATCACCTCTTCCCTCCTGACTCCCGTACCAGTGAAGTCAGGATGATTAAGAGATCACGCAGTGGCCCGCTTTTGATCCGCCGTCCGTGGCCCTCATTTCACCCGTCGACGACA
>NZ_JBIAXT010000091.1:0-1710 GCF_042896945.1 Streptomyces sp. NPDC001222
CACAACCGCCGGCACCCCACCGGCACCCACCGCCACCACATCCACCAACTCGGGCAACAGACCACCCGGGAACACGACCTCCTCACCCGCACCGGTGGAGAGCAGCTGCGCGTGTTCGGCCGCGTCGATCATGTCCACGGTGGAGATCGGACAGGTGGGGTCGGTGACCGCGTTCCGCAGGAAGGTGGTGAAGTGCCGCATCAGCCGGGCCATGGTCGCCCGGTCGAACAGGTCCGACTCGTAGTAGGCGATACCGGTGAAGGCGTCGCCGTGGCGGGTCAGAGCCACGTTCAGGTCGAACCGCGACTTGCCGTCGACCACATCGAGCCGTTCGCTCTCCAGGCCTGGCAGCACCAGGCCGTCGGTCTCCTCGTCGCCGAGGGCGAACAGGATCTGGAACAAGGGGTTTCGGCTGGGGTCGCGCTCGGGCTGGAGTTCCTCCAGCAGAGCCTCGAAGGGGAGCTCCTGATGCTCGTAGGCGGCCAGGGTGTGTGTCCTGGTCCGGGCGATCAGATCGGTGAACGACGGGTCGTCGGTCAGATCGGTACGGATGAGGAGGGTGTTGACGAAGTAGCCGATCAGGTCGTCGAGTTCGGGCCGGACCCGGCCGGCGATGGGCGTGCCGATCGTGACGTCGGCCGAGGCCGCGTGCCGGGCGATCACCACGCTGAACGCGGCGATCAGCGTCATGAACGGGGTGGCGTTGTGCTGCCGGGAGAACTGGTGGATCGCCGCGCCCAGTTCGGCGTCGATGGCGAACGGCACCTGGGCGCCGTTGCCGGACCGTGCGGCGGGCCGGGGATGGTCCGTCGGCAGTTCGGTGGCGCTCTCCCCGGCGAGGCGATCACGCCAGTAGTCGAGTTGGGGGCGCAGTGCGTCCGCTGTCTGGTGCGCACGGCTCCAGACGGCGTAGTCCCCGTACTGGATCGGCAGCGCCGGCAGTTCGGGCATGCGTCCGGCGGACAGTGCCTCGTAGGCCCGGGACAGCTCCGACCACAGCACCCGCATGGAGGACCCGTCGACCGCGATGTGGTGCAGCACCAGGACCAGCAGTGCGTCCTCGTCGGACAGCCGTACGACGGCGGCCCGAAGCAGCGGCCCGGTGGCGAGGTCGAACGGCTCCCGCATCAGCTCGCGGGCGATCTCCAGGCCCGCCTCGTAGCGCTCGGCGTCCGTCTCGCCGGCCGGCGTGCGCTCCGCGACCGGTACCGGTCCGGCGGGCAGGACCCGAAGGACGGGCGCACCGTCGCGCTCCTCGAAGACGGTCCTCAGGACGTCGTGCCGTTCGACGACCAGTGCGAGGCTGCGGCCCAGGAGCGCGGTGTCGAGCGGACCGCGGAGCCGGATGACGGTGGAGGTGTTGTACCCCGGCATCATCTGCTCCAGCAGCCACATCCTTTCCTGGGAGTACGACAGGACGTGCTCGCCGCGGTCCACCACCGGGATCGAGGTGGAACCGGGGGCACCCGGCTGCCGGTTGCGGGCGCTCTGGAGCAGGTTTCTGACCAGTTCGAGCCGTGCCGTCGGCGTGGCCGTCCCCGGAAGGTGACTCGTCGTCATGAGGGGTTCCTCTCGTCGACGATCTCTCGTGCGACGTCCGTGGCCGTGACCGCGTCGAGCAGGATGTTCTCGATGGCGATGGCCATGGTCTGGATGGTGGGGTTGTCGAAGATCACGGCGAGGGGGATCTCGGCGGACAGCGCGCTGCGC
>NZ_JBIAXT010000092.1:0-1677 GCF_042896945.1 Streptomyces sp. NPDC001222
ATCAAGGAGGCCAATAGCCTCGGCCTGACGCTCCGCTTCGAACCGATCCAAGCCGCCTGACCTGGGCAGCGCACTTCATTTTCGTGTCAGACCCCCGCAAGCGAACTAACGACTCAGGACACTAGAGCGACCGAAGGGCGTGGCCGAGGTGAGGGCCGTAGTTGCCCCAGCACTGGATATCACCGGTGTCGGATACAAGGTCGCCGAGATACCAGTCGCCGTCGTCGGCCCGCACCGCGCAGAGCCCCCTCAGATTGATGGCGCAGTCGGCTTGGAGAGGTTCGCCATGCAGGGTGACGGTGCCGAGGGTAGTGAGAAGCTGGGCCTGTGGGCAGCCGGTGACGCGCTGAATATCAGCCATGGTCCACGGTTCGGGCAGGCGCTCGTCGCGGGGCTCGGTAGCGGGGAGCAGTTCCACCACGGCGTAGCCGAGGCGCGGCCGGATCCACTCACTGTCGAGTTCTGTGCCGAGCACACCGGCCAAGGAAGGCCATCTCGGACGTGCCCGTGGGCGTCTCCCAGCGGAACGGGACGCGGGAGACGTGGGATGGGAAGTCCTCCTCGTCGGCGGTTCCCGGGCCGAACGACTGTTTGGGAGACGGTCCGTCGTCGGTGTATCGGTGGGCGAAGAAGGCGGTGATCCAGCCAGTGACCCTATCGCCGCCGGACGCCGACTCCCACTTGTAGAGCGAACGCCAGAACTCCTGGTCGATACCCCACCCCGAGGCCGTCGCGCTGATCGAATCCAGCACCGGGTGCAAGGCGGCGAACCACGGCCGCAGGCCTTCGAACCATCCTTCCAGCTCCCGCACCCGGGCCGCCAGCAGGCGCCAGTCTCGGTCCGTGCCCTCCAGTCGGATCCGGGGAATGCCGCAGAGCGAGGTCCACCGGAAGCGGTAGTACGGGCTGACCACGTCCATCAGCGCCACCAGCGTGGCCGTGGCGTCGGTGGGAGTGGTGGTCGAGAAGACGGGCTGGAACAGGTCGGCTACCTCATCGCCGATGCGGGCACGCAGGGGCTGTTGGACCAGGTTGATCGAGCGCTCCCAATCCAGCGGAGCCAGGTCGTCGCGGACGGCGATGGTCTGCTGGTGCCCCGGCGTTTCGGTGAAGAGTCCCGCGTATGTGCCGGAGTTCAGGCGGACGTGGACGGCTACCTCGTGCACGACGGCGTACCAGAGCAGGTCGGGTGAGAGGCTCAGTGGCAGGTGAGCCGTGAAGCACAGGTGGACGGCGCGCAGCAGGAGGCTGGAGGTGGGCTCAGTGATTTCCGGCGCGTCGGTGGGCCAGCCAACGAGCCGATTGGTGCTGCGGTGGTGGAAGCGCGCCTGGTCGCGGAGCACAGCCCGCAGGAAGTGCTCGTTGCCGAGGTCGGTGAGCTCGGAAGCGAGCGAAGTGGCCTCGCCGTCTTCAGCGCACGGCAGGTCTATCTCGAAGGCCATCAATATCCCCCAGAAACCGTGATCGGCCCTGATCCTAAAAGACCGATGAGACCCTCGGCTCTGTCCCGCCGCTCGCGGGACAAGGTCAGAACCCAAGAGACAAGCCGCGTCTGTGAGCTCTCCTTCTCCCCCTTCAAGATGGTCATGTCCCCTGTAGTGGTGTAACCGTGCCGGGTTGATCTTCAGCCGGATAGATCTTGTCCATGCTGCCTTCGGGCAGGTAGCGGCGGGGGAA
>NZ_JBIAXT010000093.1:0-1407 GCF_042896945.1 Streptomyces sp. NPDC001222
TGGAGTGTGGTGCGGGCATGTTGTCGGAGTCCGCTGTGGTGGGGCCGGATGCCGGGATCACGGGCGGGAATCTGATCTCGGTGTATTACACGTCGGGGTCGACCGGTGTGCCGAAGGGTGTGGCGTCGACGCATGCGGGGTGGGCGAACCGGATGCAGTGGATGCTGGCGCGGTATCCGTTGGGTCGGGGTGAGCGGGTTCTGCACAAGACGGTGCTGAGTTTCGACGACTCGGCGGTGGAGATCTTCTGGCCGTTGATCGCGGGTGCGACGGTGGTGATGTTGCCGGCGGGTCTGCATCGTGATCCGCGGGCGATCGCGGAGTGGGCCGAGGCTCATGGTGTGGTCGGGTTGCATTTCGTGCCGAGCATGCTCGGGTTGTTCTGTGACGAGATCACCGAGGAGCGGCGCGGGGGGCTGGCGGGTCTGCGGTATGTGATCTCCAGTGGTGAGGCGCTCCGTCCGGATCTGGTGGGGAAGTTCTACGACCGTCTCGGGGTCACGGGTGCCAGGCTGTTCAACCAGTGGGGTGCCACGGAGGTCTCCATCGACTCCACCAGCCATGAGTGTGCGGCGGAGGACCGGTGGGTGGCCGATGTCCCGCTGGGTGAGGCGATTGCGAACAACCAGGTGCTGGTGCTCGACGAGCATCTCAACCCGGTTCCGGTCGGTGTCCCGGGTGATCTGTATCTGGGCGGGGCGGGGCTGGCGCGGGGTTACCTGGGTGATGCCCGAAAGACCGCGGGAGCGTTTGTGCCGCACCCGTTCGTGGCGGGGGAGCGGTTGTATCGCACCGGGGACCGTGGGGTGTGGCGGGCCAACGGGACGCTGACGTTCCTGGGGCGTGCGGACAGTCAGGTGAAGATCCGGGGTGTTCGGATCGAGCCGGCGGAGATCGAGCACACGGTGCGTCGTTTTCCGGGGATCCGGGATGCGGTGGTGGTCAAGTGGGAGCCCGTGCCTGGGGATCAGCGCCTGGCGGCCTACGTGACGGTTGAGGCGGCGGCCGGTGCGGAGCTGGTGTCGGGGCTGAACGCGTATCTGGCGGATCAGTTGCCGATCTACATGATTCCGTCCAGTGTCACGGTGCTGGACCGGATCCCGGTGAACGCCAATGGCAAGACCGACTACCGGGCGTTGCCGGAGCCGGAGTTCGTGGCCGGTCAGGAGGGCACGCAGCCGTCCAGTGAGGCGGAGCTGCTGGTCGCGGGTGTGTGGTCGCAGGTGCTGGGCCGGCAGGACCTGGACGTGGGCGCCAACTTCTTCGCCCTGGGCGGTCATTCCCTGCTGGCGACCCGGATCGTCTCCCGGCTGCGCAGCGCGCTGTCCGCCGAGATCCCCCTCGCCGTGATCTTCGACAACCCCACCATCCAGACCATGGCCATCGCCATCGAGAACATCCTGCTCG
>NZ_JBIAXT010000094.1:0-1396 GCF_042896945.1 Streptomyces sp. NPDC001222
GAGCGTGTCTGAAAGATCGTGTAAGTCCGTGATGTGACAGGCTGGCCGAGGCCCAGCCCTGGAGCCTTGACCAGCCGGGACGGACGGACATGGCAGACAAGGAAACCCCGGCCGCCGAGGCGGTCGAGCAGAAGCTGGTGGACGAGGTCGTCGAGCGGCTGATGGATCGTGCCGACGCCTCAGGGGCGGCCCTGCTGGGCGAGGGCGGGCTGCTGACCGAGGTGACCCGTGCGGTGCTGGAGCGTGCCCTGGAAGCCGAGATGACCGAGCACCTGGGTTACGAGAAGCACGATCCGGCGGGCCGCGGCTCGGGCAACAGCCGCAATGGCACCTCGCCGAAGACCGTGCTTACCGACGCGGGTGCGGTGACGGTGGCGGTTCCGCGGGATCGCGAGGGGTCCTTCGAGCCGCAGCTGGTGCCCAAGCACGCGAGGCGGCTGGCGGGGTTCGACGAGCGGATCCTGTCGCTCTACGCCCGTGGCATGAGCGTGCGCGACATCCGTTCGCACCTGGCCGGCGTCTATGGCGTGGAGGTCTCACCGGACCTGATCAGCAAGGTCACCGATGCCGTCGCCGACGAGCTCGCCGCCTGGCAGAACCGGCCGCTGGACGCGGTCTGGCCGATCATCTACATCGACGCCCTATGGATCAAGATCCGTTCTGGATCGGTGGTTTCCAGGCCGGTCTACCTCGCCGTAGGCGTCGACATGGACGGCCGCAAGGACGTCCTCGGCCTGTGGGTCGGCGACGGAGGCGAAGGCGCCACGACCTGGATGACGGTGCTCACCGAACTGCGCAACCGCGGGGTGGAGGACGTGTGCATCGTCGCCTGCGACGGACTCAAGGGCCTCCCCGAGGCCGTCACTGCGACCTGGCCCAGGGCGACGGTCCAAACGTGCGTGATCCACTTGATTCGGGCCTCGCTCCGTCTCACGTCGAGCCGTGACCACCCCAAGCTCGTTCCGGCGTTGAAGGCGATCTACACGTCGCCGACCGAACAGGCCGCCGAGCAGGCACTGGAGGAGTTCACCGCCTCGGAGCTGGGCCAACGCTACCCGGCGGTCGTGCGGACCTGGCAGGCCGCGTGGAGCGAGTTCACGCCTTACCTGGCATTCCCTCCGGAGATAAGGAAGGTCGTCTATTCGACGAACCTGATCGAATCGATCAACGCCCGGCTGCGGAAGACCACCCGCAACCGCGGGCATTTCCCCTCTGAACAGGCCGCGCTGAAGGTGCTCTACCTCGCGGTGCGCGAGCTGATCACCCCCAAGGCGAGCGATGTCAACCACGTCGCTGCACACTGGAAGAAGGCGCTGAACCAGTTCTCACTGTTCTTCGAGGACCGGCTCAACACCAGGTAACCCCCGGGGACTTACACAAAGTCACTGACACGTCC
>NZ_JBIAXT010000095.1:0-1374 GCF_042896945.1 Streptomyces sp. NPDC001222
GGGTCTGTGTAGCGAACGGTGGAACTCGGTCGGTTTCGTTCAGCGGCGTCCGGCGGTGAGCCGGCCGTCGAAGGTGATGTCGAAGGCTTGGAGTGCGGCCTTCCAGCGCATGGTCCAGCGTTTGCGTCCGGTGCCGGTCGGGTCCAGGCTCATGACGGCGAGGTAGACACATTTGAGGGCGGCCTGGTCGGTGGGGAAGTGCCCCCGGGCCCGGACGGCCTTGCGGATCCGCGCGTTGATGCTCTCGATCGCGTTGGTGGTGCAGACAATCTTGCGGATCTCCACGTCGAACTGGAGGAAGGGCACGAACTCCGCCCAGGCCGCCTCCCAGAGCCGGACGATCGCCGGATACTTCCCGCCCCAGGCGTCGGTGAACTCCACGAACCGCTCCAGCGCGGCCTCCTCGGTCGGCGCAGTGTAGACGGGCCTGAGCGCCTTCGCGATCTTCTCCCAGTCCTGCCGGGCCGCGTAACGGAAGCTGTTCCGCAGCAGGTGAACGACACAGGTCTGGACGATCGTCGCAGGCCAGACCGTGTTCACGGCGTCCGGGAGGCCGGTCAGGCCGTCGCAGACCAGCATCAGGACATCGGCCGCGCCGCGGTTCTTGATCTCGGTCAGGACCTGGAGCCAGTACTTCGCGCCCTCCCCGCCGTCGCCGATCCACAGGCCCAGGATGTCCCGGTGTCCCTCGGCGGTGACCGCGACCGCCATGTAGACGGGCCGGTTGGCGACCTGCCCGTCCCTGACCTTCACGTTCACGCAGTCGATGAAGACGACCGGGTAGACGCTGTCCAGCGGACGGTTCTGCCATTCCGTCATGCCGGCCATCACGCTGTCCGTGATCGTGGAGATCGTGGACTTGGAGATCTCCGCACCGTACACCTCGGCGAGATGCGCGGAGATCTCCCCGTGCGTCAGCCCTTTCGCCGACAAGGACAGGACCATCTCGTCCACGCCGCCCAGACGCCGCTGGCGCTTCTTGACCAGCTGCGGCTCGAACGACCCGGCCCTATCCCGCGGCACCGCGATCTCGACCGGCCCCGACTCGGTGATCACCGTCTTGGACCGGTGCCCGTTGCGGTAGTTCTCCCGGCCGCCCTCGGCCCGCTCGCCGGGTTCGTGCCCCAGGTGATCAGTGAGTTCGCCCTCCAACGCGGACTCCAGCACCCGCTTGGTGAGCTGCTGCAGGAGGCCGCCCTCCCCGGTGAGCTTCACGCCACCGGCCTGGGCCCGGGCCACCAGCTCGGCGACCAGCCCGTCATCCACGGCGCCCGTCCCACTCAGAGCGGCCTTCCCGGCCTTGGTGTCACTCGTCACGTCAGTCATCAACTGTCGCTTCCAGCTCGGGAGTTACACCGCTCACCGTACAGACCC
>NZ_JBIAXT010000096.1:0-1374 GCF_042896945.1 Streptomyces sp. NPDC001222
GGGTCTGTGTAGCGAACGGTGGAACTCGGTCGGTTTTGTTCAGCGGCGTCCGGCGGTGAGCCGGCCGTCGAAGGTGATGTCGAAGGCTTGGAGTGCGGCCTTCCAGCGCATGGTCCAGCGTTTGCGTCCGGTACCGGTCGGGTCCAGGCTCATGACAGCCAGGTAGACGCACTTGAGGGCGGCCTGGTCAGTGGGGAAGTGCCCCCGGGCCCGGACGGCCTTGCGGATCCGTGCGTTGATGCTCTCGATCGCGTTGGTAGTGCAGACGATCTTGCGGATCTCCACGTCGAACCGGAGGAAGGGCACGAACTCCGCCCAGGCCGCCTCCCAGAGCCGGACGATCGCTGGATACTTCCCGCCCCAGGCATCGGTGAACTCCACGAACCGCTCCAGCGCGGCCTCCTCGGTCGGCGCGGTGTAGACGGGCTTGAGCGCCTTCGCGATCTTCTCCCAGTCCTGCCGGGCCGCGTAACGGAAGCTGTTCCTCAGCAGGTGAACGACACAGGTCTGGACGATCGTCGCAGGCCAGACTGCGTTCACGGCGTCCGGGAGGCCGGTCAGGCCGTCGCAGACCAGCATCAGGACATCGGCCGCGCCGCGGTTCTTGATCTCGGTCAGGACCTGCAACCAGTACTTCGCGCCCTCCCCGCCGTCGCCGATCCACAGGCCCAGGATGTCCCGGTGTCCCTCGGCGGTGACGGCGACCGCCATGTAGACGGGCCGGTTGGCGACCTGCCCGTCCCTGACCTTCACGTTCACACAGTCGATGAAGACGACCGGATAGACGCTGTCCAGCGGACGGTTCTGCCATTCCGTCATGCCGGCCATCACGCTGTCGGTGATCGTGGAGATCGTGGACTTGGAAACTTCCGCGCCGTACACCTCCGCGAGATGCGCGGAGATCTCCCCGTGCGTGAGCCCTTTCGCCGACAGAGACAGGACCATCTCGTCCACGCCGCCCAGACGCCGCTGCCGCTTTTTGACCAGCTGCGGTTCGAACGATCCGGCCCTGTCCCGCGGCACCGCGATCTCGACCGGCCCCGACTCGGTGATCACCGTCTTGGACCGGTGCCCGTTACGGTAGTTCTCCCGACCGCCCTCGGCCCGCTCACCGGGCTCGTGCCCCAGATGATCAGTGAGCTCACCCTCCAGCGCGGACTCCAGCACCCGCTTGGTCAGCTGCTGCAGGAGGCCGCCCTCCCCGGTGAGCTTCACGCCACCGGCCTGAGCCCGGGCAACCAACTCGGCGACCAGCCCGTCATCCACGGCGCCTGTCCCGCTCGCAGCGGCCTTCCCGGCCTCGGTGTCACTCGTCACGTCAGTCATCAACTGTCGCTTCCTGCTCTGGAGTTACACCACTCACCGTACAGACCC
>NZ_JBIAXT010000097.1:0-1358 GCF_042896945.1 Streptomyces sp. NPDC001222
GGGCCTTCCCCCGTGATGGTGGACACGGTGCGTTGATCACGCGGCGAGCGTGAGCTTAGCCGCGTGGTGTCGGCGTTCGTATTCGTTGGGGCTCAGTTGACCGTTGGCGGAGTGCCGGCGGCGGGTGTTGTAGCGGGCCAGCCAGGCGAAGACCGTCCTTCTGCAGGTGCCGGCGTCGCCGTAGTCGCGGGCGCCTTGGAGGGTCTCGCGTTTCAGGGACGCGTGGAAACTTTCGCAGGCCGCGTTGTCCGCGCTGGTGCCGACCGCACCCATCGACCTGGTGACCCCGAGCTGGTCACAAAGGTCAGCGAAGGCCCGGGATCCGTACTGGGCTCCATGATCGGAGTGGAACACCGAGCCGGCCAGACCGCCGCGGGTCGCGGCCGCCATCCGCAGTGCGTCGGCGACCAGGCCGGTGCGCATGTGGTCGGCGATGGACCAGCCGACGACCTTGCGGCTGAAGCAGTCCAAAACGGTCGCGAGATAGAGGAACTCCCCGCCTGCGAGCGGGAGATAGGTGATGTCACCCATGTATTTTCGCCCCGGCCCGGTGGCGGTGAAGTCCCGCTGGAACAGGTCCGGAACCGGTGAGGCTGCCGGGTCCGCGACGGTGGTGCGGACGCGTCTGCGCAGGCGGATGCCGGTGATGGAGAACGTCCGCATCACCCGGGCGATCCGCTTCTCGTTGACCCGCAGTCCCTTCTCCCGGAGCTCGGCGGTCACCCGTGGGGAGCCGTAGGCGCCGCCGGACTCGCCGTGGACCTCGCGGATCCTCGCCGCCAGGAGCCGGTCCTCGCGTAGTCGTGCCGCCCTCGCCTGTCTTCCGGCGAGCCACTTGTAGTAGCTGGACCGGTTCAAGTCCAGGACCGCGCAGAGCCGCTTCACCTCGTAGGTGTCCCGGTGGTCGTCAACGAACTGGAAGCGGCTCATCACCAGTTCGTCTCCCCGGCGAAATACTTGGCCGCCTTGCGGAGTATGTCCCGCTCGGTAGCCAGCTTCCGCTCACTCGCCTCGAGCTCGGCCACCCGGGCTTCCAGCTGCCGGATTCGCTCGTCCGGGTCGGTGACCGACGCGGCCTGGCCGGCCCGGGCCGGAGCCGTGCCGCCCGTCGGCGGGGCGGCCGGGGCGACGCCGCGGTGGTCGCGGTCCCGCAGCACCCACTCACGCAGGGTGGCCCGGTTGATGCCCAGGTCGGCGGCGATGCTCTTGTACGTCGCCCCGGGTGTGGACTCGTACAGGGCCACGGCATCGGCCTTGAACTCGTCCGAGTAGTCCTTCATCGCCATCGGCGGGGTTCTCGCTTCCTCCGGATCAAGCAGATCCAGTATCAGCGTGTCCACCACTCAGGGGGAGGCCCC
>NZ_JBIAXT010000098.1:0-1341 GCF_042896945.1 Streptomyces sp. NPDC001222
GGTCATGTCCCCTGTAGTGGTGTAACCGTGCCGGGTTGATCTTCAGCCGGATAGATCTTGTCCATGCTGCCTTCGGGCAGGTAGCGGCGGGGGAAGGCGATCCATTCGTCGTGCATCTCGATGAGGACGGCGGTGGTGAGGCGTTCGAGGGCGCCGGGGTTGGGGAAGATCTGGACGACGTCGACGCGGCGTTTGATCTCCCGGTTGACCCGCTCCAGGGGGTTGGTCGACTGGATCTTCTTCCAATGTCGCTCGGGGAAGTCCGCGAACGCGGTGAGGTCGACCTTGGCCTCCAGGAGCATTGCCCTCACCTTGGGGAACTGCCGTCCGAGCATGTCGGCGACGGTCTCGAGCTGAGCGCGGACGGCCTCGGCCGTGGACTGGGCGAAGATCGTGCGAATGGTGGCGGCCACCATCTCCGCGGCGTCCTTGGAGATCACCGCAAAGACGTTGCGCAGGAAATGAACGCGACACCTCTGATAGGCGGCCCCGAGCATGACCTTGCGCACGGCCTTGACCAGGCCGGAGTGGTGATCGGCGATGACCAGGCGGACCCCGGTCAGGCCCCGCTCGCGCAAGGAGCGCAGGAACTCGCTCCAGAAGACTTCGGTCTCGCTGTCGCCGACCATCAGCCCGAGGACCTCGCGTCCGCCGTCCTCGGTGATGCCCGTGGCGATGACCACGGCTTGCGAGACGATCTGGTGGTTCACCCGGGCCTTGCAGTAGGTGGCGTCCAGATAGATGTAGGGGAAGCGGGTGTGATCCAGGGGGCGGGTGCGGAACACGCCCAGCTCCGCGTCGAGGTCGCCGCAGATCCTGGAGACCTCGCTCTTGGAGATCCCGGTGTCCCCGCCCAGGGCCTTGACCAGGTCGTCCACGCTGCGGGTGGACACGCCCTGCACATACGCCTCCATGATGACGGCGTAGAGGGCCTGGTCGATGCGGCGCCGGCGTTCCAGCAGCGACGGGAAGAACGAGCCGGTGCGGACCTTGGGGATCGCCAGGTCCAGGTCCCCGGCCTGCGTGGTCAGCACCTTCTCCCGGTGCCCGTTGCGCATCGTCGTGCGTGTCTCGGTGTGCTCGCCGGGCTCCGCGCCGATGTGGGCGGTGGCCTCGGCCTCGATGAGTTCCTGCAGGATCCGCTGGGCCAGGACCCTGATCAACTCGATTCCGTCCGCCGTACGCAGTGACTCCATCAGGCGGAGTAAGTCATGCTGGGACAAGGCCATCGCGTCACCTCTCGTTTCAACGAGCTTCGCTACTCGGAGAGTTGCGCGATGGCCGCCCCATGACCAGGGGCTATGCGGAGATCGCTGCTACACCACTCGGCGGGACACCATC
>NZ_JBIAXT010000099.1:0-1321 GCF_042896945.1 Streptomyces sp. NPDC001222
GGTGCTTTCTAGGGGTCGTCGCAACACGTGGTCGTGTTGATCAGGCCGCGAGCAGTTTATGCAGGCGCTCGGCTGGGGTTTCCCAGCCGAGCGTTTTGCGTGGGCGGCCGTTGAGTTCGGCGGCGACGGCGTCGAGGTGGTCGCGGGTGTGGACGGACAGGTCGGTGCCTTTCGGGAAGTACTGCCGCAGCAGGCCGTTGGTGTTCTCGTTCGAGCCGCGCTGCCAGGGGCTGGCCGGGTCACAGAAGTAGACCGGGATGTCGGTGGCCACTGTGAACGCGCCGTGGGCGGCCATCTCGCTGCCCTGGTCCCATGTCAGTGACCGCACCAACTGGGCGGGCAGCGTCTGGACGGTTTCGACGAGGGCGTCGCGGACGTGCTCGGCAGTGCGGCCATGCGGCAGGTGCAGCAGCATCACGTAACGGGTGGCACGCTCGACAAGCGTGCCGAGCGCCGAGCCACCGTCCTTGCCGATGATCAGATCGCCCTCCCAGTGACCAGGCACGGCCCGGTCCTCGGCCTCCGCCGGCCGTTCGCTGATCATCACCATCGGAGTGGCGAAGCGGGGCTGGCGCTGTTGTGCCTGACGGCGCGGTTTGCGCCGGGTCCGTCCGGTCCGCAGAGCCTTGGCAAGCTCCCGCCGCAGCTCACCGCGGCCCTGGACGTAGAGGGCCTGGTAGACGGTCTCGTGGACCACGTGCATCTCCGGCCGGTCGGGGAAGCGTGCGCGCAAAGCCTGGCAGATCTGCTCCGGGCTCCACCGTAGGTCCAGGCGGTCCTGGATGAAGTCCCGCAGCTCGGCGTTCTGGCCGATCTTCCCCGGCTTCGGGCGGGGTCGGCGGGATTCGGCGCGGGCCTGGGCAGCGAAGGGGCGGTAGGCCCAGCGGGAGGAGTCTTTGCGCAGGGGCATGCCGTTGCGGCGGATCTCCCGGCTGACCGTGGAGGGGCTGCGGCCCAGCTCGGCGGCAATCGTGCGGATCGATGCCTTCTCCCGGAGCCGGTCGGCTATGTGGATCCGGTCGGCCTCGCACAGGTACCGGGACGAAGCAGACGACGGCACCACCGGACGAGAAACCGGTGGGGCCGCCTTGTGCCTGCCGGACGGGTTGCGGCCGTTACGCCACCGCTTGCCCGTCCGGATGTTGATCCCGACGCGCCTGCACGCCTCGGAACTGCTTACGCCCTGGTCCATGAGCCGGAAGTATTCCTCCCGCTCACGGACCAGCCGCTTACGGCCTTGGGCCACCGTCCGCACCTTGCGGATCTGGAACTCCATCGCACCCCTTGGGCTGGGGTGTTGCGACGACTCCTAGAACTCAAG
>NZ_JBIAXT010000100.1:0-1145 GCF_042896945.1 Streptomyces sp. NPDC001222
GATCAAGGAGGCCAATAGCCTCGGCCTGACGCTCCGCTTCGAACCGATCCAAGCCGCCTGACCTGGGCAGCGCACTTCATTTTCGTGTCAGACCCACCTGCGCGGCCGCGGCTACGGTAAGAGCTCGTGCGGCCGCGAAGTGCCTGAGGGCGTGGCTTTGTTCACGAGATTGGACAGCAGATGTCGACCACTTCGGGAAGCGCGAGAGTCTGGCGCTGTTCGATTGCCAGATGGCTAGAAGAGGTCGGCCGAGGTGCCCTGCGTGAGGTTCTCGAGGATCGTGCGCAGCCACGGGCTGCGCACGGCTGGTAGCCGGACCAAGGTGTGCTGGAACGTTTCCCGGTCGGCCCGGAACAGGTGGTTGGGGAGCAGCGGGAGCGGGTCGTCGCGTAGTACGTCTTGCGGTATGCGGCCCGACGCGGGAACCGGCAAGTACGGCTGGGGAGAGACCAGCCACAGCCACACCCCCAGCGGCAGGGGCACCAGGCATGCCGACTCAGTCGGGCCGGCGGGGGTCCAGGTCTGACCCGTCTGGGGGTGGACCGGTACGAGGAGAATGTCGACGCCCGTGTCGGGGGAGGGCCGTCCCGGTCCAGCCAGGACGGCGCGCCGCTTCGGGGGGCCTGCGGGCAGTAGGGCGTCGAGCGCGCGTTGGAACACGTCCGCGGTCAGGCCGACCGGGACCTTCACCGACTGCCCTCGGGAGGCAACCAGCAGGTGGGCGAGCGCCTGGCCGGCTGCCGCCTCCCACTGCGGACTCCACGACCAGTAGTGGTTCGACCCCAACCGTCCTCCCCACGTGGCGATCGGCTCGAACGGGGGCGTTTCCTCCCCCTTCTCTGCCAGCTCCGCCCAGGAGAGGGGCGCAGCGTGGACACCGTCAACGGGGACGCGGTGCACGGCGTCAGAGCTGAGCCGCACTGCCTGCCAGAGCGAGCAGTCGTCGACCCTCGTCGCCACGGGGAGGTCGCATGCCTCGCAGGCCATGTTGGGCCCGTCGGCTCCGTCGAGGCCACAGCAGGCACCCCCGCGCTTCTCAGAAATGAGCCGGGTTCCACGGATATCACCGGGCGCGATGACACTCGCCCCGGGCGCACTGTCGGACAGGGCGTAGACCGGCGCGTAGATGCCGCGTGCCTCCGCCT
>NZ_JBIAXT010000101.1:0-1083 GCF_042896945.1 Streptomyces sp. NPDC001222
AGCGCCAGCATCGACATGGGGTCGGCGGTGGGCGTCGCCACCGCCGCGAAGGCGGCGATACCCACGACCATGCCGCGCCACCAGCCGAGCATGCGCCGGCCCGACAGGATGCCGGTGAGGTTGAGCATGACGAGCAGCAGCGGCATCTCGAAGGCCAGGCCGAAGACCAGCACCATGCGCGTCACCAGGTCGAGCAGCTTGTCCAGTGACAGCAGGTTCTCCACACCGGCGGGCGTGAGGTCGACCATGAACTTCGCCGTGGCGGGCAGCACGCGGTAGGCGAGGTAACCGCCGGCGAGAAAGAGCGGCACGCCGAACCCGACGAACGCGTAGGCGTACTTCTTCTCGTGGCGGTGCAGACCTGGTGCGACGAACGCCCACAGCTGGTAGAGCCAGATCGGCGACGCCAGCACCACGCCGGCGGTCAGGGAGGCCTTCAGCGCCAGCGTGAAGGGCCCCAGAAGGTCGCTGATGGTGATGTGCGCACAGCGGGTGTTGCCCTTCGCCTGTGCCAGCTGCCCGAAGGACTGATTGCAGCCGACCGAGCGCAGCAGCGGCGCGGTGACGAAGTTGATGACGTGCTGGTAGAAGAAGGCGCACACGATCGTGACGACGACGATCGCCAGGACGGCCTTGGTGAGCCGGTTGCGCAGCTCACGAAGATGGTCCGCGAGCGGCATGCGCCCCTCGGCATCCCTCTCCTTTTTGCGGGCAGGCTTGAGCAACCCACATCCTCATCTCGTGCAGCGGACCGGACAACCCCGGTCCTCGCGTCAGCGCTGGGTCGTGGTGTCCGTCGGCTCGCTGACCGGCCGGGAGCTGCCCACGTCGCCGGGAGACGCCTGGATCGTGCGCTGAGCCTGGGACTGTTCCTCGGCCGGCTGGGTGGACGGCTGGGCAGCCGACTTGCCCTCGTCCTTCATCGCCTTGGCCTCGCTCTTGAGGATCCGCGCGGACTTGCCCAGCGACCGCGCCATGTCCGGAAGCTTCTTCGAGCCGAACACGAGGACGATCACCAGAACCAGGAGCACCAGGTGCCACGGCTCAAGTGCGTTGCGGAACATAGTCTTCACCTTCTCACTG
>NZ_JBIAXT010000102.1:0-1061 GCF_042896945.1 Streptomyces sp. NPDC001222
GCGGGGTTCTGTTTGCGGATCTCGATCATCCGGCGGGTCCAGTGCAGCAGGGAGGACGGCGAGGACATCGACGCCTCCACGTTGGTGACCTGGTAGCCGTAGACCGGGTCCATGATCGTGGGCAGGTAGAGGCGGCCCGGGTCGCAGGAGGAGAAGCCCGCGTTGCGGTCCGGGGTCCACTGCATCGGGGTGCGCACCGCGTCGCGGTCACCGAGCCAGATGTTGTCACCCATACCGATCTCGTCGCCGTAGTAGAGGATCGGCGAGCCGGGCAGGGACAGCAGCAGCGCGGTGAACAGCTCGATCTGGTTGCGGTCGTTGTCCAGCAGCGGGGCCAGCCGGCGCCGGATACCGATGTTGGCGCGCATCCGGGGGTCCTTGGCGTACTCGGCCCACATGTAGTCGCGTTCCTCGTCGGTGACCATCTCCAGGGTCAGCTCGTCGTGGTTGCGCAGGAAGATGCCCCACTGGCAGTTCGAGGGGATCGCCGGGGTCTTGGCCAGGATCTCGGAGACCGGGTAACGCGACTCCCGGCGCACCGCCATGAAGATGCGCGGCATGACCGGGAAGTGGAAGGCCATGTGGCACTCGTCGCCGCCGCTGTCGAAGTCGCCGAAGTAGTCGACGACGTCCTCGGGCCACTGGTTGGCCTCCGCCAGCACCACCGTGTCCGGGTACTGCGCGTCGATCTCCTTGCGCACCCGCTTGAGGAACTCGTGCGTGGCCGGAAGGTTCTCGCAGTTGGTGCCCTCCTGCTGATACAGATAGGGCACCGCGTCGAGGCGGAAGCCGTCGATGCCCAGGTCCAGCCAGAACCTCAGCGCGGAGATCATCTCCTCCTGCACGGCCGGGTTCTCGTAGTTCAGATCCGGCTGGTGGGAGAAGAACCGGTGCCAGAAGTACTGCTTGCGCACCGGATCGAAGGTCCAGTTGGAGGCCTCGGTGTCGACGAAGATGATCCGCGCGTCCTGGAACTGCTTGTCGTCGTCGGCCCACACGTAGTAGTCGCCGTAGGGGCCCTCGGGATCGGCACGGGACTGCTGGAACCACGGATGCTGGTC